>JACNJF010000140.1 GCA_014382695.1 Gammaproteobacteria bacterium | reverse complement strand
GTCGAGTGCCTCGCCAAATCGATCGTTTCCGAGCAGGCAAATGTTGAAATATTTTTGCGCTGTCAGCTGGGGGCTGTCGGGCCAGCTGACGAATTTTGTTAACTTATAGATTAACGCGGCTTTCAGCCGGTACTCGGGAGTCGGCGAAGTTGCCGCCGCGGGCAGGCAAACCAGCAGCACAAGGCTCGCCAGTACCGCAAGCGCTTGCAGTCGTTTTCTGCACAGGTTTAATTGCATCATGGCAGCATTACAGGAATCAGCCTGAGAAAGCGCCTAAAAGTCCCAGCGCAGCTGAGCATAGAGGGAGCGCTCCACTTCGGTTCTACTGATAAAGCCTTCACCGGCAAACTCTTTATGCTGATCTGCCAGCAGGTTGTGGCCGACCACAGCGAACTCCAGGTTATGTTGTATTTTCCAGCCCAGGCGTGCATTGAAACTGGAATAGGCTGGAATGGCGGTAGGAATAGAGAAACTGGTGTTTTTTAGCTCGTCGTTGCGATACAGCCACAGATCCAGCGTCATACTGTCGGACAGCGTATGCAATGAGCGTAGTGACCACTGATTTTTCGGCGCAGAACCTACCACTGACGATATCGTTATCGTGTCTCCACTATCTGTATGATTCTCGGCGTCTATCCTGAGAGTGCTGTAACTCAGCTGCAAGCGCCACGATTCCGTGGCATACCAGTCAGCTGAAAGCTCGATGCCCTGGCTGCTCGCATCACGTTTATTATCGAAAACAAAGCCGGATGGAATCAGTACCGGGTTTGCAGGATCGAACGGATTTGCCAGGGACTGAACACCGGTGACCTCAAAGGTATTCAGGTCTCGATACTCATTCCGGAACAGGGCAAAATCGAGAGACAGTCGCTCATTCGGCTGCACACGGTAACCCAGCTCAAAGGCATTTAACTTTTCAGAGTCAAATGTATCACTGCCGTTGGCATAAATGACGTCGCCTGTAGTCACGGGCGTGATAAACGGATTCACAAAGATACTGGTGACGATACGGCCGGAAGTTTCGATCTGCGAAGGGGTGCGAACCGCGTGCGAAACTGAAGCCCACAGCGTCTGCTTACTGGTAGCCAGCCAGACGATACGGGCGCTTGGCTGAGTCTCTACACCGGTGTAGTCACTATCTTCCAGCTTGACCCCGAGGGTCAGGCGTAACGTTTCCGGTTTCAGCACAATTTCATCCTGGATAAATGCACTGACCAGAGAGGTGGATTCGGATGCCTTTAGAATTGCAACATTGAAACTGCTTATATTGTCATTTTCAGTCCTGCGATAGCCCGCACCCCAGATGATATTGTGAGACTCCCATCCATTATAATGCTGGGTAAAATCGATATCGAGGATATCGTGTCTCTGATCGAGAATCAGCTCCTGACGTTTTGTCTGGTCAAGGTAGATCTGCAGCGTACTATTCAAACCGCCTTCCCCAGTCCGTTGCCAGCGCGCCAGCAGGTTATGGCCGCTGGAGTCAATGATGTCGGGGTTATTCACTTTTCTAAAGGGCAGGTTCTGGTCTGGCGGGTTGTTTTCCGCAAGCGCTGGATCCAGCCACTCGAGCCGGATAATTTGATTTTCATCTGCGCGGTAGGCGTCACCCTGCAGGGTTAACTGGTCCCTGGTGCTGAGAGGAATTTCCATCCGGAAACCACCCTGGTAGTTGCTCCATTCATCACCGGCATCGTTATCCAGTTCGGTGGCATAGCTGCTGTCATAATCAGATGATTTGAAGTATACCCGGGCACTGGATTGTTCGCCGAGGTCGAATCCATAGCGCATTGCCAGCTGGCTTTTTTCTTCATTACCGGCACGTGCAACCACCACCCCACCTCTGGTTTCAGTGGCCGAGCGGGTAATGATATTGATTACGCCGTTGACCGCATTCGCACCCCAGATGGTAGCACCGGGACCGCGGATGACCTCGATACGATCGATATCCTTCAGCATGGTGTTCTGGACTTCCCAGTAAACCCCGGAATAGGAAGGTGTATATACACTGCGACCGTCGATCAGTACCAGCAGTTTATTCGCAAACTGGGCATTAAACCCGCGGCTGGAGATGGCCCATTTATTGCTGTCCATTTTGGCGACCTGAATGCCGGGCGCCATGCGCAGGGCTTCAGGAATACTGGTCACACCGGAACGGCGGATATCCTCCTGAGTGATGACATAGATGGCTGCAGCGGATTCGGTCAGGCGCTGTTTCTTGCGCGACACCGAGGTTACTTCCATCGACAGCAGATCTTCCAGACCTAAATCCAGAATATCATCAATAGGTGGTTGTTGCGCATACGCGGGTTGTAGTGCGAAATAACAGGATGCCAGGCAGAAAATTAAGCAGGACTGACTGCTGAAAGTAAGGATTGGGGATTTCATGTGTTATTTCTCTTCGCAAAAGTGTTGTCAGCTAAGTCTGAATTGAATGCAACGCCATCACCTTGAGACGTGTTTTTGAGACTAAAGGGAATTCTGGAGAGTACAGAAAATATACTATTTCTGATGTCGTCTGTGGGCATAACTTTCATAACATACTACTGATTAAGGGTTATCATTTGCGTATCTTGCCGGAAAGTTTTCCGAAAAAGATTTTGCTCAAGGCACATATAGCAGGTCAGGCAGAAAACTCTGGAATTTTTTCGTTGTTAGGTCATGTTCAGTGGAGCTTTATTGGTGTTGAAATATGTGTTGCATAGTGGTGAAGAGACAGGACCTGCTCGAGAGTTATCTGCTGAAGCGAATTTGGTATTACAATAATCAGTTTAGCCAACACTACCAAAATGTTTTACGATGCCCTGAAGATAAATGGCCTCAGTTGAAATAACGTGCCAGAACGAACAGCACCGGCCTTATGATGGGATTATGATGTTGTTTCTCCGGTCAATAATTTGTGTTCACAGTACCCGACCTGTTCGGGTCTGAAAGCCTGTAAAAATTAATCAATTCTCAATCCTCTATGATCGATGTTAAACAACTGCTGAGCCGTCTCGATCATCGTTCGGATCTGTATAGTATCGGAGTACTGTTTTATCAGATGCTGGAAAAAAATTACCCTATGTGGGCGAGTCGGCGATGGCTACGCCAATGAAGCATATACTCGACCCGATACCCGCAGATCTGCTGAATGGCAGACCCATCAATCGTTCGTTAATCGGGCTATGGTAAAAAATGTTAGTGAAAGATTTCAGTCCGGCCGGGAAATGATGATGGCCCTACAATTACTTAAGGAGTAAACAATGAATTTCAAACTCAGTCTAATCAGTGCGTTATTAATAACGGGCGCAGCGACGATGCTCGAAGCGCGCGAACCGGTCTCGATTCAGCTGGCCCAGAATATGGTCACCCCGCTGGTATCAGGGCAGCGCGTGCAGGTGAAAAAGCTGACGCGTGATATGACCTCAGTGGGCGAGCAGATAGTAACCAGCGGCCCTTCCGAGTTTCAGGATGCGGATGTGGTCAAGGCCCGGCAAAAACGTCTTCAGCAATTCAAGGATGCGCTATTACGTTACCCGCAGCTGGACGATCCGGATGTTGCGGCGGCCAGAGCTCAGTTTGATCAACTGCAGAAACAGCTGTCGGTTGAATTTCAGCGTGCACAGCAGCAACTGGCCAAAATCGGGGATGCTCAGCAAGCCCTGAAAACCATCGAGCAAAACAGCCGCAGTTACCCGGTTCCTGCTCGAATGACATTACCATATAGTCAGCAACAGATAATGGAATGGGTCGAAACGGCTGCTAAAGCACGCACTGCGGCTGAGCATAATATGGAACAATTAGCGCTACTGGCTGAGTTTGCCTATCTACCAATAAATCGTGGTGTACCGCAAGGCGGGGCTCCTTACGACAGCGGTGATGTAAAGCGCATGCAGAGCCGAGCAGCTGCTTCGCTGGAGTTAATCGATTCCCGCTATAAGAGCATGCTGAGTCAACTGGATAGCCAAATGGAACAAATGCAGACGGATGTGTTTTCGCGCTGGCAGGAGGATCCGTTGTCGGATAAAAAATGGCTGTTTCTGCAGCCTGACAGTATCGCCGAAGCGGCACAGGTTTTTGCCAGAAGCAGGGCCATCGTGCAATCGTCGCTGTTGCTCGAACGTGCATTGAATCGTCAGCCGGATCTAGCGCTAGCGATGTTAGAAAAACTGGATCAGGCGGAACAGGATTTTGAGCGTAAAAGTCGTGAGGCACTGGCCTCGTCACGCTTACCTGAAGCCAGATCGAGCGACCCGGCTCGGCTCGCGATTGCGACACAGATTTTACTTACACCGCGCTATCAGTTTGGTGAATCCGGCACCATTGTGCTAACCACGGACAGCATCATCGAACGTGAAAAGAAGTCGAGTGAAATCGATATCGATAAACTGGAACTCAGCCTGAGTGGCGAGCTGAAAGCGTCCGGCACCGAAACCAGCTGGACCTATCGCTGGAAAGAGTTCAAGTTTGCGGTACCGCTGAAGGAAGCAGATGGCAGCTGGGCGATCTGGTGGATCACCGCCAAAAACTATTCATCAGGCGCTGCAAACACCCCGATTGGAAGCTGGGTTTCCGCTCGTGCAGAGAAAGGAAACCCGATCCCGCGCGAGAATTTCTAGGTCTTCAGTATTATTCCGGTATATTGGGCGGATCCAGATCTTCCGGTCGGGCACTGATCTTATGCGCGATGTCTGCGATCCACTGTTCCAGTAGCTGCACATGCTCGGTTTCTTCGGCACTGAATTCTGCCGCCAGTTTACGGATCGACTCGGTGGGTGATTTTTCAGCAATATGGGCGTAGAAATCGCGTCCGCGTTTTTCATTGGCGAGCGCGATGTGCAGCACTTCATCGGCTGTCATGTGGAAGCCGATCGCTTCAAACGGCGTGGTTTCCGGCCCTTCCGGATTCTGCCATTCGAATTCCCAGCTGGCGACAGCCGGTAATACCAGCCCATCCGCATGCTCCATGATTTCAGAGGCATGCTGCTCGCCATAGTGCGATAGTTTTCTGAATAGATGCGCAATCTCGGGATCATGATGCGCCTGCATGTTGTCGGCCAGCTCCTCGTAACGGTCGGACGACTCCGTTTCCAGCAGATAAGACAGTGCCAGAAAGGTTTCCATGTCTTCAATGGATTCTGGTTTGATCATACGATGAACTCCTCTTCAAATTGATGGATAGATGCTGTAACAGCAGAGGTCTGCTGCCACGCGGGATACTGGCTTTGAAAGATCAGGCCGCTACTCATGCCGTCGTCGGCATACAGTCGGGTGGCGGCTTCGAGCGGATTATCGGTCGGTGCATGGGGAAAGCTGCTGACCTGATTTTTCCATAGCTTCTGTTCGGGGCGATAAGTGGGGCAGGGACTCAACACCTGAATAAACGCAAACCCCGGATGCTGGATCGCATCGATGATCAGTTTAGTCATGCCGTTGGGATCACCGGAAAAACCACGCGCGATAAAACTGGCGCCGGCGGCGAGTGCAATCGCTGCCGGCTGAAATGGGCGAACGCCGGTACCATGTGGGGTTAACGGGCTGTCGACCCAGTCCGGTTTTGTGGTCGGTGAAGCCTGGCCCTTGGTCATGCCATACACTTCGTTATCCATCACGATGTAGGTCAGATCCAGGTTACGTCGGCAGGCATGCAGAAAGTGATTGCCTCCGATGGAAAAACCATCACCATCACCACCGCTTGCAATCACGGTCAACTCGGGTCGTGCCAGTTTGAGTCCGGCGGCGACCGGCAAGGCGCGACCATGAATACCGTGAAAGCCGTAGCTGCTCAGATACGCCGGCAAACGCGAAGAACAGCCGATACCGGAAATGACGGCCAGATCTTTTTTGTCCAGGTCCAGATAGGCGAAGGCCTTGGTCAGGGCCGAGAGCACGGCGAAATCACCACAGCCGGGGCACCAGATCGGTTTAACCTCCGATTTATAGGTTTTTGCTTTGGCCAGATCATTCATATGCTTTCTCCGCTTAATGCCTGCAGCGCCTGACAGATTTGTCCAGGGGTAATCGCTAGCGGCCCCGGTTTCGCATATACCTGAACCTGCGCTGGAAGCGCGTAATGAGCTCTCAGGTAACGGTAAAACTGCTGCGAATGGCTCTGTTCCACTACCAGCAGCTGACTGACATCCTGCAGCTCTCGTTCCAGTGCAGCGGTCTGGGCCGGTGCCAGCAGACGGATCGCAATCACCTTCACTGGCTGACCTGATTGCTGTAGACGCTCGGCGGCTTCCAGCACCGCCATGCTGCTGGAGCCCCAGCACAGGATGGCAATGGGGCCGGAGCCCTGCACCTCGGCCCACTGCGTTCCAAACGCATAGCGGGTGAGTTTATGCTGACGTTTATCCAGTTGGTCATGGTGATCGGTTGCAATGCTGGATGGCTTGCCGGTGCAAGTGTGCTCCAGTCCATCGGCGGTATAGCTGCAGCCAGCGGTTCCGGGTAATGCCATCGGAGAAATAGCACTGTCGTTGATCAGATAGCGCTGATACGGGGTAGCGCTGGCAGAGTGCTGGATCTGGCGCAAGCGGGCAATTGAATCTGAATCTACCACCGGCTCTGGAGCGGGGATTACAAAGCGCGACTGGCCCAGAAACTGATCGGATAAAACGATGGCAGGGGTTTGCAGAATCTCCGCCAGTTGCACTGCCCAGCGCGTGGTTTGAATACAGTCGCTGATATTCTGTGGTGCAAGTACCAGATGCGGGGCATCGCCATGCTGGCCGTAGAGGGCGATATTCAGATCACTCTGCTCCGATTTTGTCGGGATGCCGGTGGAAGGGCCACCACGCGTGACATTCACCACCACCAGTGGGATTTCACTAGCAATCGCCAGCCCGATGCCTTCCGCCATCAGGCTGAGGCCGGGGCCGGAGGTCGCAGTCATCGAACACACACCACCAAAAGAAGCACCGATCACCATGTTGATCGAGGCCAGTTCATCTTCCGCCTGTAACAGGCTGCCGCCGATTTTTTCGATTCGGGGTGCCAGCCATTCGAGTAAGTCGGTGGCTGGCGTGATCGGGTAGGCGGCGACAAAGCGTACTCCGCCCTGTAACGCGCCGAGTGCACAGGCTTCATTGCCACTGATATTCCAGCGCGCAGCCGTTGTACCTCCCTGTAATGCCGGGCAGGGTAGTTGAAAGGAAGTTTCGTAGCGGGCTCCGGCATCAAAGCTTTGCAGCGCGGCTTCGATGGCCGCTTCACCTTTACTCGCCAGTGTGGAGCGGATGACGGTGCGGGATAATTCGCTCGGCAATTCAAGTAGTGCACAGAGCAAACCGAGACCGATCATATTCACCCGCCCGCCACTGATGTCGGCAGCCATCTGCTGCAATGGAATCTGAATGACTCTGGCTCCGGACTGTAGAATTACATCCGGAATTTCGCTATGGGCGGAGTCGCTAATAATCAGGCTGGCCGAATCGAGCGGGATTTCCAGTGCAAAGCGGTCGGCGTTAAGCCAGTCGAAGGCGAGTAACAGGTCGAAACGATCATCGGGGCCGGAGACTGGCTGTGCCGAAAGGCGCAACAGGGCAGCCGATTCGCCACCACGGATCTGTGGGCCGACCGAACGGCGCATGATGCCGTACAGGCCGCTGCTGGCAGCGATCTGCAGCAGCATATTACCGACGGTAATAGCGCCACTGCCACCGGAACCGGTGACGGCTAATGACTGGGTACAGCTAAGTATCGACATGAAAATCCTGATGCAGTGAGCAACGGATCAACAGTACCCAGTTTTAGCAGGCTGTGGTTTGATGCAGGTCAAGTGGAGTTACAGCAGTAATAAATCGTTGCCTGATCGGCACTACAGGCAGGGTAGGTTTCGCGGTTAATCAACTAGCGACTGCGACATAAAACAGTGCCTGGATAGCAATTCTGGAGAGTGTTTAAGTTTCGAGTTAAACGGATTGATGAACCCGCGTGATTTAGAGTTTATTGACCCATGTTTTTAATTTCACTGAGCTCGCTTTTACTGATCTTTTGAATATAGACCGCTTGTGGTTCAGGGCTGGTCGTGGAGTATAGAATGACGTGGGTCTGGGTGATTTGAATGCCATATTGGCCGGATTTAATATAGACGCCACCGGGATATTTGCCGGAAGTAAAATGCCAGTCAGATCTGTGCTCACGCAACCATTGACTCAGAACGGCATACTCTTTATCCGTGCTAGTAAGACGAATGCCCTGTTGGTTACCGTTGTTGGTAAATACCTTTACTTCAGGCGGGAGCTGAATGTCCAGTGATTCACTACAGCTGATTAAAAACATCACCGACAATAGAATGAAAATTCTGCACACTTTATTATTCAACATATAAATATCCGGCTCCAAAACCCAATGATTGGGATTGTTATATAGACACAGGCTTGCTGTTGATACGCAGCACTATGTCCAGCAATTAGAGAGCGTTATACATCCAGAACTCAGAATTGGCAATGACACCTGTTAGCTCTTCCGGAATCTCTGATAATTATTTTTAATGTAGGGTCTTCTACCCGAGCAGGCGGTGTTGCCGACGGTTACAATCTGGGCGCAGCCAGAGGCTCCTGTAACAGCTTTATCATTGCTTCAGCCGGAAGGGCCGGGCTATACAGATAGCCCTGCATCTGGTGACAGCCTTCCTGCAGTAAAAGTTGATACTGTTCTGGTGTTTCTACGCCTTCGGCGATGATTTCCAGGTTGAGGCTTTTACCCAGTGCGATAATCGCTCTGGTAATAGCCAGATCCTCCTGATCGGCAGGCAGATGCCGAATAAACTCGCGGTCAATTTTAAGCTTATCAACGGGGAAGCGCTTGAGGTAGCTTAACGACGAATAACCGGTTCCAAAATCATCGATCGCCAGCGCGATGCCGAGTGACTTGAGTCCTTGCAGTGTTTGTACGGCCTGGGTCGCATTTCCCATCAGCATGGATTCTGTGATTTCAAGCTCAAGACGAGCAGGGTCCAGGCCAGTTTGGCGTAAAACATCCTGTACCGTTGAAACCAGCGAGGGTAATGCCAGTTGCCGTGCAGACAGATTAACCGACATGGAAAACTTACGGAGCCCGACTTTTTGCCAGCTGACCGCCTGCCGGCAAGCCTCCTGCAAAACCCAGTTGCCGATCTGTTCAATCAGGCCTGTTTCTTCCGCAAATGGAATAAACTGGTTGGGTGGGATCAGACCGATTTGTGGCTGTTCCCAGCGAATCAGGGCTTCCATACCGATAATCTGGTAAGTCTCAAGAGAAATCTGGGGCTGGTAATGCAACCGAAATTCATCTCGCTTTAGTGCATGGCGCAGGTTGACCTGTAATTGCTGGCGCTCTTTTGCAAGTACAGTCAAATGATCAGAAAAATACTGAAAACCGTTGCGACCCAGACCTTTCGCCCGATACATGGCGGCATCGGCATTTTTAATCAGGGTTTCGACATCGCTTCCCTGTTGCGGGTAAATAGAAATCCCGATACTTCCTGAGACAAAGACTTCATGCTCTTCAATCACTAAAGGTTGCGCCAGTTTATGCAGGATTTTTTCAGCGATTAGTGCGGCATCCTGAGGTTTTTCTATCTGTTCCAGTAGTACTAAAAATTCATCACCACCCTGACGCGCGACCGTATCATCCTGACGCACGTTGTTAAGTAAAATATTGGCCGTGTTTTTTAACAGTTTATCGCCTGATGCATGTCCCAGGCTGTCATTGACTTCCTTAAAGTTATCCAGATCAATGATCAGTAATGCCAGGATTGATTTACTCCGGTTAGCCCGTTGAATGGCATGTTGCAGACGTAACTCGAATAGCCTGCGATTAGGTAAATTCGTTAAGGTGTCATGGTAGGCCAGATACTCCAGCCGGTTTTCAGTGTCTTTGATTTCACTGATATCGCTGAAGACGCCGACATAATTCGTCAGGCGGTCATCCTCATCCCGCAGCGTATTGATGGTAAGCCACTCCGGGTAAATGTCTCCATTTTTTCGTTTATTCCAGATTTCACCGCGCCAGTAGCCCTTTTTCTTAATGGATGACCACATGTCCTGGTAAAATAACTCACCGTGCTTACCTGATTGGAGTAAATTCAGGTTTTTCCCCATCACTTCATCTTCGTTATAACCACTGATTTTACAGAATGCCGGGTTGACCTTTAACACAGCGCCTTCAGCATCCGCAACCACCACACCTTCAACTGTGGATTCAATAATCTTTGCCGACAGCTGTAACTCTTTTTCAGCCAGTTTGCGCCTGGAGATATTACGAATGACACCCGAAATTCCCAATGAAAATCCTTTGGCATCCAGTATGGAACGTGAAATAACTTCAACAAAACGTGACTCACCGTCTGCACACTTAAGTCGGAATTCGGTATTACAGTTTTCTTTTTTATTTTTAATAACATCGTTAAACCACGCATAACACAGCGGGTAGTCCAGTGGGTCGACCCAGTCTTCCCAGTGGCGACCGAGTGAATGTTCTACGCTGTTACCCGCCAGTTTTTCCCAGGAGGGCCCCAGGAATTCCCAGTTACCATCGAGACCGATGCGAAATAATACGTCATCCATGTTGTCTATTACTGCCCGGTAAGCGGCCTGACTTTGCTTCAGCTCCGATTCACGCGCACCAATATTGATCGCCATCTGATTAAAGGCCTGGCTGACCATATTCATATCCCTGTCTTTCTCATGCGGTAGTCGAACCGTATAATCACCCTCAGATAGCTGGATAGTGGCTTTGTTTAAACGCTTCATTCTGGATAAAACGATGCGGCTTAACAGGGTTGACGCTAACAACAGGCTGGCTAAAAAAATAAGGGTTTTTAAGGCCAGTTCCTTTTGCAGGTCTTTCAGTAACTGGTCCTGCAATAGCTGTGAGGGTAACTTGATACTTAAAATGCCACGTAATTCATCCAGTTGATAGCCATAGGCATTTTCATATTGACTGGAGATACTGGGCGGCGCCTTTTCACGAGTGCCATGGCAAACCAGGCATTGTGGCACGATTCGTAGTGGTGCTGAAAAATGATAAAACTGTTCACCAGACGGGGTATTGAAAGGTACAAAACGATCGCTTGCAGCGGGGTTTTTTCTGAAAAAATCAATCGCTTCAAGCTCGAGTGCGTCTGCCTGATTACGCTGGTTTCGAGGGCGATCAGACACATTATTAAACCGAATCCCATCAGCCATCAGTTCACTATACTGATCAGAGATTCGACTTAATGCATGAGCCGGAAGAAAGCGGATCGTCTTTTCATTGACCGGAATATGCTCTTCGATAAAGACGCGCTGATAAACGCGGCGCATCGAAACCAGTACGCCTTGAATAGCCTGTGATTGACGATAAAGTCCGGCTTGAAGTGCCTCCTTATTTGCCAGATAAGCGCGGTATTCCACCATGCCGAATCCAATCAGCATAATTACACCAATGGCAGTCAGCGTTTTTGTCTGGAGATTCATTAACCGAAACCTTATTTATATACTCGTAGCCTGGTTGAAAAAATTACTATGTCGACCATAACGCAGTGCAGGTAACACTTTTATATAAGGCGACAAGGGTTACCGGTGATGTTTTTTTGAATTTTTGACCGGTAACAATAACTTTAGCTGGTTATTACAAATAATCATTTAATTATTGGTAATAACGTAGCGTAAATAAGCAAAAAAACTTAATTGGGCTTTAGTATGAATTTACTCCTTTCTCAGCCAGGCGCCGTCTACACTTTTTAAACTATGCGTAATCGATCCAGACTGTAGCTCAGGTCTGTCACTACTCTTCATGCACCACACGATGCGCTGCAGCACTAAACTCACGTCCAAACAGACCAGCCTGCAGGAACTCCCGATTGAGGTGGGCGATGACGGAAAGCGGGATCGATTTGGGGCAGGCTTCGGCGCATTCATAATGGTTACTACAGTTGCCGAAGCCTTCCCGGTCCATGGCTTCTACCATCGAGATGACGCGATGACAACGTTCCGGCTGGCCCTGCGGTAACAGCGCGAGCTGGACTACTTTGGCTGCGACAAACAGCATCGCCGAGGCATTCGGGCAGGCCGCAATACAGGCCCCACAGCCGATGCAGGAGGCGGCTTCAAACGCGCGGTCGGCGCGGTGTTTAGATACCAGAATTTCGTTCGCATCGGGGGCTTCTCCGGTATGCACTGAGATGTAACCGGCCGATTGCATGATGCGGTCCATTGCCGAGCGATCTACGATCAGATCCTTGATCACGGGCAGGGCATCGGCGCGCCACGGCTCGACGGTTATGGTTTCGCCATCACTGAATTCACGCATGTACAGCTGGCAGGTGGTGGTCGCGCGTTGCGGGCCGTGGGCGCTGCCATTGATCATCAACGAGCAGGAGCCGCAGATGCCTTCGCGGCAATCCATTTCGTAGGCGATCGGTTCCTGCTGCTGTGCCATCAGGTTTTCATTGATCGCGTCGATCACTTCCAGAAATGAATCATCCGCGCCGATGCCGTCGATCGGGTAATCGACCAGCCGGCCCGTTGCTGTAGCACTGGGCTGACGCCAGACGGATAGAATGAATTTCATCGGTAGTTACGCTCCACCTGTTTGGCACAGTCGAAATTGAGTGGCTCTTTGTGAAGTTGCGGTGTGTTCGCATCGCCCTGAAAATGCCAGGCGGCGACATGGCTGAATTGTTTATCGTTGCGTTTCGCCTCGCCCTGAATCTGATGCTCTGCACGATAATGTGCGCCACAGGATTCTTCACGCGCCAGTGCATCACGGCACATCAGTTCGGCGAATTCCAGATAATCGGCGACGCGTCCGGCATACTCCAGGGTTTGATTCAGGTCCGTGGCGCTGCCGACAATATTCAGATTGGCCCAGAATTGTGCGCGTAATGCGCTGATGTTTTCAATCGCGCTGTTGAGGCCAAGCTGATTGCGTGCCATACCGCAGTGATGCCACATAATGTCACCAAGCTCACGATGAAACGAGGCTACCGAGCGTTTGCCTTTGATCGCCAGCAGACGACTGATACGATCTTGCGCTTCTTCGACTGTGGCACTAAATACTGGATCATGGTCACTCACGCGTACAGGCGCATTCTCTGCCAGATAATGGCCGATGGTCTGCGGCAGAATGAAATAACCGTCCGCCAGTCCCTGCATCAGTGCACTGGCACCGAGTCGATTGGCACCATGGTCGGAAAAATTCGCTTCCCCAATCACGAACAGCCCGGGAATGTTCGACATCAGGTGATAATCGACCCACAGCCCGCCCATGCTGTAGTGCGCCGCCGGATAAATCTGTAGCGGATGCTGATAGGGGTTTACGTTGGTAATGTGCTGATACATATCGAGCAGGTTACCGTACTGCTGCTCGATAAACGCAGTGCCATGTTGCTGAATCGCATCCTGCAGGTCGAGGTAAACGCTGTGTTTTAGCGCGCCCACACCACGCCCTTCATCACACACCTGTTTCACCGCACGCGATGAAATATCACGTGGCGACAGATTGCCGTAGGCCGGGTATTTGCGTTCCAGAAAATAATCGCGTTCAGTTTCGGGTATGTCGCGTGCCTCGCGCTGATCATCGGCTGCAACGGGCACCCAGATGCGTCCGTGATTGCGCAGTGATTCGGACATCAGGGTCAGCTTGGACTGGTGCGCATGCATGACCGGGATGCAGGTGGGATGTATCTGGGTAAAGCTGGGGTTGGCGAACAGCGCGCCGCGCCGGTAACTGCGATAGCTCGCGGTCACATTCGAGCCGGCCGCATTGGTAGAGCGATGATAGATATTACTGTAACCGCCGGTCGCCAGCACCACCGCGTCGGCACTGTGGCTCCGTATCTCACCAGTCAGCAGATTACGCGTGATGATGCCGCAGGCACGGCCATCCTTCAGCACCAGTTCGAGCATTTCACTACGCGTGTGCAGATGAACCTTACCCAGATGAATCTGCCGGTTCATCGCGCCATAGGCACCGAGCAGTAATTGCTGTCCGGTCTGTCCTTTGGCGTAGAAGGTTCGCGAAACCAGCGCACCACCGAACGAGCGGTTATCCAGATGACCGTCGTACTCGCGTGCAAACGGCACGCCCTGTGCGACACACTGATCGATGATGCTGCCGCTGATCTGGGCCAGGCGGTATACATTCGCTTCTCTGGAACGGAAATCACCGCCCTTGATGGTATCCATAAACAGGCGGAAATCACTGTCGCCATCGTTGCAATAGTTTTTGGAGGCATTGATGCCGCCCTGGGCCGCGATCGAATGGGCTCTGCGTGGTGAGTCATGGAAGGTAAAGGCTTCGACCTGGTAACCCAGTTCAGCCATGGTGGCACAGGCCGAAGCCCCGGCCAGACCGGTGCCGACCACGATGATTTTCTTTTTGCGTTTGTTGGCCGGGCTGAGCAGATGCAGGTTATCCAGACAGTGCTCCCATTTCTGTTCCATACCGCCGCCAGGGACGCGTGCATCCGGTAGTATCGATGAACTCATGCGAATCTCGGGCCGGTTAACGAAGGAATGGAAAGTCCTGCCACGGCATGGTTTAACCAGCCGAACTGTATTGCCAGTGGAATCGAGCACAGACCGATCACCACGAACAGTACGATCAGCCAGGATAGCCCTTCAAACAGTGAAAAATAGTTATCGTGAAAGAAGCCCATGGTCTGAAACAGCGCTCTGACACTATGCTTGAGGTGGATGCCGACCAGCAGCATGGCGGTGATATAACTCCACGCAATGGTCGGGGTCTGAAATGCGGTGACGAGTCGCGCATACACATCCACAAAGCCACGTTCATCGACCCGGTAAAAGGTGGCATCGGCAGCTGCACCCAAAGTCAGGTGGGCTACATGCGCCACGATAAAGATAAAAATGATCAGTCCGGAAATCAGCATGCGTTGCTCGAACAGGCGTTGCCACAGCGATGAACCAGCCTGATAGGCGATGCGCCGTGCGCTGCGGTTCTCCAGCGACACTTTGATGCCGAGCCATAGGTGCAGCGTTACAATGGCGAGCATGCCCAGCCGTACCAGCCATAGCATCGGACTCTGTTGCAGCCAGTGCGCATAACTATTGAGAGCCGATGGGCCGATATAGATAGTCAGGTTGCCGAGCGCGTGACCGATCACAAACAGCAGCAGGAAGATACCGCTGATGGCCACCACCAGTTTGCGTCCAATGGAGGTGTTGAGGAGATTCAGCAAACGATTCATGGCGGAACTGTAGCGAAACCGTGGGAGGAAGAAAACGATATTTTCCGTATCCGCGCGCTGATTGATGGAAAACAGTATTCAGGTCAATTGCAGTGTGAAAAACGCTGCCGACATCGTGCTCAGTGTGACATTTTTTTTTCGTGTTCAGTCACTCGGCTGTGATCAGCGCAGCATTAACAGGGCAATGATAACGCTCAGGATGAATGCCACACTTTTCCAGAACAGCAGCGGGTTACGTTCCATGATCGGTGGACGGTTCTGACTCAGAAAGGTTTTGTTCGGATGGCGCAGGTCAAACACGAATTCGGAGATTTCAGCATAGCGCCGGTAGGGATCCGGATGCAGCGCCTTACGCAGGGCGGCATCGATCCAGGCTGGAATCTCACGCTCATCATCGAGTACCGATTGATAGTTTAATTTGCGTTGTGCGGCCCGGGTTCTGGCTTTGGCTACTTCAGCGCCATACGGCAGCCTGCCGGATAGCATCTGGTAGGCAATCACCGCCAGTGAAAACAGGTCCGAACGTGCGCTGCCGGATTCGCCGAGGAAATATTCCGGCGCACTGTATTGCGCGGTGCCGAGCAGGTTGTTGCGTTCCAGCGGTGTGTCCATTTCCATCAGGCCGGCTACCCGGGTGGAACCAAAATCGATGATCTTCACGGTGCCGCTGGTATCGATCATGATGTTGTTCGGGCGTAGATCCTGATGCAGCATTTCCAGACGATGAAACGCGAGTAAACCGCGCGCAATCTGTTCGATGATGCCACGTACGGTTTCCACATCCGGGTCAGGATTATCGATCATCCACTGGGTTAAAGTACGGCCGTCGATATACTCGCTGACGATATAGATAAAGTTGCGTTTACGGGTCTGCTGACAGGGCTTCAGTACATGCGCACTGTCGATGCGGCGCGCGATCCATTCTTCCAGCATAAAGCGTTCGAGATAGGCCGGGTCGGCGCGCAGGTCGATGGACGGTATTTTCAGGATGACCTGCTGGTCTGTGGCAGCATCGCGCGCCAGATAGATATGACTACGGCTGGTGGCATGCACTTCGCGCATAATCTGGTAGCCGTCAAACGCTGCCCGTGCTTCCAGTATCGGCGCAAACGGTAGCTCGGTTAACTGCTGGTAAATCTCACTCGCATCCTGCGCGGGCAGTTCATCCACCCGGATGATCTGAATCGTCAGATTATCCGTACTCTGCTGAGCGTAAGCCCGCTCGACGATAAGCTGCGTGGCCTTATCCAGATCCTGCGGGTGTTGGCGGATAGCCTGAATGATGTCATCAGCACTGGCAAATTCATACACCCCATCGGTGGCCAGAATAAACAACTCACCCGGCTCTACCGCCAGCGTACGATAATCGATCTCCAGCTGCTGATTGATACCCATCGCGCGACTCAGGTAACTTTTTTCCTGCGAAATCCAGAACCGGTGATCTTCGGTCAGCTGCTCCAGAGTTTCGCCCTGTACCCGATAGATACGTGAATCACCGACGTGCAGAATATGCGCGGTCGTCGATTTGATGACGATGGCGCTAAACGTGCACACATAGCCCTTGTCTTTATTGTAGCGGTGCTGACTCTGCTGGGTCTGGGAATGCAGCCAGGAGTTAGTCGCCATCAATACACAGTGGGCAGACTTCTTCACCGACCAGGTTTCTGAGGTGCTGAAATAATCCTCCAGAAACCCACTCACTGACGCTTCACTGGCAATCTGGCTGACATCGCTACTACTGATGCCATCCGCCAGAGCAATCGCGATACCTTTAGAGCTCAGCTGTGGTTGTTGAGGAATATAAACACCGTAGAAATCCTGATTGATCTGCTTACGGCCTTTGTCAGAATGTTGCCCTACGGATATTTTTAATTGACTGGACATGGTTATAGTCGCAAAGAGCCTCAGTCGAATCGCGACTGAGGCGGATTGAATTTCTGTTAGAAACTTTTATAAGGCAGAAACTTACCACTCATGACGATTTTGACTCGATCCCCATTCGGATCAGCTTCGCGCTGCAGATCCATATTGAAGTCGATGGCGCTCATAATTCCATCTCCAAACTCTTCGTGGATGAGGGCCTTGAACGTCGTGCCATACACGTTGACCAGTTCATAGAAGCGGTAGATCAGCGGGTCGGTCGGTACTGTGGTCGGAAGCGAACCCTTGTAGGGAACGACCTGCAGCTGTTCAATCGCTTCGTCCGGTAAACCCAGCATGGCGCCAACACTGGCTGCCTGATCAGCATTCAATGTCATCTGTCCGAGCAGGGCTGCGGTGGTCCATTCTTTGCTCTTGCCGGTGGCCTCAGCCAGTTGTGCCCAGCTGAGTTGATGGCGTAGCTTATGGACGATGATCAATTCGGTAACTTCATTGCGTGTCATGTTGAACTCCAGTACAGATATCACTGTTGATGGTTAAGGAGCCACAGTCATGCGGTGAACTGTGACCCCCTGGTTAAAGATAATCAGAGATTTCCTAGCCAATGGAACGTTTAGGTGCGGTTCTGATGTGGGTGGAATACAGGGTAAGGCCGGTAAACGCGAGTCCCCCCACCAGATTACCCAGCACGGTAGGGATTTCATTCCAGATCAGGTAATCCATCACCGAGAAATTACCACCCATGATCATTGCGGAGGGGAACAGAAACATGTTGACCACCGAATGTTCGAACACCATCGCAAAGAACAGCATGATCGGCATCCACATCGCAATCACCTTGCCGCTGACCGAGGTTGAAATCATCGCGCCCACTACACCCATCGACACCATCCAGTTACACAGCATGCCTCTGACGAATAGCGTCAGCATGCCGGCGGCACCGTATTCGGCATAGCCCAGGGTACGCGCTTCACCGATACTGGCAATCTTCTGGCCTACCGCATTTGGTTCGACCGAAAATCCGTAGGTAAACACAATCGCCATCATTACTGCGGTGGTAAACGCACCGGCGAAATTGCCGATGAACACCAGTCCCCAGTTACGCAGCACACCACCGATGGTGACGCCCGGACGTTTATCGAACAGGGCGAGCGGGGTTAACACAAACACACCGGTGAGCAGGTCGAAGCCCATCAGGTACAGCATGGAAAAACCGACCGGGAATAGTATCGCCCCAATCAGAGGCGATCCGGTCTGCACGGCGACGGTAATCGCAAAAGCTGCGGCCAGTGCAAGAATGGCTCCAGCCATATAGGCTCTGATCAGGGTATCGCGGGTTGACATGAAGATTTTGGATTCGCCGGCATCCACCATCTTGGTAACAAATTCAGAAGGGACTAAATAAGACATATAGTTTCTACTCTCAGTCTAGATTCATAAGGTACGGCTCCAACTGGAACCGTGATTAAAAAGGATGTACGAATAGCTGATAGCAATTGATGTGCCAGCCTGAGGAAACAGTTGCCAGCCTTCGGTTATGCCAGGGGAATGGTTTTTTTAAGTGCTTTTTAAATGAGGGGGTTTACTTGCTGAGCGCTATCCTGGTGCGAGAGTGTAATCTTTATGGTGCAGGCAGTTGTTTTCGCGGCGCTACTGATGCAGTGACTGCATCACTGCAGCTGAAATATCGACTTTGGTATGACCCCGGAAAAATCGATAAAATTGATCACAAAATGAGCCAGTATCAGAGGGGGCAGAGCGCGTGTTTTGATATATGCGAACATAAACACGGCACCGATCAGCGAGGTGATCAGCACCGCGTGCAGGCCGAGACTCCAGTGGATCAGGCCAAAGGCGAGTGCAGAAAAGGTAATGATGACCGGAATTTTGTGGGTAAAGCGGATCAGAAAGGTGTACATATAGGCACGAAAAACGAGTTCTTCCAGCACCCCGACCAGCATCAGGCCGAACATCAGGTCGATCCAGTTCCAGGCGGGGTTATCGATGGTCGGCATGTAGCCCAGCGGCGAATAGCCCGGCAGCCTGGTGAGGAAGGTATAGCCGTTCTGATCGATCAGGGTGCCTACCAGCGTGAGGATGACGAATGTGGTGACAAAAGACGCTACACTCTGGCGGATCAGTCCAAACTCGAACATGCGCATCTTTTTGCTCAGAATCAGCCAGGTGATCAGCATCAGCGGGAAGAACTTGACCCCGACATAGTCGATAAACAGCCATAGATGCCAGTCCTTGATATAGATGCTGGCAAAATCGTTCAGATAGAACGGGCTCACCAGAAGAACGAGTACCAGTAGATGCAGTGTATTGACGGTTCTTCTTTTCATAATCCTTGATGCCCTGGCATTACTGGCTCGCGCTTAAGCTGCGGGAGGCAGCCAAAGGCACAGTGTCCCATTTTAACGTCAAATTTTAAAATAAACCAAGCGATGTATGCCTGGGTGTGGCGTTAATATTTCCTTTTCGGCTATGTTTATCACTCGTTGGCGGCATCAGAGAAAAGGGTCGAGTGCTCGGCTTATTCTCCAGGTCGTCGTGCCGGACTTGATCCGGCATCCAGAAAACGGATGGCAGGGGCAATGACCTGGGCTTCGAGCGGACTGGATACCAGCATTCGCTGGTATGACGAGAGATAGGTCGAGTACTCGGCTTTTATCAACGTCGTCATGCCAGACTCGATCCGGTATCCAATGAACGGATGGCAGGGGCAATGACCTGGGCTTCGAGTGGACTGGATACCAGCCTCGG
>JACNJF010000091.1 GCA_014382695.1 Gammaproteobacteria bacterium | reverse complement strand
TGGAAACTTTTGACAAGGTTTACCGCAGAACCGAAGAGATTAATGCACTGGCTCAAAAACTGGGTAGTGAATTATCGATTGGCAATGAAGATCTCGCCAATCTGGCGCAATCTGAAATGACCGATGCACCAGTGGCGAAACTGTTGCAGTCCATTTTTGAAGACGCCATTCAGGTGAATGCTTCGGATATTCATATAGAACCCGATAAAAAAGTCATCCGGATCAGGCAACGTGTTGACGGCGTACTGCATGAACAGGTGATGAAGGAAATTCAGATTGCGCCTGCGGTTGTGGTGCGCTTAAAGCTGATGGCCAATCTAAATATATCGGAAAAGCGTCTGCCACAGGATGGTCGCTTTAATATGCTAGTGAGTAAGCGTGAAATTGATGTGCGGCTTTCTACGATGCCGGTGCAGCATGGCGAATCAGTCGTTATGCGTATCCTGGATCAGACCCGCGGTGCTCTGGATATAGAACACCTGGGGATGCCTCCGCTGCTATTAAAAAGATTCCGTAAGAACTTTAACCTGCCACACGGCATGGTGCTGGTCACCGGGCCTACCGGTAGCGGTAAGACCACGACACTGTATGCCGCACTGAAGGAGCTCAACCGGGCGGAATCAAAAATAATCACCGTGGAAGATCCAGTGGAATACCAGCTAAGCCGGGTAAACCAGGTGCAGGTGAACGCCAAGATCGGGCTCACCTTTGCCTCCGTGCTGCGCTCTGCGTTACGTCAGGATCCGGATATCATCATGGTGGGTGAAATGCGTGATGCAGAAACGGTCGAAATAGGGGTCAGTGCAGCGATGACTGGACACCTTGTACTATCAACCCTGCATACCAACGATACGGTTTCAACCGCAACACGATTAATGGACATGGGGGTGGAAGGCTACCTGCTGGCAACGACACTACGTTCGATTATAGCCCAGCGATTGATACGCAAAATTTGCACAAGCTGTATTGAAGAATATACGCCAGATGCCTTCGAGACCAGCTGGATCAGAGAAGAGCTGAAAGCCGATATCAGTAAATTTCACTATAAAAGAGGCAAGGGCTGTCTGCATTGTGGTTTTACCGGTTATCATGGACGTATGGGGGTTTATGAATTACTGGATATGAATTCAGAACTTGCAGAGGCCCTGCGCCGAGATGATAGTCAGGGTTTTGTCGAAGCTGCCGCCCGCGCGAGCGGCTATGAACCACTGGTGAATGTCGCGCATGATTATGCGACACAGGGTTTGACTACGATCGATGAGGTCCTCAAACTGGCAGGGCAGTCACGCAATGAGCTAATCGAAGAAGATGAGCAGGAGCTCACGCTGGAACCTGAAACCTGATGGGGTAGCAACATGCAAACGTATAGCTATAAAGGTCGTCGTGATAATGGCCAGTTGATTGAGGGTGAGATTGAGTCTTCCAGCACCAGCGCCGTGGCAGGGCAGTTGATGAGTAAGGGGATTAGCCCGTTACAGATTACCGAAAAAAAACAGAAAGTGGATGTGATCGAGCAGATCAGCCAGAAGCTGGATCTGTACAAGGTCAGTATCGAAGAGCTGTTGATGTTTACGCGCCAGATGAGTGCGCTGGCCAAAGCTGGTATACCGATTACGCGAGCCATCTCCGGAATTCTGGAATCGATCCAGAATCCACTCATGATCAAAGCTCTGCGCGATACCCTTGAGCAGCTGGAGTCCGGGCGAAATCTGTCGATCGCGTTGTCGCGACATCCGAAGGTATTTTCAAATCTCTACATCAGCATGATACAGGTGGGAGAGAATACCGGTCGACTGGACGAGGCGTTCGCGATGATGGCAAATTATATCGATCGCAATCGCAAGATGAGTAATAACATCTCCGCCGCATTACGCTACCCGACAACGGTAATCATCGCGATAATGATTGCGATGGGTATAGTCAATCTGTTTGTAATTCCAAAATTCGCTTCCTTTTTTGAATCGAATAATCTGGATCTGCCCTGGCAAACCGTACTGTTACTGACGACTTCCAACTTTTTTGTGGATAACTGGCATTTTGTACTGATCGCGTTTGTTCTCGCCTTCATGCTGTTTAAGCATTATATCGGTACGATCGAAGGGCGTTATAAGTGGCACCGGCTAATTTTACGCATCCCCATCATCGGTGATATTTTATTACGCGCCTATCTGGCACGTTTTGCCCGTTCATTTGCCATGGCATATGGGGCCGGAGTTCCCATCGTGCAGGGCATGGGGGTTATTTCGCGTTCTATCGGGAATGATTTTATTGCCAGGCATGTGGCGGATATGCGGGAAGGTATCGAGCGCGGAGAAACCCTCACCGGTACGGCTTATCGCACGCACATGTTTACCCCGGTCGTTATGCAGATGTTTTCAGTCGGAGAAGAAGCCGGTAATCTGGATGAAATGATGAGCTATATCGCAGACTTTTATGAAGAAGAAGTCGATTACGATATCAAAACCCTGTCCGATAAACTGGAACCGTTGATCTATGTCTTCGTCGGTATCATGGTGCTGGTGCTGGTGCTGGCTATGGGTATCTTTGTTCCGATGTGGGATATTGCACAACTTGCAGGTCGATGAGAACGATTAGCTCTCATCCTGGCGCAGGTTTATTCAGGTCGGTAGTCAGTATTGTCATCATCGTCATCATTGCGACCTATTTTTTGTATAAAACGGAGCGCCTCTCCAGAGATGCGGAAATCATTGCCATGCAGAACATGGTGAATGAAATCAACTCCGCATTGTCGCTGGTTGTATACCAACTGGCGATGAATAAAAACCTTGCCGGCTTATCTCGACTGGATCAGCAGAACCCCTTCTATTACCTGGCATTGAGCCAGCGGCTACCTGAAAAATACAGGGGTGTGGTTAGCAGTGAAGCTGACATTACCCAGAGTGGCTGGTACTTCAGTCAGTCCGATAGCGCTGTAGTCTATCGGGGATCGGACGATCAGAATTTCAAATTTGAATTGAACTTCAGATATAGTGACCGGAATAACTCGGGTGAGTTTGAGCCGGAAAATGACACTATTACCAGCCTGATGATGCAAGCCAGATAACCGAACAGGGGTTTTTAATAATGCAGGTTATTATATTGGTTGGTGCACTTCCCTGTGCAAAGGCATCTAACAGATTTCAGATGCCGACTATTCTTTTGAAAAGTTATTTTAACCGCCAGTACATACGACAGTTGCTAAAGGTGTTGCTGTTACACCGGTTTTGCTCAGCGCGCAGGTATAGGTATCACCAGCGGCATCGCAGGCTGCATTGGTCGTTGCAGTCGTAGTTCCAAATGTATAGGTATAGGCTGCTGGTGCAACTCCGGAAGCGAAAAATTGATTCAGTAATGTAGCGCCACAGGCCGCTCCTGTAGTGCCCGCACTTGTGTTGGTAACTGCGACCGAACCGGTATTGCCAAGTGTGCTATTAGCGAAATTGATAGCAGCAGAACCCGATAATTCGGAGGCAACACCTGCGATCGCGGCTGCTTCAGCATTGCCGGATAAATCCTGGAATTTACCCAGTGCAGTTACACCCAGAATACCCAGTAAAACAATAACGACAACCAGTTCGATCAGTGTGAAACCACTTTGTGATTTTTTCATTTAAAAATTCCTCTCTCGGGATAAAATGCAGTTAAATCTATTTTCCTGATTACGTACAAATCTCCGCCAGTCTTGTGATGTGAAGTGGTTTAGGCCTTGTCGTCACAGCGGCACGTAGTAAACGGGTCAGAATGACCCTCAGGTCGAAGCGTCGATTGAATCGGTACTGGGCCTCAGCAAGATAGCGTTGAG
>JACNJF010000017.1 GCA_014382695.1 Gammaproteobacteria bacterium | reverse complement strand
CCTGCTTCGCTCTACCTTCTGCATCCCTGCAGTCGTGCGCTGGTATGACGAGAGAAGGGTCAAATACTCAGCTTATTCTCGAAGTCGTCATGCCGGACTCGATCCGGCATCCAGAAGCGGATGGCAGGGGCAGTGAGATGGATTGCGACGGAATTGAATTCCATCGTTAGGTCGGTAGACGGCACTTCCATGTGCCACTCCTCCGGCATGCGTCGGTTTAACGAAAATACAGAGGTAATGTATAGGATGAAGAACACAGATAAAAAAATACTCGTAATCGGTATGGGCAATGTGCTGATGCAGGATGAGGGTGTCGGCGTTCGCGCGGTGGAAGAGCTGGAGAATCGCTATATCATTCCACCTGGGGTGACGTTGGTCGATGGCGGTACCACCGGCATGGAACTGTTCGATCCGATCCGCCATTGCGATCAGCTGATCGTGGCAGATGCGATCAACACTGGTGCTGCCTATGGCACTCTGGTGCGTATTACCAACGCCGAAATTCCGGCGTTCTTTCAGACTAAACTATCCAACCATCAGCTTGGCCTGTCGGATCTGCTCGCGTTGTTGACGTTGAAGGGCGAAGTGCCAGAGCATGTGGCGATCATCGGTATGGTTCCACATTCGCTGGAAAATAAACTGGGTTTGACGCCTGAGGCCGAAGCTGGTCTGGATGCGATGGTAGCCATGCTGGTGGCAGAGCTGGAAAAGCTCGGTATCACCCTGCAGCAGCGTCCAGAGCAACGCATCGGGCACTGGAAAAAAGAAGCCGAACTGGAAGCCAGAGCGCTATGTGCATAGGGGTTCCGGTACAGGTCATTGAGGCTGGCGAATTTGTCTCGCTATGTCGTGGGCTGAACGGTGATGAACAGGTCAATATGATGTTGATCGGGGCGCAGCCGGTGGGCACCTGGGTGCTCAATTTTCTCGGTTCTGCGCGCGAAGTACTCAGCGAGCAGGATGCGATGAAGCTGAACCGGGCACTGGAAGGCCTGCACGCTATTATGTCGGGTGAGCCCGATGTCGATATCGATCACTATTTTCCGCAGACAGGATGAAACCATGCAGGATCCACAACAGATAGCCGCACAACTGGAACAGACCTTCCATAAGATTCACCTGGAAAATATGCTGGGAATACCGATTCTGAATCCACATATTCAGGTGCAGGCGCTGGGCTTCCAGGAATTTGAGGGCAGGGTGCTGGGTATCATCATTACCCCGTGGCTGATGAATGTGGTGTTATTACCGGCCGCGGGCGAAGACTGGAGCACTATGCAGCTGGGGGACAAGCGGCCGCACAAATTTGCTTCCAGAACCTATAAATTCATGCTCAATGATATCGATGGAATCGGCCTGTGCCAGACCCATTCGCTGTATTCGCCGATGCGCGATTTTTCCAGCCACGAGCAGGCCCTCGGCGTGGCACAAAATTTTATCGATAACCTGATGGTTGAGCGAGAGCTCAGCGAAGAAGAGCTGGTCGATGAAGAACTGCTCGGCAGGGTCATGCGAGGCGAAGAGACCCCAGAAATAAACCTGGATGATTTCGATGTGATTGAACCGATGGCGGCGGTAACTACTCCGGTTCGGGGTCAGAATGAAGATCAGATCCTGGTGGAGAAAAAGATTTCCAGACGCAATCTGCTCCGTGGCAATCTGAGGTAGCAAACATCAATCGGTCATCTGGGCTATACCTGAGCCGTTGATGCGGTGTGTTATCGCATGAACGGAATCACGGTTGCGGCACTCAGGCATCCCGCTCCTGAATAAGTTGCACCTGAATATGCTGTGTCACTGGATATACGGAGGGGCCAAACTGATTGTAGATAGCGACATCTGCAGCATCACGACCATAACCGATGGCGACGTATCCACCATGCAGTTGGGCCTGTGTCGCATCGAAGGTATACCAGCGTCCCCCAACGTAGGCTTCAAACCAGGCATGTAGATCCATCGGTTCCAGCCCGTATAGATAACCCACTACCAGTCGCGCCGGTATACTAAGACTACGGCATAATGCGATGCCGAGGTGAGAAAGGTCACGGCAAACGCCCGACTGTCTCGCATTAACCTCGGATGCAGACACTGGTATGTCGCTACTGCCTGGGACATAACGGATGTTTAATCGCAACCAGGTTTCGATTGCCTTTACCTGATCATAGCCCGGCTGATAGCTTGCAGAAATCGATGTGGCCATCTGACCAAAACGATCCGATTCACAATATCGGCTTGGTAACAGGTAACTGAGTACGCTATCGGGCAGGTACTCAATCTCGACGAACGGGGCACCCGGTGCCTGGTCTACCTGATCAGAGGTCCTTACATTTGCCGAGGTATACACGGCGAAGGCCCCTGGGGGAGCAGTGAGGCGCTGACACAGATTGCCGTAACTATCAGTGAATTCATAAACAGGGACACTCGGCCGCAGTCGGTATTCCTCGCTGGCGACCCATTGCTGTGCACCGCTACGCAGTCGTAGCATTAAAATGAACGGTGTCGGCGCGCTAATATCGAACGTCAAATCACAACTAGTGCGTAACCACATGCGATTTATCCTTCAGTTAAGTGTAAAAGATGAGTATGGACGGGCACGCAGCCTTCTGCAAATAACAGGAATGAGCGTGATTGACTTGCCGTCGATGATGTTCCCGCTGCTTTGTATGGTTCACTTCACTCGCCTGTTTGCCCGTCATGGGCATTCATTAAGACGCTGAAAACCCGTTGCAGGGTGAGCCGTGTCTTTAACCTTATGATCATTAGATGATAACGACTCACGAATGGCAAGGAATGATGCGTGGGTTAGGGGCTGGTTCATGCATACCTGTCTTCGACACTGATTCTACCGTTTTGTGTAAATGTGTGTTTTATAGTAAATGTATGTTTTATAATGTCTTTTTTTTACCGAATGGTGGCATCAATGAGTCTGAAATGGACCGATACGCTGGATATTGCGATTGAACTGGAAGAACAGCATGCGGAGGTAGATCCACAGTATGTGCGATTTACCGATTTGCATAACTGGGTGTGTGCGCTGGAGGACTTCGATGACGATCCGCAGCACTCCAACGAGAAAATACTGGAAGCGATCCAGATGTGCTGGATAGAAGAGCATGACTGATCCGCATAGGTTCAGGCAATAGCGCTGAAAAGCAGATTTTTCTACAGGGAGAGTCCCGTTGAGCAACGCCGTCAGCCTGATTACAGGGAATGAGATTGTCACCGATTTTCACGATGAAATTCTGACTGCCTTACACTCAGCCGAGTTAAGCGTCAGCGAAATAAAGTTTCATCCAGCGATTGCCTGTGAGCAGGGAAAGCTTTACCTGCTGTGTTTGAGTGATGATGAAATCAGAGCTTTTGTTAAAAGCCAGCAGGGTAAAAACCTGCTACTTGGCATCTTGCCGAATCCCTTATGCCCAAGAATCATGCGCAGTTATGGTATCTCCGGCAAAATCAGCGATGCGATTGAAGATGCGATAAACCCCGAGTTGCAAAACCAGGTGGATTTATTGCTCTGCAACGGAGAGCCGGTTTTCAATAATGTCATCATCGGTGATGTGCACGGGCTGAATGATACTCAGCTAATGCCTGACTCACGCTGGCATACCCTTAAACGCTTTTTCTCCAATCTATCCAGAATCAGTTTCAGGGACTACGTGCTGACCACCGGAAAAGGTCAGAGCATCCAGACCTCGGCAACCGGGATTATGATCCTGGAGCATAGCATCCATGGCGTCAGTAATAACCTGATCAATGAAAACCTGTCTCTGCAGGATGGCAAGCTCAACGCCCTGATACTGG
>JACNJF010000018.1 GCA_014382695.1 Gammaproteobacteria bacterium | reverse complement strand
AAAATCATCTAATTTATTTTTATCAATTCCCGGCTTGCCACTGCGATCAGTGACAGGCTCCAGTATTTCAATAATTTCACTAATTAATTTTTTTGTATTTTTATCATCAGCACTCTCTTCGGTGACTATCCCATCACCATTGAATATAGTGTTCGCAAATATTTTCGTGGTATCGGCAGTATCATTAATGGATATTTCACTGGCATCCGCCTTACCCAGATTTTTCAAAATCTGTTTGGCTGAAGCCAGCAGTTTTGCACCTTCAGCAGCGCTATCATTAATTGAAGCTAAAGGTAACGAGGAACTTCTATTGACGAGTTCATCTGGATTTTTGATTAATGAAGTTACCCATTTAACAGCTGAAATAATTTCAGGCACTCTAATGCGTCCATCATTGTCACAATCAAGAAAAGCCAGGGTATTACTGTCAAACTCAATACCTTTCACCGGGCAGCTCAAAGCAGCCCACAGTTTTTGATCGAGTTCCTTTAGCGAAACAATGTCTGCGCCAGTGTCCAGGCGCACCTGGTCAAATCCACCCGTTCGAAAAAATCTCCATTTATGTGGTAGTTGTGTATTTCCATTTTTAGTCATTTTTTCAAGCTCTCTGTTAATTTCAATGCGGATGTAAGCGGTGAGTAAACTAATTCATCGACAGAAATTAGTTTTTCTAAACTATATGTAAACCAGTCTTATGAAGTGAATTGTAAGTGTTATCGAATATTAAGCAATTTGACAAATGTTAAACATTGTCAAATTTTGTAATCCGCACGTTTAATCAGAAGTGACAAGTATTTTAAATGAGGATAAATACGTATTGTAGATCCGCATTAGTGCCCCGCCTTCAAAACATACAAGAAGTCGCTATTTTAAGAAAGAAAACCGCTCCTTACAATACTTCACGATATTGCGATAGCGGTTTAATCCTTCGACCCAAAGCGGATGTTAAAAAACTAACAACTAGCTTCGAGGGCAGGCTTGAAATAAACCCGGTCATGTGACCGGTCTTATAATTTCTCTAAAGTCATCAGGTTCTGAGAACGATTGGATTCATGTTAAGAATCAAAAAATATAGGAACAGTCATTTATTCACTGTAACTCTATCAATCCAATCATCAGAACCACGTTATTACCGAGCCTAGTTTTTTCATCGCTTATCAACACCAAGTCCGGAGGGCTATCTTGATTTTCGAATTTCTTGGTAAGTTCAACCAAGGTGTCCTGCGCTTGTAAAAAGTCACCGTATGCAACGTCGTTAGCTGCACTAACCAGTCGATTCGCGATGGCATTTTTTTTGTCTTTACTTGCAGATAAATTGCGTGAGTTGAATACTGATAAATCAAAGCTCCGCACTGCTTCAGCAAGTTTTCTCAGTTGATCTTCAATAAATCCAGATGTAGCTCCCGGAGCTAGCGGGGTTGGATCGATCGAGTCACTAAGGCCGTCTTGATCTATGTCGATAGATAATGGGTTGATACCAAGATCAACCTCATTACCATCACTTAGTCCATCTCCATCGCTATCAGACAATAATGGATTTGTTTGTTAATGTGATATTGACCTCGGAGCCATCATCTAAACCATCAAGATCCGTATCTGGACTGTTAGGATTCGTCCCTGGCACAAACTCTTGACGGTCAGTCAAACTATCACCGTCACTGTCGTCTGGGGCTAGTATGCGTACAAAGATTGAAAATGGGGTAGTGGTGCCACAGATTACGTTATTGGTGGTATATGGATATCCCGCAGCAGTAATATCCGACCATGCTCCACCACTAAAATGGAGAAGTTTTAATAATGACTCATCTAGCCCTGTGTCAACGTAGTTAAAGCAAACCTCAACCTCACCAGTAAAAGAACTCGTGGTGGTAATGTCATAATAGCTGGATGATCCGGCAAGAGTGAATCCGCCTGGAAGCTGTGGCTCTGATACTGACCCAGCAACAATTACCGTGACAGATAAGTCGCCAGGGGTGGCAACATAGTCGAATTTCAACACAATGTCGGTATCTTCCGGATTGCCTAGCTCATCCGTAGCCGAGGGGGTAGCTACCACGTTAGAGCCTGAATTCAAGGAGCCAGCCAACACTCTTGAAATGTTGTAAGTTCCACTGAACAAATCTGGCAATGTTCCTTCGCATCCATCTGCATCAGGTCGAATGCAAAAGGTACCGTTTGCGCGCAACCTTAAGTCCATACCCGCTGCCACTCACTATAAACTGACTACTTTGCATAGCGCTGTGTTTTCACACTGCTCTTCACGCTACAGCAACAGAAGGATAGGTTGCCTGGTAGGGTATTGCCTGAACTAAGTTGGCCGGCCAGGAAGCGGGGGGATTCAGCCGGAAATCCAGTGGATTGAATAGATTGAGGCCGGATAGACGATGATTCAGTCATATCCAAACTCCAGTTTTCTGCCTTGAGATACAGGGGTGATAGCGTTTATTCTTCTATACTTTGATGACTGGCGATTTCCCGCGATACTTTAATGTATAATGCCAGGACTTGAAATTAGGCCTGAATAACAGTCCATGAATAAAACCAGCCAAAACCCGTCCGACCCGCTACAAATTCCTCCGATTCGCGAGGTTAATACCCGGGCGCCATTGCGCTGGCTGGCCGCAGGCTGGGACGATTTTCGGCGCTCCGGGACACCCAGCCTGTTGCACGGCATCCTCGTATCGCTGGTAAGCCTGACCATATTGGCTATCACCATGATCCACTGGAAACTACTACCGGGGGCCATATCCGGGTTCGTATTGACCGGCCCGTTCCTGGCCACCGGACTGTACGCGCTAAGCCGCCGACTGGAAACCGGCAAGCCTACTTCGCTAAAGGATGCAATCAATGCCTGGACCCATGCCAGCCGCTGTCTGTTCAATTTTGGCTTGCTACTGTTGCTGTCGGCCACCGCATGGGTGGTTTTTTCGGTTGTGATGTTCCATTTTTTCATTGATGCAAACATTGAAACACCTCTCGATTTCCTGCGTTACGTACTGACCCAAAACGAAATCAATTTTATGCTGTGGACCATCCTCGGCGCGCTGGGTTCGGCACTGGCTTTTGCCATCACGGTGGTGTCTCTACCCCTGCTGGTAGAACGCGACGTCACTACCAAACTTGCCATTCTGACCAGCATCAAGGCTGTAGGAAACAACCCGGTTACCATGCTGTGGTGGGCCATGATCATCATGATTATCACCGGCCTGTCGTTCATTACCGGTATGCTCGGATTCATCATTCTCTATCCCCTGCTCGGCCATGCCTCCTGGCACGTTTACCGCGAAGTGGTCGACGCCGAAAATCTGCCCCTGCGCACTCAGGCCGACTAGGAGTTCAAACTATGTTTACAGAGAAACAAATCTCCGAATTCGGCCTGACCTGGGGACTGGCATTCTTTATCGGCTTCATGCTTTTCATTATCTACGGTCTGGCCAAGGAATCGAAAGCCGGACGCCTCGGCACCTTTATACTGTTCTTCGTGCTGGCCTTTGGCATGCTAGGCTTCATCGCCAAGAATGTCATTCAGTGGATCATGGGGATTTAACCGGCCTGATTCGCCGACCTGCCTGCCGCGGCAGGCTGCCTCTTTGTTTCGTCTGTCTCACCAGATCTTGCTCAATCTCGAATACAGGTTTGACCGAATCCACCGCGGCGACGCTCTTACCCGCCTGCCAATAGGTCGATTGCTGATCTTGGCGCCGATCGCCTTTTTCAAACCCATTAGCGAACGCAGGCTTAAGACCATGCGCGCCATGTGCTTAAAACGGGGTGAAGCCAACCGATCCCGTCCTGGGAAGACGATGACCGCTTTG
>JACNJF010000033.1 GCA_014382695.1 Gammaproteobacteria bacterium | reverse complement strand
AAATCGACGTGCATTTTTCAAGAGTTTTCTCCGGTATTTTATTTTTTAAAAGGGACTAAAAGTTTTGTTTTTTTAGAATTATTCTGGAATCTCATTTCTACGTTTAAATCTGCACTAATTTGAATTTAATTATTTCTCATTATGAATAGTCGAATCGTATGGAAAAAAGCCTGATCGCCTGCCAGTAAAAAAACGTATGAAATTAAAAAGACCTGCAATTCAAAATGGTTCAAAAACAGGCATATTCTAAATACCAAAGATTATGGTTTTCTTAAATGAATTTAATTTTCGTATCAGCAGATCACTTTTTTCAATACTATGCTTACCATTGAAAAATCTGGCTAGTTCGTTAACTGTTTTTATAAAAAAAGCAGCTAAAAACTAATACCAGTTCTTTTAAATTTCATATTCTGTAGGGCGCAAAACATGGGAATGTTGATGCAGAAAACTCCCCTATAAAATATCAAGTTATAGGGGACGCAGAAACTGACCTATAGTTCAGTTATTGGGCTTGATTGTACGGACTAAGGTATGAAAAATGATGGGTTTTAGTCTGATGCTTGATTCGTAGAATACGGCTCTCAAAAACTATCATAAGCTGAGGCTAACAAACAGGGAGGTTAAAATTTCTCCCTGCCAGCAACTGGTCGAGCTTAGGTGTTCGTAACGAGTCTACTTAGCACCGATGCACTTAACCCATGATCGGAGTGAGTCGAGCAATGCAGAAGAGTTGCCGAGTAGAATCATTCTTAAGACCGAGCAGTTGCTGGCGTTACCGAAACGCAAAGGCGGAAACATGAGTATTTCATCTAAACATATCATCTTTCTGGTTCTGGGCTTAGTTGGCTCAATCGTGCTATTTGAATACAGTTCGCTTGATGTTCAATTACAGCAACTGTTTTACGATCATACGAGCAGACAGTGGTTAGTGGACAGGGATAACGCCATCCTGAAATTATTGCTGTATGACGGAGTAAAGCTGGCGTACATCCTGTTTGTAATGGTGCTACTGTTTAACGTGTTATTTTTCAGGAAAAAAATACTGGTAAAGCAGTATCAGACGGGCCTGTTGATTGTATTGCTATCGTGTGTGCTGGAGCCAGCACTGGTCGGTTCTTTAAAGTCCGTCACCAATATTCCCTGTCCACGGGATCTAACGCTGTTTGATGGTAGTTATCCTCATGTAACCCTGCTTTCGACTTATCCCTCATCTTTCCATCAGGAGAAAAGCATCCAGTGTTATCCGGCGGGTCACGCGAGTGGCGGTTTTGCGTTGATGTCGCTGTTTTTTCTTTTCCGACAAACAAGAAACCGGGTGATCGGGCTAGCTTCTGGCTTTGTTACCGGGTGGGTGACTGGGGCCTATAAAATGCTCATCGGTGATCACTTTTTAAGCCATACCGTGACCACGATGTTTCTGGCCGGTCTGATTATTCTAATACTGGCCAGACTACTTTTACCGACAACCGTCACTCAATTACCCGACAACCGTTAATGCCGGGAAGGTGTAATCCTATAGTTTCAAACGCCGCCTGAATGCACAATTTCATAATACAGTTTTTCCAGCTCTGCACGGTGTTCAGCCTCTTCGAGACTGAGGTAGGTAAACAGCTCGCGTAGTGGACCGGCTTCGACTTCTTCGGCCAGACTGCCGTACTGCTCCATCGCTGCATGCTCCCGGGCCATGGCGTATTGCAGTATGGTCTGGTCATCCGGGCTTTCCCCCAGATCTTTGGCGTGGATGGCGAGTGAAAAGCGGGTATTGCTGGGTGGTGTCGGTACCATGGTTGAAAGTTGCTTTTCGATTTCAGGATTGGCCCGTAACTCGGAAAACAGGCGGAAATGCTCCTGTTCTTCCTGTGCCAGCTCTTCCACCAGATAACGCAGGTTTTTGCTGACGTTAGGAATCAGGTTGGTGTAGAACTCATGCGCCGTTTTTTCGAATTGAATCGCTACATCCAGGATTTCAGCGATACTGGTTTTGGAGCGTAATAGTTTACGGCTGCCGGTTTCTTTAGTTTCTTTAGTTTCTTTAGCCATGATTCCTAACTCTTGTTAGTTTTGATCGTTAATTGTTGCTGAATACTGGCGGCAACTCGGTGCCCATCGGCAACCGCATGCACCACATCCGGCCCACTCACGCAGTCGCCGGCTGACCATAGCCAGGGTTCTGAAGTGCGTCCATTCGGGTCTATTTTGATGCGGCCCCGGTTCCATTCCAGTTTTTCCGTCAGCTGTTCACCCAGTAGTGTGGTATCGGCAAACTGTCCGATCGCTTCAATCACGCTGTCACCGGCATGAATAGTTTCTTCGGTTTCATCGTAGCGAGGGGAAAACCGATGCTCTTCGTCGAAGATGGAAACCACCTTCCAGGTCTTCAACCCGATCAGCTTACCGCTCTTATCGATTTCACAGCCCTGTGGGCCACAGCTGTCGCGGATGATGATACCTTCTTCCAGCGCTTCCTTGATTTCATCCGGATCTGCCATGAAGTGCTGTTGCTGCTCCAGCGCTGTTACGGTGATTTTGACTTCTCCAAACTGCTGTTTCTGTAAGCGGGCGAGTGAACGCGCAATATCCATCGCGACGTTACCGCCACCGATCACCACGGCACTTTGTGGTAACTCAAACTCTTCCCCACTGGAAATCTTTTGCAACAGGTCAACGGCCCGGTAAACATGCCGATGTTCAGAGTTAGGAATACGGGTTTGACGCCCTTTGGATAAGCCGATTGCAAGCACCACCGCATCGTACTTTTTCTGCAGCTGGGCCATCGTTTTATCGGTGCCAATGCGGCAGTTGTAGTGAATCTTGACGCCGAGCGAGGTAATCACGTCAATATCCTGCTGTAGCGTGTCGAACGGCAGACGATAATCGGGAATGCCATAGCGGGTCATGCCACCGGCGTGGGGCAGGGCTTCGAATACATCCACCTTATGCCCGGATCGAATCAGATCGAAAGCAGCGGTGAGACCTGCTGGGCCGGCACCGATGATCGCTACCTTGTGTCCGCTCGCTTTGGGTTTACCGTCTTCTTTAACGATCTGTTTGATACGATCATGACTGACCTGATCCATCGCATAGCGCTTGAGCCAGCGGATCGCGATCGGTTCTCCACGTATTCCGACAGAGCAGGCGGTTTCACAACGTCGGGTACACACGCGTCCACACACATGAGCAAAAGGATTGGTGCGGTAAATCTGGCGCACTGCTTCTTCGACATCGCCATTCCAGATCGCCCGGATATATTCCGGTGCATGCATATGGGTCGGGCAGGAATCATGACACATACCACACTGAATACAGCGTGAAGCTTCTACAACCGCCTGCTCTGGAGTGAAACCATGTACGATTTCATTGAAGTTGGTATCTCGATTAGCCGGCTCCAGCTCTGCCATCGCACTGCGAGTCAGGCTCAGCAGATCCGAGTGTTCGGTTTTTTGCCAGCCCTGGCCGAAATGCTTTTTATGCATGCCGTTAGGGTCGGGCAGGATGAAGTAACTGTCGATATGTTCCTGGTCGCAGGTATGTACGTATTCACGAGACAATGACAGCGAAGCACTGGGGCAGATATCCACGCATAAGGCGCACCAGCAGCAACGTCCATAATCGATCGCCGGACGATGGTTGCGAATGCCTTTGACAGGGTCGTTCTTCAGGCCCGGTATTTCAACCATGGTGATCGCCGCGTTATCGCATATCTTCTGGCAGCTGGCACAACCGACGCAGGCTTCCCAGTCGTTCAGATGGAAGCCACGGTAGTTGAGTGAAGCGAGTCTGGGCTGGAGCGGTTCGGTAATCGCTTTGCGCCCCAGGAACTGCAGGTTTTTCAATGGGTTGAGTAGTGACCCCGCGCTTTTATAATCAAGAACAGGGGCTTTATTGCCGATGGTTTTAGGGGAAGACATGCCTATAGCTCCATAACCGAAGGACTTGTTTGTAATTTAATTTGAGTGCTCATCTATCCACCTCTGGTGGGCAGGCATCGAGTGAAAACATGGTCTGTGCCACATCTTCGAGTCGACAGCCCACTGAGAGCTTTTCCAGTACCTGAACCGCATGCATCGAGGAAGGCCCGCGAATATGAACACGATAGGGTTTTTCCTCGCCATTCGACACGATGTAGTAAGCCAGCTCACCCTTGGATGATTCTACCCGGGTATAACTGTCACCGGCCTTTACACGCCAGGCCAGCGGATTCGGAATCGGGGTCCGTACCGGACCCTTGATGTCGGGCAGTGCCTGAACCACCTGGCGTACGATACGGATACTTTCGACCAGTTCCATGCGTCTGACCAGGGTGCGAGCCCAGGCATCGCCAGCATCTTCAGTTGGGATATCAAAATCGAGCTGATCATAGATCAGGTAGGAATCATCACGCCGCACATCAAAAGCGAGGCCACAGGCACGCAGGTTAGGGCCGGTAACACCCCATTCCAGAGCCTGTTGCTGATTGATCACGCCGACCCCTTTGGAGCGGCGGATAAATATCTGATTGGTGAAAAACAGGTTGTCATAATCTTTCAGTCGTCCATCGATATAATCCATGGTTTGAGTGACACGCTGCAGAAAGCCTTCTGGCATATCCTGACGCACACCGCCGGGCAGGTTATAGATGCTGTAAACACGGCCTCCGGTCAGTTCTTCGAACAGGTCGAGGATCAGATCGCGATCGGTAACGCCCCAGTACATCGGCGTATACATACCGGTAGTGGCTGCATGCCCACCAAAGGTAAACAGGTGTGCAGCGATACGCGAAAGTTCGAGTTGAAGGACGCGCAGCCATTGTGCGCGCTCCGGCACCTTAATATCGTCCAGATCTTCTACTGCCAGTGAATAGCAGACTTCCATCGGCACAGGGTCAGGCACACAGATACGCGGAACCAGTGCAATATTCTGAATCCACAGTCGATTTTCCATCAGCTTTTCAAAGCCACGATGCAGATAGCCACCATCGGCTCTGGCCTCTATCACGATATCGCCCTGCAGTTTTACCTTGAGCGCATAGTTGCCTTCGATTCCGGGGTGATTCGGACCAAAGTTTAATTCGTATTCATGACTCGGCGGATGATTAACCGCCTGATAGTTTTCTGGTCTCATCAGCTACTCTTCCTGCTCGAATCAGCACTCTTAACCACACCACCACCTTGCTGCTCAATCTGTTTTAGCCAGTCGGGGTGGTAATCCTGCCAGGTGAAGTTATCCATCACCCATTGTTCGGAATCAAAGTCTTTGCGCATCGGTGGTGGACCATCCCATTCGGTCAGGATAAATTTGCTCATATCCGGGCTACCCTCGAAATAGAGTCCAAACATTTCGTGGATATCACGTTCAAAAAAAGCCGCCGGGGTATAGATATCAAACACCGACAGATAGATGCCGGGGTCGCGTGCGACGCGAATATGCGCCGAGATCAGGATCGAGGTTTCATAGGACCACAGGTGGTACACCAGTTCAAACTGATCATCTTCGATCCAGTCAACACAGGAAATGGCCGATAAATGTACATAGCCTGCACGTCCGCGCAACAGCGCCAGCAGGGCAGGCAGGGCATCGGCACTGATATCGGCGCGTAATCGACGCTGATTCTGATGCGTTAGCTGGATGCCTTCAATCTCCTGCAACAACACGTTCAGACTTTGCGACTGGGCTGAATTCATAGTTTCATCTCCAGCGGTTCCATCGGCTTCTGCACCTGTTGTAGAATTTTAGTGTGCTCGCCCAGAGTTTGTGGCCCCATCAGACGATAAATCTCTGCTTCACCGATGACATCGGTCGGCGTCTGCCAGTTATTGCCGAACAGCTTTTGCTGGTTACCCAGGTAGTAATCGTAGTTTTCGTAGTACTGTTTCCATGAATTGGCCTGATCGTTTTTAATCTTGTCCATCAACTGCTGCAAGCCTTCAATAACCGCTTCTGGGCGGGGCATACAGCCAGCGATATACAGATCCACCGGCATATACTCATCGAGTTTTTTCGCGGTTGCGTAACTTTGCCAGTACATGCCGCCATTCACCGTACAGGAACAGATACCGATCACGTATTTGGGTGATCCCATCTGCTCGTAAGTCAGGATCACGCGCTTCAGGGTCTTGATCGAAACATAACCGGTAATCAACAGGATATCGGCCTGACGTGGCGTCACCATGGGCTGAATACCGAGACGTTCCATATCAAAACGCGAGGTCATCGCTGGCGGTAGTTCGATCGCTCCACAACCGGTGCAGTAGTGCAACATAAACATCGAACGGGAACGGCAAAAGCGCACCAGGTCGTCGAATACATTCGCTAGCGGATTGGTACGTTTTGGCATTGTTTTCGGATTAACTTCGATTCTATCCAGGTCTGTGCTTTTCATCTCATAGCTCCTTCAATTTCATTAGTTCATCACAAAGGCAACGCCAAGCAGCGCCAGCATGACCGGCCATTTCCATACCAGTCGAATCAGATCTTCAGTGCGATAACGCGGGAACAGATAGGCGATCAGAACCGGAATCGCCAGTACAGCAAAACACTTGATCAGGAATGTTACCCAGTTTTCACCGCCACCGAGAAACAGTGAAACATACAGTACACTGGCGGTATAAAGCTGGAATGTTTGCATTACGAACAGGCCGCCAAGGAACTTTCCGCCCATTTCAACCATAGGTCCGGTAGCAATTTCTGCCGGTGCAATGTAGATTTCAAACGGCTGCTTACCGAGTGAGGCATGCAGCGCGAACAGGCCAGCGATGGCCAGTATCGGCATTTCGCTGATGCCCCAGCCCGCGATTCCTTCTGCCTGCTGGGTGGCAATGATGCTGACCAGATTGGTGCTGCCAAAATGATAAGCCACACCGAAAATAACAATGATAAATGGAATATCGTAAGCCAGCATGGCGGTCAGCGCACGTGAAATGCCGATCGAGCCGTTCGGATTGGCGCATTGCCCGACACCGAGCGCAAGTCCCAGTGAAGGCACCATCATCAGATACGCCAGAGTGACCAGACCGCCCTTGGCCGCGATGCCATCCATGCCCGGAACCGGCAGTAAGGCTTCGGCCGCGACATACCCGCCAACGGCCATGATGATACCGATATCGTGGATCAGTCCATGCGAAATCTGGGTCTGTTTGCCATACAGTTTAACGATGTCATACAGCGGCTGAAACAGCGGGGGACCGACTCGGCGCTGTAATTTTGCCGCCAGTTTACGCATCATCAAAACCATAAACAGGCCGACGATAAATGCCACCAGGGGCATCAGGATAACTTCCAGAATGGTGAGTAATATGCTGTTAGCCATCTCAAATTATCCTATAAAAAAATACAGTGAAAGCGTAATCGCCATCAGCAGGTAAAGCGCCGGATGGAAGCTGTTATACAGCAGCTGTGCGCCGCCACTCAGGCTACTGACGACAGAGATGAGTGATGATTCTAGCCACAAAAAGCTGCCGCGATACCAGCTGCCGATATGATGCATCAGACCGGCATAAAAATTATCGCTGTAGTGATAGCGTACATCTGCGGTGAGGAAATGACCGCCCGCATAGTTGTCCAGCTGATGTACCCGTTTCGCTTTATTACCGGAATAAAACAGTAGCGCACCGACGGCAAAACCACCAAATAGAACCGAGCATACCCAGATCATATCCAGACTACCCTGTGTAGACTCTACGCCACCCAGGGTATGGGCCAGTTGCGGCATACCCAGCGCCACCTGTGCCGAGCCGACCCAGTCCAGAACCAGTCCTGGCATAAAGCCAGTGATGAAAACGATCGCCGACAGCACCAGCATTGGGATCGTCATGCTAAGCGGAACTTCACGTATATGTTCGTGTTCCAGGCGTAGCTGGCCGAGGAAGGTATTGTGGATCAGTTTATACACCGACAGTATGGTGCCGAGAGTGCCTATGACCGAAGCCACAAACAGCAGAGGCATACCTTCTATGATGAGTGAACGGTACACCAGCCACTTGGAAACAAAGCCATTCATCGGTGGAATACCAGCCAGACCAATGATACCGATCAGCATCACCAGAAAGGAAAGAGGCATGCGGGTGACCAGTCCGCCCAGGCGATTCAGATCGGAGGTGCGGGTACGGTAAATAACGGCAGAAACCGACAGGAACAGCGCGGCCTGATAGGTGGCGTGATTAAACACATGCATCAGACCGCCGGCGCTGCCGTAAGGATCCAGCACCAGTAGACCGATCAACATATAGCCACCCTGACCTATACCATGCCAGGCCAGTAGACGGCGTGCATCACTCTGACGCAGGGCGATAAAGGTTGGGATTATGATACTGATAGCCGCAACCCACATCAGCAGGTCACGCAGGGATAGAAAACTGTACGGAATTTCAATCTCAATCAGGCGCACCAGACCGATCAGCTGAATGATGACGACCAGAATCGCGTATAGACCCATGCGGGATGAAATGGCACCGAGAAAAGCGGTACCTGGCCCGGGTGTTTCTGCGTAGGCATCGGCCTGCCATAGATGGAACGGCAACAGCCCCATTTTGATGCCGAAGCCAAAGAAGAAAAGTAAGGTAAGTGTCACAATCTGCAGAGTATTCAGTGCAGGTGCAACGGCTGCCAGATCGTCATAAGCAAAAGAGCCGGTCAGTTGAAAGATGATGGCAAGTCCAGCCAGTACCGCCATGGCACCAGCGGTGGCGTAGACGATATAACGCATGCCAAACTCACTCGCACGTCCACCCGCAATCACCATCAGCAGTAGACTCGCCCAGCTCACCAGTTCCCAGCCGATAAACAGCGAAAGCAGGTCACCGCTTCCCAGTAGTAACAGCATGGCTAACACATTCAGCGCGATTGAAAACTGTAACAGGCCGGGGTTGCCGCCTTCCTTGCGGTATTGGTCGCCCCAGGCGCCAGCCGCAAAGGCCGAACCCGCCAGCGCAGAACCGATGGTGATCAGTGCAAAAAACCAGGACAGAGCGTCATAGCGCCAGTTCAGGGGTTGGCCGAGTATCGAAAAACCGAAGGAAGCATCGATAATCTCACCGCCATAGCCGAGTTTCCCCATCAGCAGCAGAGTCAGCAACTGAGCCGTCAATAACAGGGTGGCTATCCAGCCGATAAAGGTAACGCGTTGCCCCAGTCCGGTGAGTAGTACCGTCAGTAGCGAGATCAGTAACAGGGTATCGAGCATGCTCATTGTATTTTCCTCAAGGCAGGCACCTGAGCGTTAGATAATGTGGTGTTGATATAGAGCGATCTATTACTGGCTTCGGCGGCAATCTGATACAGCTTGTTACCCAGCGGAGTAATGCTAAACAGTGAGATAATCAGCACCACGCCCAGTGCAGAACTTATGGACAGCGTTAAACGACCATGCTTTGCGGATTGACTGCTGTTTTCATCGGCGGGCGCATACAGTTGAATGGCGCAACGGATTAGGTAGTTTGCTTCAATCACGGTAGCGGTCAGCAGTATGCCAAGAGCCAGTAGATACAGTGAGTCATCGGCGCCCACCAGTCCGGTCACCATGATCAATTTGGCCCAGAAACCGGGAAAAGGAGGTACGCCGATCAGCGATAACGCAAACAGGATAAACAGCGCTGCGCCGAGTGGAGATTGCCGGGCCGCTCCGGTCAGGCTGGAGATGGAACCGCTCCAGTTTTCAGTGAGCATAAATAATGCCGGTTTTACCAGTAGATGGTGCAGCATCATCGCTAATCCGGCGAACATACCGGCTTCCCCGGGTATAGAGAATGCGACCAGCACCATACCCAGTTGTCCAATCGATGAAAACGCGAACATACGCTTCAGATCTTTGGCGCGCCAGGCGGATAGCTCACCCCAGATGATGCCGAGTATGCCAAGTACCAGCAATAAGCTTAACGCGTCCGTATCGGCGTAAGCCACTACCAGTAGTCTAACGATGGCTAACACCGCCAGTTTGGAGATCAGGCCAGCGAGTAATGCACTGATACGTGGTTTAGCCGTAGCATAGACTTCAGGAACCCAGCCATTTACCGGGAAAATCTCGGCTTTGACACCTATACCGAGCACGATCAGGGCAAAAGCCGCAAGCCCTACATTATTGTCCAGCTGAGCCGCCAGTTGACCGATGTGAGCAAGGTTGAGAGTACCGGTCTGGGTGTAAATCAGACCAATGCCGGTGAGGGCAAGCACTGTTCCAAGACCACTAATCACCAGATAACGGAAGGTGGCGGCAAACGCAGCGCCATTATGTGTACTGGCAGCGAGTCCGAAAGAAGCCACCGACAGTAGTTCATAGAATACATAGATATTGAATAGATCACCCGACAGAGCCATGCCACTGGAAGCGCCAGCCAGTAACAGCAGTAAGGCTTCTTCACGAAAACCCTCGCGATTGGTATAAGGCCAGAGCAGCAGCAACATGAGTGGAATAATGACGGCCATTAGCAGCGATAACTGATCCAGATGGAAAGAAATGCCGAGCGGTGGCAAAAAACCACCCAGTGCTAATGCGACCGGATGTTCAATAAAGATAAAGTAGGCGGCGGCGAACCAGCACATGGCCAGCAGTACGAATGGACCGACCAGGCGTGATGCTTTAGCTGAACCGTTATGGATAACCGGTAACAGAAAGGCGGCGAGCAGGGGCAGGGCGATATTGAACGCAATGTTATTCATTTCCGCCTCGCGCAATGTCATGGTAGCCGGTAACGGTCTGCGGTTCCGGTAAGGGACGTTTTCCAGCCGGTTTATGCGGACTCAGCAATGGGCGAACTCCGCTTTCCTGATCGATATCATTCATCAGGCGTTGATGGATCTCGCGTAGATCCAGCGTTTTATAGTGTTGATAAACCTTGATAACCAGAGCCAGAGCCAGTGCCTGAATACCAACCCCGATCACGATCGAGGTCAGTACCATCGCCTGCGGTACCGGATCAACCATGACGCCCGTTGCCACCGAGCTGCCGCTTAAAATAGGCGCTATTGCGTCGAAACGATAGCCGGCAATCACCAGTAACAGGTTAGCGCCGGCTTCAGCAATCACCAGTGCCAGCACGATACGAAAAATATTGCTCAGGGTGACGACACCGATGATGCCGATCACAATCAATCCGAATGCGGCTGCATACAGCAGCCAGTGTAATTCCATGGCGCTCACTGATGGGCACTCCCTTTTACTGATTGAGTTTCAACAGAGATTTCTGCGACTGGGTGCGCTGGCCCGATTTCTGCCAGATTCGCTAACAGACCGGATAGCTCAGCGCCGACCTTTAATCCCACCGCAATATAAAGCAGCGGTAAAGTACCGGCCGAGAATAGTGAGCCCATTGCGCCATGCCCCATGAAGGGTTGCAGGAAAGCATTGCCCTGAAATAGAGCAATGATGCCGATGAGAATGAATGCAGCACCGGAAAAGCCTTCCACCAGCGCCAGACCGGAGTGATTCACGCCATGTCCTGGTACCGCCAGTAACGGCAGGAAAAATGCAGCGGCCAGAATTACGCCGCCCTGAAAACCGCCCCCCGGGGTTAAATGTCCATGCAGCACAATATACAGCCCCAGAGTCAGTAATAACGGGAAAAGCAAACGGCTACTGCTGATTAATATGGTGCCGCTTTGAGCAGTATTGGGCGCCGGTCTGGATCTCTGACCGGAGATGGAACTGAGTACCAGAGAGGTGGCAGTCGCAGCGGTAAACAGGATCGCTATCTCGCCCAGGGTATCGATACCGCGATAGCCCAGAACCACCGAGGTCACCAGATTGGCGGCGCCCAGTTCGTCTGCGGCCTGTTGTAGTATTGCATTGCCAATCAGCATGGGTGCTCCGCCGATGGTGAACTGCCAGGCAATAACCATCAACAGAAAAGCCAGCCCGGAGGCAAACAGTAAAGCACTGTAATTACGCATCGTTGTCTTCTCCTGCAGGCTGAGCTTGAAGAATACGATGCAATGCAAGCGCGAGTATCAGAGTGCTCAGACCGGCACCGACGACGGCTTCTGTCATCGCGACATCGGGAGCTTTAAGAACCACGAATAAAACGGATAAAGCGAGCGACACCGCCGACGTGGCCGCCAGCGCAGAGATATGACTTTCGACTACCAGCACGGCAACAGCAGCGGTTAGCATTATAATGACCATTAACGCGACAACCCAGATCATGACTTTTCACCCGTTTGATGTTTAAGACTGGCCGAGGCTTTTTCTTTATGTGACCAGGGCTTAACGCCGGATAAATACACGGCTCGCGCCAGCACGGATGAGCTAACCGGGCTGGTAAACAGCAGAAAGCCGGAAATGCACACCAGTTTTCCCCACCAGCTGGGGTAAAGTAATCCAACTCCCAGAATGATGGCTATCGAGCCAAGCGTTGCTGCCTTGGTTCCCGCCTGTATCCGGTTGTATATATCCGGCATGCGAATCAGACCGAGGGCTCCTAGAAAACAGAAAACGGCACCCAGCAGTAAAATAATGTCTGCAATCAATCTCATGCCTTGCCTCCTTCTATGACACGTGCGATGGCAACGACGCCAACAAACGATAAAGCACCGTAGACCAGTGCGACATCGAGATAAAGATCGCTACCGAAAGCGGCAGCAACCAGAGTCAGAGCGGCTGTTACGGTAACGGACATGGTGTCAGCACTGATCACCCGGTCGGGCGCGCTGGGGCCGATCAGCATTCGAATCAGTCCAAGCAGTAAAGCGGCACCGATGATACCGATCGCTAATTGTTCTAGATAATTAAGAGTCACTCGAGAAAACCTGAAATATGTTGTTCGAAGCCGGAGGCGATGTCGTGGGTTGCCTGTTCAAGACTGATCCCCTCAGGCGCTGCAATCCAGTGGACCAGAATACGGTCATTGTTGAGGTCGACCGATAGAGTACCGGGTGTTAGCGTGATGCTGTTAGCCAGCAACATTTGACCCAGCCTGGATTTTAACCGGGTTTGAACTTCCACCACCGCCGGACTGATCGGCAAAGAAGGAGAAAGGACGCGTCCAGCCATATCAAAATTGGCACGAATCAGCGCGACGAAAAAATATCCCAGATAACGTAAAACTGCGACGACTGCCATCGGTGTATAGCGCACCCCATTAAAAATATCGAGATAGGGGGCAGAGATAAGCGACACTATAGACGCAACCAGAATTCCTGCCAGTAACTCATCCATCGCGAGTGAGCTGGTAAGCAGTAGCCAGAGAAATAACAGGGTTGAAAATAGAAACAGGTGATGATGTAGATTGTGTTTGTTAATCATGAAGCTCGCATTGCTGCTGATAAATTTGAAGAAGTTACAATGGTCAGAAATCCCTGAGCCAGTAGAATGAAATTACGGAAATAGTGTAGTTAGAAATTAAATGGATTGTCTAATTTTTTTTACCGTGCCTTATGTTAGTGCAATAAATATAACTAATTTTTGATCCAGATCAGTATTCCTGCCTGGGCCGTAAACATAGATTTATTTTTATAGGGAGAAAATTGGCTTTTTTGTTAAAACCTTAAAATATTCAAGGATTTAGCCAGGGCCGTCATGCAGCAGAAAATATCCACCCAGATTACACTTTAATCACAGGCCCATAGATTTTTAACGGCTTTACTTATAGCCTTAGCCAATGAAAATCATTCACAGCTCTGACTGGCATATTGGGCGCCAGTTTCATAATGTTTCGTTACTCGAAGATCAGCGTTATGTATTAAATCAGCTGATCGAGCAGATTCAGCAAAACCAGGTCGATGCACTGATTATTGCCGGCGATATCTATGATCGTTCGGTGCCACCGGCCGCAGCCGTGGAGCTACTGGACGATGTGCTGAGCACCATCTGTATCGATCTGTCGGTCCCGGTGATTATCATTCCCGGTAACCATGACAGTGCTCAGAGGCTGGGTTTTGGCGCGCGCCAGCTGAAACAGACCGGGCTACATATCCTGGCTGATCTGAGCGCGATCTGTACACCGGTAAAGATCCAGAAAGGCAGCGAAACCTGCTGTTTTTACGGCATTCCTTATAATGACCCTGAGCATGTGCGTAATCAGTTTTCGCTGGGGCTGGCCGATTACCAGGAAGCTCATCGCTATCTTATTGATTTGATAGTGAAAAATATGGATGCTTGCAACGCAAATATTGTCATCAGCCATTGTTTTGTGGATGGTGCAGCAGCGTCTGAATCGGAGCGTCCATTATCAATAGGGGGCGCTGATCGTATTTCAGCAGAGCTGTTCAAGCCTTTTGACTACGCCGCTCTGGGGCATTTACACCAGCCCCAGTATAAAGGTGCCGAGTTTATCCGTTACTCCGGCTCCCTTTTAAAATACAGTTTCTCGGAACAGCATCATAACAAGGCCGTGACCCTGATAGAGTTCAGTGATAACCAGCTCCTTTCAACTTCTCAACTGCCATTGAAACCACTGCATGATCTGCGTGTGATTGAAGGACGCATGGACGACATCCTGCGCAAGGCTGCAGTCGATCCGCATGCTGACGACTATCTACTGGTTCGGCTCACGGACACCCATGCGATACTGGATGCGATGGGCAAACTGAGACTGCTTTATCCGAATATCCTGCATCTGGAAAAGCCTGGCATGCTACCTCAGAACGACAATCCTCTGCTTTCTCGGGAGACACTCAAGCGTGGTGAACTCGAGATGTTTGATGATTTTTATTCACAAGTTACGGGCCAGTTGATGAATCAGGAGCAGCGTGCTGCGCTGGAACAAACCCTGCAGCTATTGCACAGGGATCAGGAAACCCGGTCATGAAAGTCCTTAAACTGGAGTTACAGGCGTTTGGACCGTTTGCCGACAGGCAGGCGATAGACTTTCGCCAACTGGGTGACAATCCGCTGTTTTTAATCAATGGCCCAACCGGTGCCGGAAAAAGTGCCATTCTGGATGCAATCTGCTTTGCGTTGTACGGGAAAACCGCTACTGAAAAGCGTGAAGCTGGTGATATGCGCTGTGATCAGGCAGACGTGAATACGCTGACAGAGGTCACACTCGATTTTGCACTGGGGACAAAACAATACCGCGTAACTCGCTCTCCACAGCAGCAACGTCCCAAGGCAAGAGGCGAGGGCTTCACCCTCGACACAGGTCAGGCCACTTTATGGGAGATTCAGCCGGATGGGACGCCCAGGCTGTTAGTCGCCAGAAAATTGAATGAAGTGACTCAGCAAATTGAAAAGCTGAGTGGTCTGAACGACCAGCAATTCAGGCAGGTCATGGTGTTACCGCAGGGCAAGTTTCGTGATTTGCTGGTGGCCGACTCCAGCGAAAGAGAGAAAATATTTAGCCAGTTATTTCAAACTTCAATCTACAGACGTATCGAAGATCGATTGAAACAACAGGCATCCAGCATCACCAGTGAAGTGAAGGATTTGCAGAATCAGATCAAGGGCTTATTGCAGGGCGTTGAAGTCAGCTCTGAACAGGAAGTGACAGTTCATCTCGAACAATTGAAGCCGCTGGTGTTACAGGCGTTACAGGCAAAAAATGAGGCAAATAAAAACCATCAAAAGACGTTACTGGATAAACAGTCCGCCCAAAAATTAGACTCTCAGTTCCGGGTTCTAAATGATTTGCTGAAGAGTTTACGGGAGCTGGAACAGCAGCAGCCAGAAATGGAACGGGAACAGCAGCGCTTAAGCCTTGCCACAGCAGCACAAAGGATAAAGCCCGGGTTTGATGAAATGAGCAGGCTGGATCACGAGTTGACACAGCTACAGCTGGAACTTGATAAACTGCAGCAATCAGCCGCCGAGGCACAGCAGTCATTAATTATTGCCGATGCCCTTTTCACTCAGGCCACACAGGGCTATGCCGAAGTCGATGCCCTGAAAGCTCGAAAAAACCTGTTGTCACAGGTCGAAACTCGATTGCAGCAGCGCCAGTCTGCACGCCAAAAAGCCGAGCAGTCATCTGCAGTCAGTCAGCGCAGTCATCAGCAACGGGTTAAAACCGAGGAGCAACTGGCACAGCAGTTGCAAAAGCGTGAAGCACTGCAACTGCAGCTGGTCGAATTTCGACAGGCGCTCAGCGGGCTTCCGGCCAGCAAGGTGCAGCTGGCTGACTTGTCGAGGCAGTTACTGCAGCGCGATAAGCTACAAGGCCTTCAAATTCGCTCTCATCAGGTCATGAAAACACAAACTGAAGCACTGCTGAAACGACAGGGTTTACAGCAAACCGTGTTAGCTTCTCGCAAGCGCGCCACTCAACAGGAGTCCGACTGGCATAGTAGTCAGGCAGTCAGTCTTGCGCTGGAGCTTAAGCCTGATCATCCCTGTCCTGTATGCGGTAGCACGCTCCATCCGGCACCCGCGCAGGCGAATCAGCAACAGCTGATTGTGAGTAAACAACAGCTGGATCAAAGCAGGGCACAGGCGGATGCGGATCAAACCCTGCTTCAGCGGATCGATGACGAGATAAAACAACTTGAGTACCAGTTAAAGCAGCTGCAGCATGATGCTCAACAAATTACCGAGGATTTGGCTTATTGCGCAGAGTTCAGTGCCGAGCAGATCAATACCTCGATACAAAAGCTGACGACTGAAATTAATACGGTTGAGCAGCAACAACAGTCTATTACTACAATAAGTGAAACCCTGCGCCAGGTCGGATCAGAGATCGAGCTACTTCAGCAAAATATTGTGCAGGATCAGAAAAATGACGAATACGCTCAACAGCAGGCGATCACTGATCAGGCCGCACTAACCCATCTCACCAATGAAATACCAGATGAATATCGGCAGCGTAGTCATTTGGCCGATGATATTGAACAGATTACAGCGCTCATTATCACGCGCACCGAAGCTTTACAGAAGGCTCAGCAGCAGCGTGAACAGGATAAAAATCTGCTCACCAGACTGCAGACCAGAGAGCAGGATGCAAGTGCTCGAAGTGAAGTCTTACAGGCCAGGTTAACTCGCGCCAGAACACATTGGCAGCAAGTGCTTACTGCCAGTGTCTTCGATACTGAATCGGTGTTTCAGCAGTCGCTATTGAGTGAAGCTCAGATGAGTGCACTTCAGGCAAAAATTTCCCACTTCCAGGATCAGTTTAAAGAGTTACAGGGGCGTATAAAGCAGCAGGAAAAAGCGCTGTCTGAGCAGCAACTGCCCGATCTGGAAAAAATAGAGCGGCTGTTTATAGAGCAGGAAACGCGCTATCAGCAGGCCGACCTAAGCTGGAATAACTTGAGTTCGAGACTAAACCAGTTCACTGAAGTACACAAAAAACTGCAGACACTATTGGCTGAAAATATCCGGCTGGAAGCCTCATATGCGGTTTATGGCACATTAAGTGATGTGGCGACTGGGAAAACCGCGAATAATATTAGTCTGCAACGATTCGTGTTGAGTGTGCTGCTGGACGATGTGCTGATTCAGGCCACTCAGCGTCTTGGCATGATGTCTAAAGGGCGTTATCTGCTGTTGCGTAAAGACCAGCGCAGCAAGGGACGTGGAGCCTTTGGGCTGGATCTGGATGTAGAGGATGCCTACACAGGAAAAACCCGCTCGGTGGCGACCCTGTCCGGTGGTGAGTCGTTTATGGCAGCGCTGGCGCTGGCGCTGGGACTTTCTGACGTGGTGCAAGCCTATGCTGGAGGCATCAAACTGGACATGTTATTTATTGATGAAGGGTTTGGTAGTCTCGATCAGGAGTCACTGGATCTGGCAATCCGAACCCTGATTGATCTGCAGGCCAGCGGTCGCATGATCGGAATCATTTCTCACGTGAGTGAGTTAAAAGAACAGATGGCTGTGCGACTGGATGTGGAAAGCTCAAGGACAGGTAGTCGGATTAAGCTGGTAATGGGATAAAATCAGTGGGCTGAGGTAACTATCGAAGTTGAAACTTCGCCGCAGTAAAATCATTTTTGTTACCCCGCAAAGCCGGGGCTGAAAGCTCATCCAGATTAAATTGTACGACGAATTGGCTTGTTAATTGATGCTGTTACTCGATAAGAAAGTCAGACTGTATCCGGATGACTGAAATCAACAAACTACCAATAAAGATAGTTTTACGCTTTTAATTATAATATTGTGACCTATCATCTATATCTGGCTTAGTTAACCAGCTAGACTGTTGCGAAAAATGGCTAAACGAGTGGTTTTAGAGTTGAATATTAGATTTGTCTGCGATAAAGCCACAAGCCAATGATTCTGAACAATAATCGGTGCGACCCTGGTTAAAAAACTGTTGATCTGCTTGATTCAGGTTGTAATCATGAATTAACCAGTATTTGATTGGTTTTTATCAGATTCATACAGAATTAATTAGTAAACTGTAAAGAATGGACACTTTTATGGGATTATATTGCTCAACTTGAGACGACAGTCGATGTTGTTTTGAGGGTTAATTCGAGAAATAAAAAATTGAATACCAAAAGAAAAAATACAGGACCATTTACCGAATTTTCCAATATCGAGCCTTATGAGAATGCCCGACGTCTGAGTGTGTCGCGTAGAAGACGCCAGATTGTTATTGTCGATGATGAGTCCACCGGACGCACCATACTGGAAAAAGTTATCCAGAATATTGCCAATGATATTCAGGTCAACGGTTTTGACTGTGCCCACAAGGCTCTGACCTGGCTCTTAACTAATCGAGCGGATCTGATTATTACCGATTATCGGATGCCCGATATCAATGGGGTTGAGTTTATAAAAAGGGTCCGACTGCTGGCAGGTTGTGAAAGTATACCGATCATGATGATAACCGTCGTGAGTGAAAAATCGGTTCGCTATGATGCACTGGATGCTGGAGCTACGGCCTTTCTAACCCGTCCTATCGATCAGATCGAGTGTCGAACCAGTTGCCGTAATCTGCTTAAAATACAGGAACAGCAATCTATCATTCAGGATAAAGCCGACTGGCTTGCACGCCAGGTGGCGGTTGCCACCATTCAGATTGTGGCACGTGAAAGAGAAACCCTGTTGCGCCTGGGCCGAGCCGGTGAGTATCGGGATGAAGATACCGGTAATCATGTCATTCGGATGGCCAAATATGCTCGGGTTATAGCCGAGGAACTGGGACTCAGCGAAATGGAATGTGAAGATATCGAATACGCAGCACCCATGCACGATATCGGAAAAATAGGCATTCCAGATAATGTGCTGTTAAAGCCCGGCAAGTTCATTGCTGACGAATGGGGGGTGATGAAGCAGCACACCGAAATAGGGCACAGTATCCTGTCTAATAGTCAGTCACGCTATATCCAGATGGGTTCTATTATTGCGTTAAATCATCATGAGTGGTTCGATGGTAGTGGATACCCGAATGGCCTTAAAGGCAGGGAGATTCCACTGGTCGCTCGTATCGTTGCGGTCGCCGATGTGTTCGATGCACTGGTTTCTACCCGTCCTTACAAACAGGCCTGGGCAACGGAGGAAGCCCTTGAGTACCTCAAGCTGAACTCAGGCATTCATTTTGATCCCCAGTGTGTGAAGGCCTTTTTTGACCGGCTGCAGGACATTATGCGTATTAAGTCTGAGCTCAAGGACGATCAGTAATCGCTAAATCCAGGGAAAGATACCGATGAATTTTTTAAACTTAACAGCTGGATGGCATCGACTTCTGAAACGGGTTCGTCAGACGGGGGATTCCGAGCCTGAGCAGGCCATTAAAATACGTTTGAGCATCGGGGTTTTACTGGTGCTGTATTACAGCTTTCCCTGGTCAGCTGATAGCAGTTTTAGCCAGACCTTCTATTCTCTTTCCAGTTTAATTGCGCTTAATTACTATCTGATGGCGATTGTTCTAGCGCTAGCCATTATTCGTAATCCCAGGCCTTCCCCGGTCCGGCGGGTGCTCGGAATAATGCTCGATCTGTGTTCACTTTCTGCCGTTATGTTTCTGGCAGGCTCCGCCAGCGTGCCATTATTTGTGCTGTATCTTTGGGTCATCCTGGGAAATGGTTTTCGCTATGGAACCCGCTATCTATACATTTCACTGGGTATTGGGCTTG
>JACNJF010000020.1:1776-3826 GCA_014382695.1 Gammaproteobacteria bacterium | reverse complement strand
AGCTGGGTGCCCATTACGACAAGAAATGGGCCAGCTACCTGGATCGTCTGCAGGCGGCGGGCTATAAGCGCAAGCTGAATAAACTGGGAATCAAATAAGCCAACTCTGTCCTTAAACCAGGACTGACTGCATTCCACCGCACAGGAATGCAGTCACAAAATCCCCATCATTGCGTACGCGATTGCAACATAATCTCTACCGACAATTTCACCGCCACATGCTGACCTGAACGGACACTTCTGGTAAGGTTCACCTGATATTCCCTGAGCCCTCCGTTATGAACGATCAAACCACCACCCATTTTGGCTTTTCGCAGGTCAATAGCGCCGAAAAAGCCGGCAAAGTTGCCCAAGTTTTCGACTCTGTCGCGAGCAAATACGACATCATGAACGATGTGATGTCACTCGGCATTCACCACCTGTGGAAGAAATTCACTATCGAAATGTGCGGCCTGCGCGCTGGCCATAAGGTGCTCGATCTGGCCGGTGGCACCGGCGATCTGGCGCTCAAACAGGCACAACTGGTGGGCGACAGCGGGCATGTGGTGCTGGCCGATATCAATGCCTCGATGCTACGCGAAGGACGCGATCGGGTGCTCAACAAGGGTCTGGTTAATCGCATCTCAACCTGCCAGTGTAATGCCGAAATCCTGCCTTTTGACGATAACAGCTTTGACTGCATCACGATTGCCTTCGGCCTACGCAATGTCACGGATAAGGCGAAGGCTCTGCAATCGATGCGCCGGGTATTAAAGCCGGGTGGACGCCTGTGTGTACTCGAATTTTCCAAACCGCTGTATCAGCCGCTGGAAAAAGTATACGACTTTTACTCGTTTAAAATCCTGCCAAAACTGGGCGAGATCATCGCCAAAGATCGCGCCAGTTATCAGTATCTGGCGGAATCCATCCGCATGCACCCGGATCAGGAAACACTCAAACAGATGATGCTGACGGAAGCAGAATTCGACGAGGTGGAAGTGTTTAACATGAGCGGTGGTATCGTCGCCCTGCACCGTGCCTTCAAGTATTAATCCAGCATGCACGAAAACAGCCACCAGCATGTTGAATACGCCGGCTTCTGGCGCCGGCTGCTGGCATTTACCATCGATACCCTGCTGCTCAGCCTGCTCAGCACACTGATGCTGGCGACCCTGTATGGCACCGAGTATCTGGCACAGGTCCAGCAACTCAAGGAATTCAGTCAGATCAACTGGCTCGATGTCGTCCTCGAACAGGCCTTTCCGGCACTCTGGACCATCGGCTTCTGGATCATCCTGATGGCGACACCCGGTAAGCTGTTGCTGGATTGTCAGGTGGTCGATGCACGCACCCTGCAAAAAGCCAGCTCGTTTCAACTGAGCGTGCGCTATCTGGCTTACCTGATCTCGTTTTTACCACTCGGACTGGGCTTTCTGTGGATCGCCTTTAACAAACGTCATCAGGGCTGGCACGATAAACTGGCCAATACCGTGGTGATCCTGCAGGACGAGTCCCGACTTCCCCTCGAAGCCTATACCTGAGACACCACATTATGATCAATGAAATCGGCAAACAACTGCTGGGACTGGCTGAGATTGGCAGTAATAAGCTGCTCGGCATGGATCCTGAAGTGCTGCAGCACTGCCAGGCGCTGCAGGGACATATTATCGCGATTGAAATCACTGATCTGGCGCAAACCCTGTACTGTCACTCCGGCTCCTGGGGTATCCGCTTCAGCCTGCAACAGCCACCCAAAGAAGTCGATGCAACGATACGCGGCCGCCTGTCCGGTCTACTCAGTCTGTCACTCAACAAGGACAAACTCAGCACCTCGATACAGCAACGCATCGAGATCATCGGCAACCCCGCAGTCGCACAACGCTTTCAGAAGATACTCACCGAGCTCGACATCGACTGGGAACAGGAGCTGTCGAAATATACCGGTGACATTATCGCGTTCCGGGTCGGCCAGGGCATCCGTAAAACGCGCCAGGCGATGCTCGACATCTTCGATTCCGTGACCCAGTCCGGACGTGAATACCTGCAGGAAGAAAGCCATCAACTGCCGACAA
>JACNJF010000020.1:0-1253 GCA_014382695.1 Gammaproteobacteria bacterium | reverse complement strand
AAAGCCTTTCTGTCATTCGATGAAAACGTGCTCGCCTCGGCTTCCATCGCGCAGGTACATAACGCGGTACTGCATGATGGCCGTGAAGTGGTGGTCAAGATCGTGCGTCCGAATATTGAAAAACTGATCCGCAAGGATCTGGATCTGCTGTTGCTGCTGGCGCGCCTGGCGGACCGTTACTGGGTGCATTCGAAACGCGTCAAACCGATAAAAGTGGTCAAGGAGTTTGAAAAGACCCTGCTGAATGAACTGGATCTGGTGCGTGAAGCCGCCAATGCGAGTGAACTGCGTCGTCATTTTATCGATTCAGATGACCTGTATGTGCCCGAAATCTACTGGGATTACTGTAAAACCAGTATCCTGGTGATGGAGCGAATCGAAGGCATCCCGGCCACCGACATCAAACAGCTGAAGCAATACGGGATGAACCTGGAAGTGCTTTCCCGAAAAGGAGTCGAAGTCTTCTTTACCCAGGTTTACAACAATAATTTTTTCCATGCCGACATGCACCCGGGCAATATCTTTGTATCGCGCGACAACCCCGATAACCCGAAGTATATCGCGGTAGATTTCGGCATCATGGGCTCGCTGTCGACTTCCGACCAGCGCTATCTGGCAGAAAACTTCGTCGCCTTTTTTAACCGCGATTACCGCCGCGTGGCGGAACTGCATGTCGATTCCGGCTGGGTCGATCGCAGCACCCGTATCGATGATTTTGAAGCGGCTATTCGGGCCGTGTGTGAACCCATGTTCCAGCGTCCACTGGCGGATATTTCGTTCGGTCAACTGCTGTTACGCCTGTTTGAAACCGCGCATGAGTTCAATATGGAAATCCAGCCGCAGTTGCTGCTGCTGCAAAAAACCCTGCTGCACATCGAAGGCATGGGACGTCAGCTATATCCGCAACTGGATCTGTGGGACACCGCCAAACCCTTTCTGGAAAAATGGCTGAGCGAACAGATGGGACTGCGCGCAATGGCGAATGGCTTCAAACGCAACCTGCCATTTCTGGCGGAGCATCTGCCCGATCTGCCACGACTCGCGTTCAAGGCACTGGATAAGGTCGCCAATGACCGCCTCCAGATCGAGTGGAAATCAAAACAGCTGGACGAAATCAAACAGGAAATCAAGCTCGCCAATCGGCGCACCATCAAGGCCATTACCGGCGCCAGCCTGCTGCTCAGTTCGGCGCTGATCGCCGGGCTGGATGGCATCGCACCGGCGATGATCGGTTCCGGCATCCTGTTTATTCC
>JACNJF010000038.1:12064-20003 GCA_014382695.1 Gammaproteobacteria bacterium | reverse complement strand
TAGTTACCACCGACGATGGCCTGCAGCTTGCCCGTGTCAGGATCGAACAGGAATACGCTGGACTGGTGATTGGTCAGTCCCCTGCGGCTATTGCCCGGCCAGTAGCCACCGGACTTAACGCCAAGTGCCATGCCAGCGCGGTCGAATCCGGACTTGAAACCGTACAGGGCATCGGCATGCCCAAGGGCTTCACGCACCACCGGGAAGTTGCGAGCGTCACCTCTGGCCATCGCACCAAATACATTTTTTACTGCATCGAAAGCTGAGCTGCGTCCGATCAGTTGTTCGCACACGGCTTCAGAAATGATCAGGATGCCGTCATCGGTGGGGATTTCAGAACTGGTTTGATTCATCATCTTTACTCTCGTTGGAATAAGTAACATGACGGCAGGGCCGCCATGTTACGGACTGGTCGTCTGACTCGATTAGTACGCCTTGCCGCGCGCCGATACCGGCCACAGGGTTTCCACTTTACCGTTGCGCACGCCAACATACCAGTCATGCACGTTGCAGGTCGGATCGCAGTGACCGGGCACCAGTTTCAGCATGTCGTTTACCTTCAGAGCGCCATTCGGATCGGCGACTACACCATGCTCATCAGAGCATTTGATGTACTGTACATCATCACGTCCGAATACATAAGGCAGACCGCTATCAACCGACTGCGCCTTCAGACCTGCATCCACGATGGCCTTATCCGCCTTGGCATGGCTCATCACGCTGGTGAGGATGAACAGCGCGTTTTCAAACTCGTGAATCTTGTCTCCCTTGTCATCACGGATACGCTGGTAATCGGCATCCATGAAGGCGTAGGAACCGCACTGCAGTTCGTTGAATACGCCGGAAGCCCCTTCGAAGTAATAGGAACCGGTGCCGCCGCCGCCGACGATATCGCATTCCAGCCCTTCGGCGCGCAACAGGTCGATGGTCTCACGTACCATGTCAATCGCAATGCCGGTAGCCTGTTTGCGCCCTTCGAAACTTTCGATGTGCTGCATCGCACCCTGATAAGCCTGGATGCCGGAAAATTTAAGGCCGGCTGCGGCATCGATCGCCTTTGCAATCTCCACTACAGGCCGTCCGGATGCTACGCCACACCGGCCCGCGCCACAGTCGATTTCGACCAGACATTCGATCTGGGTGGCATGCTTCTGCGCGGCAGCTGAAAGCTCGGCCACGTTGGCCAGGTCATCGACACAGCAGATGGTGCGTGCGCCGAGTTTGGGCAGACGTGCCAGACGGTCGATCTTGGCTGGCTGGCGCACCTGATTCGACACCAGAATATCGCGAATGCCGCCACGCGCAAAGACTTCAGCTTCGGATACCTTCTGGCAGCACACCCCGCAGGAATCGCCCAGCTGTTCCTGCAGTTTGGCGATATCGACTGATTTATGCATCTTGCCATGCACGCGATGACGTACCCCGTGGCTTTTGGCGAAATCGCCCATGGTGCGGATGTTTTTCTCCAGTGCGTCCAGATCGAGTATCAGACAGGGAGTCTGGATGTCGGCCATGTCCATACCGATCGCGGCCGGAATATCGTAGCCAACGTCGAGTTGTTTCAGTTCAGTCATTGCATTCATGTGTTTTCTCCAGTGATCAATTCAGGGTTTTAAAGGTTTAGCCATGGCAGCCTGTCGAGGTCGACATTGCCGCCGGTAATAATCACGCCGATACGCTGACCGGCGAACAGTTCGCGATTCTTCAGGATGGTCGCGAGCGGTACTGCACTGCTCGGTTCCATTACGATTTTCATGCGTTTCCATATCAGTTTCATCGCATTCAAGATGTCTTCTTCGGTGGCGGTCAGAATGTCGGTCACGTGGCTGTTGACAAAGTGCCAGGTCAGGTCCTTGAGTGGCACCTTGAGACCATCGGCGATGGTTTCCGGGGCGTCATCCGCAATGATGTGGCCGGCGTGCAGGGAACGCGCCGCATCATCGGCATTCAGCGGTTCCGCCGCATAGATCTTGATTTGCGGGGCAATCGTCGACAGCGTCAGACAGGTGCCGGAAACCATCCCGCCACCGCCGATCGGTGCGATCACACAACCCAGACTGTCGACCTGTTCATGCAGCTCCAGCGAACAGGTAGCCTGACCGGCAATCACGCGCGCATCGTTGTAGGGATGCACGAAATCCGCCCCGCTTTGCGCGACCACTCTGGCAAAGGTGGCTTCGCGTGAACTGGTGGATGGCTCGCATTCGATAATGGTGCCACCGTAACCACGCACCGCGTCTTTCTTCGCCTGCGGGGCGGTATGCGGCATCACCACGGTGACCGGGATACCGCGTCGTCCGGCGGCATACGATAGCGATAGCGCATGATTACCCGAGGAATGGGTGGCGACACCTTTGGCCGCCATTTCCTCGCTCAGTCCAAACACTGCATTGCAGGCACCGCGTACCTTGAACACGCCGGCCTTCTGAAAGTTTTCACACTTGAAAAACAGTTCTGCACCGGTCAGCTGGTTTAAAAAGCTGGAGGTGAGGACCGGGGTTTTATGGATGTAGGGCTGAATGCGCTGCTGCGCGATCAGGACATCTTCAAATTCCGGGACCAGTAAACTACTCTCTAAAGTCTTCATCGTATTCCCCCTAAGCCGACTTTTGCGCTGTGCTGCGATAATACTGCTGTGCAGCAGCAACCCCGGAACCGAGCTGAATCGGATAATTCAGATCGGCCATCGCCATCTCGATCGCGGCCAGGCCGGACAGCACCATTACATCGGTGAGCGCGCCCAGATGTCCGATGCGGAAGGCTTTTCCATTCATCTCGCCCAGACCGATACCAAACGACACCGCATAGGTGTTGAACGCGTGATTGGTTAGCTTGTTACTGTCGAAACCGGCTGGAACATAGATCGCACTGACGGTATCGGAGTACAGATCCGGCGATTGCGCGCACAGTTTCATGTCCCACGCTGCAACGGCCTGTCGCACGCCTTCGGCCAGACGGTGATGGCGGCTGTAGACATTCTCCAGTCCTTCTTCAAACAGCATCGCGAGGCTTTCACGCATGCCATAGATCAGCTGTAAAGGCGGGGTATAGGGAAAGCCGCCGCTGGCATTCGCTTTCAGCATGTCGCGGAAGTCAAAGAATGCACGCGCTAGTTTTGCGTTTTGCATCGCTGCCTGTGCTTTCTGGCTGACCCCCAGAATCGCCATCCCGGTTGCCAGCATGAAACCCTTCTGCGATCCGGCTACGGCGATATCGACACCCCAGTTATCCATCTCGAATGGCATTGAGGCGAGCGAACTGACGCAGTCAACCATCAGCAGTGCCGGGTGGCTGGCGCTGTCCATTGCTGCACGCACGGCGGCAATATCGCTACGTACGCCGGTCGCGGTTTCATTATGGGTGACCATCACGGCCTTATACTGATGCTGCTTATCGGCATTCAGGATTTCGGCGAATTTTTGCGCTGGCGCACCACTACCCCAGGCGCATTCGATGATGTGAACATCCAGCCCGTGGCGCTGACACAGGTCAATCCAGCGGTGTGAAAACATACCGTAGCGGGCAATCAGTACCTTATCTCCGGCCGACAGTGTATTGGTGATACCGGCTTCCCAGCCACCGGTGCCGCTGGCTGGAAAAAAGACGACCTGGCCGTGTTCGGTGCCGAACACCTTTTTTGTATCGCGCAGCACCGGCGCGAAGGTTTCGACGAAATCAGGCGCGCGGTGATCGCGTGTCTGTACGTTCATCGCGTGACGCAGCCGATCCGGAATATTGGTCGGGCCGGGTATAAAGACGGGGTTCAGGTCAAACATAATTTTTCTCCGGGTTGTCCGTAACGCTGGTTTAACGATTCGAAGGTGGATCTAGTTTTCAGCTATCGCGTAGCAAAGCCAGAGATAAGCTGAGACGTAAATTTAGGCCAGTGCGTGGATTTTTGCAATACGGTGTGATTACCACAATGCGGGAAAACATTGTTAGGCGCGACAGAAGCAGGCTAAGTGTTTGTATTTCATTGGTTTTATTCGATAGAAAGTGAATTTAATTAATTTCCGCATTGTGAAATAAATTTTAAGATATGGAAAATATGCAGGGTATTTAGTATATTTCGGCCCATTCCACAGTGTTGAGAGCGTTTATCAATATGAAACAGACAGACAGCGGTGCAGGCATTCAGGTAATCGATCGAGCAGTCGCGCTGCTGGATGCGATCGCGCGTTATCCGGAGCCCGTCCGACTCAAGATCTTGAGTGCAGAAACCGGCCTGCATACCTCGACCACTCACCGCATTCTAAATTCATTGATCGATAATGGATTTGTTGAGCGCCTTCCAAACGGGCATTACCGGCTCGGTCTGCGTTTGCTGCAACTCGGTGTACGCCTGCATAGCAGTCTCGATCTGCGCGCGATTGCGCTACCGTTTATGCAGAAACTGCGCGACAAGCTGGGCGAAACGGTCAATCTGACGATACGTGAAGGGGATGTACTGGTGTATATCGAAAAGGCGGTGCCGAATCGTATGATGCATGTGCAGCAGATTGTTGGCAGCCGGGCGCCGCTGCATGTCACCGCGGTCGGCAAGCTGATGCTGGGAGCTGGTGGTGAGGAAGAAATCCGCAGCTATACCCAGCGCACCAACCTGCCGGCCTATACCCGCAACACCCTGTCCAGTCCGCAAAAACTACTCGAAGAATGTCAGAGTGCTTACCGTCAGGGCTATGCACTGGATAACGAAGAAGCGGAGATCGATGTTGGCTGTATCGGCGTATTGATTACCGATAGCAGTGGCAGTTTGGTGGGTGGACTATCGGTATCGGCACCGATAGAGCGTCGTCGTCTGGTCTGGGTGGAGGATGTGATCGAAACCGGGCGCGCGATTTCGGCTCAGCTGGGTTAGGCTGCTGGTGATGGTTGAAGCACACCGCCGAAGTCAAACTAGTGCATAGCGCTGGATGATTCGATAGTGCGCGCCGTCACTATCGAGATCGCTTCGATAGAGCGCGAATTCATCCACCGGGAAACAGTGTGTCGGGGCTGTTTGTGCAAGAAAGTGCTGGATTAGTGCCGGGTTACAGGCTCGGTGGCAGCGGGCCAGCGTGATATGCGGGGTATAGCGACGGCTTTCGAGCGCGATTTCGGTTTGCTGCAATTGTTGGCCAATGGTCCGCTGTAATGCCAGCAGATGGCTATTCGACTGTACGCCGGCCCACAGTGTCGATTGCTGGCGTCGATCCTGAAACCGACCGAGGCTATGCAGGCAAAGTTCAAACCGACTGGCGCGGATACCGGCCAGGCTCTGATCGATAATCTGAGCATCGGCCTCGCCCAGAAAATGCAGGGTCAGATGCAACTGGCTTTGCTGTACTCGACGCAGGTCTCGGTCAGTATTTGGTTGATAGCTAAGCAAAACCTGTTGAATATCAGCAGCTAGCTCGATGGCGATAAATAATCGCATGCACAACCCGCCTCAAAGGAGTGTTAAAGTCGGCATCGTCTGTGCTCGCACAAGTCTGGAGCAAGTTGAGTAATCGCTTAACTGAGTGATGTCTGATTACCCTCCAACCAGGAAAATCAAACTCAACGAAAAGGTATCACTACTATCGATATAAATGCCGTCGTATTCGTAGTGGTTCCACTGTATCCGCATTTGTCTGGAACGATCACCGTATAAATTGATATCGATGCCCGCGCCATAGGTGATATCCACCGCGCTATTGATGGTGTCAAAACTACCTGCACTTTCAGCGATATCCCAGAAATGCACACCCAGTCGCCCAAATACCTGAGCTTTTTCGGTCAACTGACTGGAGCCCACCAGAGTCAGAGCGAAAGTGGATATGTCAAAAAGTTTCAGACTTCGTCCCGCCTCTCTTGCCACAATGTCACCCGATGACATCAGGTCCAGCTCGAGAGCGAGATATTGATCGAACCTTACTCCACCAAAAGCATTAAACGAAGTGCTCGAATCAATAAACGTACTCGCATTGCTTAACCCGCTATAACTGGCGACAAGCTCAGATTTGTTTAACTGGAATTGAGAGCTTCCAAGGCCCAGGCCCCAGGTGTAGCGGACATCGTCGGCCATTGCATTAGCGCTCAGGCTAGCCAGCAGGATTAGTAATATTGATAAACGGTGGGCTTTATTCATCTTTTTATCTCCTTAAATGGATACAACTAATCCAGCTCTAAACGAGTATTAATGCGTTATCTTCAATAACAGCAGCATTGACCCATTGCAGTTGGTATCGGACTCATTTTTTTCACACAAACTATAACTTAAAAGACCAGAATGAATGTACTGTTTTTATTCGGGAGAGTATTCAAAAAAAGAGGTTTCCGCGTCGACCGCTCAGATCGTTGTTACCGCCCGTTTTCGATGATCTGCAACGATCGGCCTGAGGATTTTTAACGATCCAGCTGCATAGTTTTAATCCACCGCACAATGGAGCTAACCGCAGCCGAATTAAGTCAGGTCAATCCGATGTCGGAAAATACGCATCAGCGTAATCAGCGCTATTGCATAATTGTCTCTCTGGCCTGAATATTTAACCGGAAGATGTGTATCCCAGCGCACAGGATAAAGTGAGTTTATGAAACACTCCGATAAAGCAGGCCTGAAATGAAGAAGTTTGTTTTGCTACTGTCATTGGCTTTGATGGCAGAGCCGCTGTGGGCGCAGGATTTTGAATGGAGGCCCGATCGTCGCAAGGATCAGTTTCCCACCGAACAGGCACATCTGGTCATTCCCCTGCCGTATAGCTATCCCGGAATCGGGGATGGTGTTTTCCTGATCGGAAATGTTTCTAACATCGCTGGAACTACCATGGATGGCGCGTTGATTTCAATAGTAGGTGATGTCGGCGGTAGCGTGTTTCAGGCTGATGAAATACCGTTGATTGAAAACCACCTGTTGCTGCATGTTTTCCTGCAGGATATCAATCGGGCGGTGGTGAATAACTATCAGTTTCGGGGGATGGATGCGAGTCGTGAGTTTAATCTACTGGATGTATCCAGTGCCGATCAAAAACGTGTCCAGCTCAAATATACGGTGCAGGATCGGCGTCTTAATTTTTTTGTAGATTACCAGGAAAACTCTTTTGCGCTGGATGCGATCAGAGATAGCGATGGCAATGTCATTCAGCAACTGGCGCAGCCTTTTCGATCCAGTGGCAGAAACACCCTGCTAGGGTTTAATCTGGATTTTACCGATGACTATCTCGATCCACGTCGTGGTTTCAGATTCGAAATGACCTATAGCGATAAACCGCCCAGCTCTGATGATGATCCAGATTTTTATACCCTCGACTTTAGCGCACTGGTTTACATTCCTTATTTATCCAATGATGTGCTGGTGTTGCATTATTACCAGTCGGATGCGCATGTGCGACGCGCTGGCAATACCGATCCGGCATCGATTCGTGCAGAACTGGATTTACAGTGTGATGCGGCCGATATCCGCTGCCTGAGCGCGGAGCAACAGTTGGTCGGTAATACCATTAACGAACGTCTGCATGGGAGTGCCAACTCTCTGGGCGGACTGGATCGTTTACGCTCCTATCCGGATGGACGCTTTGAAGGTGGGCATATGGCTTTTATCGGTGCCGAATACCGCTGGAATATGGAAGACGAACAGACCCCGTTTGACCTGCTGTTCTGGAAGGATGTCACTACCAGTAAACAGATTGCGCTGTTTGCTGAAGTCGGTACGGTGGCAGAAACCTCCGGACGGATCTGGGATGAGTATCGCACCTCGCTGGGCGTCGGGTTTCGGCTGGTAACCGCTTCTGGTAGTGTCTATCGAGCCGATATCGCCTACGGAGATGAAGGCAGCGAAACCGCCGTGTTTTTCTTTTATCCGTGGAAGTGAACAGATCGAATCTGCTCGGGTTATACGATGCGTAGGCGTTACGGCTTCGATACTGGATACCGGTATGCACCGGTATGACGACAAAGAGCGGAAAGCCCAGCTCACCGCCTT
>JACNJF010000038.1:0-11876 GCA_014382695.1 Gammaproteobacteria bacterium | reverse complement strand
CTTGCCGACAAAAAAGTGGACATCCCTCAACCTGATTGGTGCCCTTACGCGCCAAACAGATAATGGCTCATGCCAATATTGCCATAGTCGAAGCTATGATGCTGGCGACGCCCCGGCTGATGCCGGTCTGCGGCTGCCCAGGCCACGATCAACGGGGCGTAATGTTCCAGCGTCGGGTGGGCCTGGCCAATCGTTGGCGGGAAATGCTCAGGGTTGATCAGATGATCAAATTGATTGCCTTCAATCACCGTTAATAGCCATTGCTCAAACTCACTGGCCCAGGCTTCGGTTTTGCCTGCACGATTAAGCGCACGTAGATTGTGTACCGATCCGCCTGAACCGATAATCAGTACGCCTTCCTTGCGTAAAGGGGACAGAGCTTCGCCGAGCGTAACCAGATCGTGCAGTGAGCCGGCCGGAAGTGATACCTGTATCACCGGTATGTTCGCCTGTGGATACATGATTATCAGCGGTATCCAGGCACCATGATCAAGCCCTCTGCGGGGGTCCAGCTTGCAGTCAATGCCGTGCTGCGTGAGTAACTGCTGAATACGCGTGGAAACAGTGGCATCACCGCTGGCGGGATAGCGTTTTGCATACAGTTGCGCCGGGAAGCCGCCAAAATCATGAATGGTGTCGAGTTTAGCAGCGTTGGTGATCTTCACCGGTTGCTCGATCCAGTGCGCCGAAATCACCACAATCGCCACGGGAGCCGGCAGTAAGGCCACCAGCTGTTGCATCGCTTCGACAGCTGCATTTCTGGATAACAGGATATCGGGTGCACCGTGCGAAACGAATACGGCTGGAAAGTTGTGCTGCGTGGTCATGGCAATTATTCCTGATCGGATCAAGGTAAATTCTGGCGGATTACAGCATCAGTCGCAGCGACTGTCTAATGGCTTGTTCTGTCGTGATCGATGCTGTGATAAACCACTTCATGCCGGATGTCGGGCAGAAGCGGTTGCGCTGACAGGTTTCAGGCGCTGGCAGAGCGGCCCTGATAAGCCTGTTTGCGAGCGGGCATCAGGCTGCCAAGGCTGTAAGCGCCATCACCGAGAAGTATCTGGGTCAAGGCTGCAACGGTCAGGAACAGTGAGTACTCCCAGCCGCCATTCGGATTACTGAACAGCCAGCCATTGCCACTGTGAGCCCACAGGCTGCCGATCAGTATTGGTACCAGAGCGAGTGCTACCAGACGGCTTTGTAGCCCGACAATCAGCAGGATGCCGCCGAAAATTTCAATCCCAATAGTAGGGTAAGCCAGCCAGCCGGGCAGGCCGAGTGAAGCAAAGAACCCTGCGGTGCCGGCCGGGGTGAATACAAAAACCTTGAGCAGGCCATGTGCCAGAATCATGATGCCCAGGCTAAGGCGAAGTAACAGGGCGGCATAAGCGGCGTTGTGTTGATCATTCATGTTTAATCTCCGTTAAAGGGTGGTTTGAAAGTGGAGATAGTATTGGTCAGGAAAATAAAATGGACAATACGGTTTGATGTGATATAAATGTCCACAAATAGTAAACAATAGGTGTGGGTATGGATAAGCTAAATTGTCTGCAGGCCTTTATTGGGGTGGTTGAATCGGGTGGTTTTTCCGAAACAGCCCGCCGTCTGAATGTTTCCAAGGCGCAGATCAGCAAGCAGGTCGGGCAGCTGGAAGAAAGTCTGGGGGTGCGTCTGTTACACCGCACCACGCGTCAGGTGAGTCCGACCAGTAGCGGGCAGGCTTATTATGAACAGTGCAAACCGTTGCTGGATGAACTGGCCGATCTGGATCTGTCGATACAGAGTAGCCAGAAAGATCTGCAGGGCGAATTGCGCCTGTCAGCACCGGTGACCTTCGCAGAGATGCATCTGATGCCGATCATTTCCACCTTCGCAAGCGCCTATCCGGAAGTGAAGATCCAGCTCGAACTGACCGACCGTTTCGTTAATCTGGTGGAGGACCGGGTCGATCTGGCGATTCGTATTGGTGAATTGCAGGAGCAGTCGCTGGTGTCACGTCGTATTGGCAGCACGCGCATGATGCTGTTCACTTCACCCGAGTACCTGCGTAACCACCCGCTGCCGCAATCATTGGCAGAGCTGGCACAGCATGACTGTATCCTTGATACGAATTATCCGGGCGGCGATAACTGGAGCCTGATGCTGGCAGGCGAAACCGTGAGTGCGCGCGTCAATGTACAGATCCAGGTCAACAATGCGCGTGCCGCACGGGAGCTGGTACTGGCCGGTAATGGGATCGGTTTCCTGCCCTCGTTTGCGCTGGAAAAATACATCAGTGATGGGCGTCTGTTACCGATACTGCCGGATTATGTGGCAGAGCCGATCGGGATCTATGCGGTGTATCTGCATCGCAAACACCTGTCCGCCAAGGTGCGACGTCTGCTGGATACCCTGATCACGCAACTGCAGTGATAAGCGACAGACTCGGCAGTTGATTCAATCGCGGGTAGACGCTAAGGCTGGAATCGATTTCAGATAGCGTGCGATGGCGAGCCGGTCAGATGCGGGTAGGTGCGCCATGTTTTCCTGCACTTCGACCATCGAGCCACCGAAAGAATCGAAATCCGGATCGAAGCCCGATTCGAGTGCGTAAGCGATGTCGTTCTCGCTCCATTTACCAATGCCATCTTCAGCATGCGGGGTGATATTCGGAATGCGATTCGATTTAGGGGCCTTAGTGCTGCTGGCGCTGTCGAGTGAACGTGCACCGGCCAGTAGACGGTTTTTGATTTCGCCGCCGAACAGGTCGCGCGGAGTGTGACAGGCTGCACAATGTCCGGGCCCATTCACCAGATAGCGTCCACGTTCAACGCTCGCTTCAACGCCGGGGCGGGCGCTAAAGGTTCCTGTGTTCAGATAGAGCAGTTTCCACAGGCCGACTGCGGCCCTTATATTGAAAGGAAAGTGTAAGCGATGATCTGCTGTGGCGGATGAAATGGGCGGCAGGGTATCCAGAAAAGCCTTCAGGTCGATCAGATCCGTATACGGCATGCTGCGATAATTCGGATAGGGAAAGGCTGGAAAATAATGTGTACTGTCAGGCGATACGCCATTCACCATTGCATTGATAAACTCCGCCGTATTCCAGCTGCCGATGCCCGCTTGGCGATCGGGTGAGATATTCGGTGCGATAAAAACTCCGAACGGTGTCTCCAGTTCGACACCTCCACCGAGCATCAGTCGGGCTTTTGCGCGGGCTTCTTTTTGTGCATGGCAGGATGCACAGCCACCTGCCCAGAACAGGTTTTCGCCATTCTGTAGATCGGCCTTGTGCTGTGGTATTAAGCTGGCATCCAGGGTGCGTGGCAGACTGATAAAATGCAGCACGAGCAGAATCAACAGCGCAACAGCAGCGCAGTAAAACAGTATTTTTTTCAACATACAACGCGCACGCTAGATGCCAGGAAATAGTACCTGTTCAGGTTAAGCTTTACTCATCCTTTGGCACGCGGAAAGATTTGTGACAGCCTTTACAGCCCTTGCCGACGGCACCCATGTTGGACTTCACAGCATCCAGACCATTGCCTGCGACGGCCGCCATTTCGATCAGTGCATCGGTTAAATCCTGATGTTTTTCAGTGACCTTTGGATAGGTTGACCAGGTTTCTGTCTTGGCACGGGTTTTACCATCCAGACCCGGTGCTTCGGCATCGGAACCTTTTGGCCACATGGTGGAGTTATCCATTTTGGCTGCGGCTAACAGGTTGCCGGCAGCACCGGTGGCAATCTTCGCATCGTAGTCGGCTTCTCCTTTTGCCATCGCGCCCAGCAGGCCGAGGTTATAGGCATACACCTGCATAAACGCCTGACGAGCGACGATCTGTTTCTTGAACGGGAAGTCTTCGGCAACAGCAACCGAAGATACTGCGCAAAGCGATAAAATGAGTGCAGTTCTGGAAAACAATTTTTTCATGGATGGGGCCTCAAATAATGAATGGGGGATTGGAGTTACAAAGTATGTATTGGGGAATACTTATATTCAATTATTAATCTGACAAATAGTTTTTGTTGATGGTACCCCGAGCCTTTTGCGGTTACTACGTTTTCAATCAAGTATTTCAATCAGGTATTTTCGATAAAGCGGATGTTCATTAAATCGGGGTGGGTAAATTCATAATGCAGGATTTTTTTAAGCTTATGATTGCTGATTATCTTAAACGATCGGGTAAGCGAATGGTCAAATACCGGGACTGGGAAGTCCGATGATAATGCCGCCTGTGTATAAAATTCTGTTTTCGTTGGATGGGTATCGGCACAGGCATTAAACACTTCGCCCCAGATATCCTGCTGGATAAGTTGCGCGATGATGCCAATACAGTCATCCCGGTGAATCAGATTCACATTCGCGTCTGGGTTCTGTACCGATCTCCCAGGGCGAAAAAATTTTGCCGGGTTGCGACTGTAACCGATCAGGCCTCCGAATCTGACAACGCTGGTTGTTATTTTTTTACAGTTTCTGAACAGGTTTTCAATCTGGAACAGGGGATGCTCGGTTGACTCGGTATGATCGGACTCGGTTATGGTTTGATTGTTGTCTGCATAAACCGACGTGGAGCTGACAAACAGTACTTTTTCGACACGGGAGGTTTCGATCTGCTGGATCAGGCGGGTAAAACCGTCGATGTCTTTTGACGGGATATTGACGATCAGTATCTGTGACTGAAGGAAATCGCTGACATCGTCGTTCAGGTTTCCAATATCAACGACATAGGGTTTCAGCTGGTGTGCTGCCAGTTGTGCCAGGCGGCTCTCGGATGTGGTCGAAGCCTTCAACTGGTAACCCATGCCGACGAGGTGTTTGGCGAGGGGAAGGCCAAGCCAGCCGGTTCCCAGAATACTGATTGTTTTCATCTGCAGACCTGTTCGGTGCGGGTTGAATAAAAGTTTCTGATTTAGAAGAACGGGCCAACCCGGCAATGAAGCTGTAATGGCCTTACGTGGTTTGAATTATACCGATTTATGAGTGGTACTGCGACAGACGGAATCAATGAGCAGGGTGGGTAAAAAATACGAGGGAGCGGATGGATTGTGATATGCCTGCAGGCAGCATTATGATTAACGGCGCGAGTGCCGGATCAGGTTATAATCCCCGCTTTACACACGCCAATACCGACCATGTCCCCGATTCATCCTATAGCGAGTAAATTCATCGGCGTGCTGATGTTGATTATCAGTCTGCTGGTGATCGCACGCGAGCTGAAACTGTGGGCAGGGGTTGAGAGTGTGCTGGTTGTGCCGGTGATTCTGCTGGTGCTGGTATTGACTCTTAACGTAACGCTGACGCGCCAGGCTTTCGTGCTGGTTGCGCTGCTGCTGAGCGTGATCAATCTGTTGTGGAATCCCTCCTGGCAGGCAACTCTGACCTCCGGGTTTAGCACGGCGGCGTTTATTGTGGTGTTTTTTGGCGCTTTGACAACGCTTAAATTTGCCGCCGAAACCTCGCCCTCGATTCAGAATTGCGGGCGTTTCCTGTCGCAGCAACCACCGGGCCGGCGCTATGCCGCATTGACCGTCGGTGGTCAGCTGTTCGGTCTGCTGCTCAATTACGGCTCGATCTCGCTGCTTGGCAGTATGACCATGGCGAATGCCAGTCTCGAGCGTAACGAGGAAATCCGTAACCATCGTATCCGGCGCATGCTACTCGCGATCCAGCGCGGATTTATCTCGACCCTGCCATGGTCGCCGTTATCGTTTGCGGTGGCGATTCCGACTTCGCTGATTCCCGGCAGCAGCTGGGCGCTGTGTGTATTTCCCGGACTGGTTAATGGGGCCATCATGGCGGGCATGGGCTGGCTGCTCGATACCCTGTTCAAACCGAAGTTATCCAGCCCGCTGCCGGCGCGTCAGCCGGTACAGGGCAACTGGTTTTCGGTGATGCCGCTGGTGTTACTGCTGGTTCTGCTGGTGTCACTGCTGGGTGGCGCTTACCTGCTGACCGGTGTGCGCGTGCTGGCGCTGGTGATGATCATCGTGCCGCTATTATCGATGGCCTGGATTGCGCTACAGACGCGAGAGGATCATCCGCTCAAACAGGTGGGTCGACGTGCCAGCGATTACTTGATGCATCAGCTGTCCGGCTTTCGCAGCGAAATGATATTGCTGATGATGGCGGGTTACATCGGCACCGTGGCGTCGCCGTTACTCGGTTCATTGATGGCCTTTCTGCACATCGATCTGGCCGCATTACCGAGTTGGCTTGTGCTGGTGATACTGGTCTGGTTTATACCAATGGTAGGCCAGATCGGCATGAACCCGATCCTCGCAGTGGCTCTGATCACGCCGGTCTTGCCGGCAGCGACGACCCTCGGTGTATCGCCCACCTCGATCGTAGTGGCGCTCACCGCCGGCTGGATCTTAAGCGGCGTAAGTTCGCCGTTTACCGCCACGACCATGTTGGTTGGTAACTTCGCCGGGATCAGTTCGTTTCAGGTCGGGCGCAAATGGAATGGTGTTTATACTATTCTTTGTGCAGCGATCCTGTCGGCGTGGGTGGTGGTTTATGCGATTTTTTTTTGAGAGTCTGTCGAATTATGATTCGAGGCTTTGGGTCCATTATTCAGCATCGCTACGGGGTTTAGCCTTTTTTAAGGCTGAAATGTTTTTTAACGGTCCGGTAAATACCGATCAGTAGCAGAATGAAAAAAATGGTCGTTACACCGCTTTTTAACTGGGTGAACGTGCTGGATAGCGTAACCAGTCCGGGAGACAGATGCGGATAGGCATGGATCATTTGAATAATCGCGATATTTTCCAGATAGTCAAACAGGCCAGCAAGGAAAGGGAGTAGACAAAAATTAAACATTCTGGAATTAGGCGCATAGGCTTTGCGGTAAATCCAGGTCAGTAATAGCGCATTGGAAATAGCAAACAGACCGGGGTAGATAAAATCTAGCGGTAGTTGCAATTCTAGATACACGCGCCGGCCTTCGGCTCCTAAAGCTTCCAGTAGTGAGATCGCTTCGTCGTAGGAGTAACCGAATAGGGATAAATCAAACAATGCCTTGTCTGCGGCAAAGCTCTGCACGGCAGGCAGTGTATACAGCAGCATGGTCAGATAAACAGCCTGGGTGATGATAAATAGCCCTGCGACCACTTTTCCTGAAGCCAGGTTTTGAAGTAAATGAATGGCTTTTTCCATACGTTTTCCCTGTCGGATTATTGAAAAAATAACACCTCTGAATTCTACCATGAAGTGCAGATAGCGATGTATGTCAGCTGGGGCGTTGCGCTGCGGGAATGAAAAATTTGCCGGGTTGGATAAATGGGTGCATGTCCATGTTTCCCCGTTAAGGCTTATATAAGAATGCAGGTTTAAACTGGGTAATTATTTGATACATCCGGGAAGGGTTTAAACGATGCTGAAACAGGCTTATAAAAAATATGGCAGGATGCTGGTGCTGATGCCTGCGCTGGTTTTGATGGCCTGTTCTGAAGACACGCCAAAGATTAATACTTCTGGCGATACCGGTAGCAATGGCAAGGATTATACGGTACTGGCGTTTAATGATCTGGGTATGCATTGTGCCGATCAGGATTATCGGATTTTCAGTATCCTGCCGCCTTATAATGTGTTGAATGCACAGGTGTTGAAAAAAGGCAGTACACCGCAGATGCTGTCTCCAGCGGATGGCGTGAGTCTTAGCTATCAGGCCGTAGCGTCGAATTACTTCACTGATTTTACCGATGCCACGCGTCTACCGGATGCGCAGGATTCCGTCACCAGTAGCGGGCTAAATCTGACCGGCCTGTTTAAATCCAATTTCTGGGAAGTGACCCAGCCCTCAGCCTCGGGTATCGACCGGCTCGGATTTGTCGCTTACGAAAAGTTATATCCAGCCACGGTGCTGTCGCAATTTCCGACCACCGATGATAGCGGCCTGCCGGCTCCCGATCTGGCCGAACTTTATCTCGGCAGCCGCACACTGCAGGCCGAGCAATCAGCGATGCCGGGATTGGCAAACCGCCCTCAGCCATTCAACAACTATGTGACTGACCTGCCATTTTTTACCGATTTTAGTTTTGGCTACCGGGTTAATAGTTTTAATCGTTACACCGCCGAAGGAATCCCGATGGCGACGATTGATGATACGGGTCGTTCAAATCCCTATCCATTACTCCGAGTAGAGGCGCGCGATGCTGCTGATAATGTGCTGGCCTCGGTGGATACCGTGGTCCCCACCGCTGCCGAAGCTGATTGCGCTATCTGCCATGCCAGCCAGCAGGTGTGCAGTATCGATAGCAGCAATACGCTCGTGTGTGATGATATCGCGAATGCCAATTATGCGGGTGTCAGCTTTATCGAAACGGGCTTGCAGGCGCTGGCGATGATCGGTGCGACGAATGAGCAGAAGGTGATTAATAGCGCCAAAACCAACATCCTTAAATTACATGATTTCAAACATGCCACCGCGTTGGCTGGCACCCAGCCGGATGGCAGTAACGGAGCCACCACACCGAATGTGGTGTGCGCCAACTGTCATTACTCACCGGCGCTCGATCTGGCGCAGCTGGGACCGAATGACGACAACGGCAAGCAGCAGACCCGGCATGTCAGCATGTCACGTGCGATGCATAGCGTGCATGGTAAGTTGTCCAAAGCAGAGCCGGTCCTGTATGCCGGTCTGTTTCCAGATATGCCGGTGCCCGGTGCGGGTCGTGACCCGGCTGTGGCTCAATCGGTTTTGATACAAACCTGCTATAACTGCCATCCGGGTAAAAAAGCGCTGTGCCTGCGTGGCGCGATGGGAGGCTCGGGTACCGTCTGCCAGGATTGTCATGGCCAGTTAAGCCAGGTGGGCGACGACTTTTCAGCCGGTTTTCCAGCCAATGGCTTTCCTGCTGGAGCAGATTTAACCCGGCGTGTACCGTGGGCATCTGAACCCAGTTGTGACAGCTGTCATGTAGGAGATGTGATGCAGGTGGCGCAGCTGAAACAGAGTGGTCAGTTGAATGACACTGTGATCAATAGCCGCGATAGCACGAACAAAACGGATGGCCTGCGCCTGCTGATGACGTATAAATTATCCAGTCACAAGCTGAACGGTGGTTCCGATAACCTGACTTTGCTACGTTTTCCGAGTTCACGCTTTGCCACCACCGCAGCACTGTATCGCCTGAGCGGTGCCGACAACGGAACCGGCAAAGGACATAAAGGCTTAAGCTGTGAAGGCTGTCATGGCAGTACCCATGCGATCTGGCCGAACCGCAATCCCTACGCAAACGATAATAAGGCGGCGCAGGATATTCAGGGCCATGCCGGTACCATCGTCGAATGCTCCAGCTGCCATGTGGGCGATCTGGGTAATACGCTGAATGGTCCACATGGCATGCATCCGGTCGGCAATACCCGCTTTTCAGCAGGTGGGCATGAGCGTCTGGCCGAGATAAACAGTAATGCCTGCCGTGCCTGTCATGGCCTGAATGGAGAAGGCAGTGTGTTATCGCGCGCGGCTGCCGATAGAACACTGAGTAAGGAGCATGGTAGTGTGAGCATCGCCAAAGGACAGCGTATTGGCTGTACACTTTGTCATGAGAATGAGTTGTAGGTTAAACAGGAAGCTGGAGGTGTCCGAAAGTTTTAAGCCAAAATTGAAATGCATCTGGATAAAAGTATTAACAATAAAATACATTATTAGCGCTCATTGGGTGAGCGAGTTTTTCCTCGGGCGCGGAAAATCCAGATACATTATTCACTCTGGGTAAGTTTCAGCAGCCTGCGAGCAGGCTAAACTACGATTTTGAAATCAGAGCACAGTCTCGCTAGAGCGCAGAGATGCTTTTTAGCTGAGGTTGATATGAACTATTCGGAATTAAAAGTTAACCATGCATATTGATCCCCTGTTACCGCCGTTAGTCGGCGTCATCGCCGTTATCCTTGCGTTGGGTCTGCTGTTGCAGATTTTCCGCCAGCCGCAGTTAGTCGGCTATATTGTGGCGGGTATTTTTATCGGGCCTTCCGGCCTTGCTATCGTGCAGGATGTGGTCCTCATCGAGCATTTAGGCGCTTTAGGCGTGACCTTATTGCTGTTCTTCATCGGGATGGAGGTTTCTCCGCTGCAACTAGCCAGGGGATGGCGGGTCGCGGTGTTAGGAACCCTGTTTCAGGTCCTGGTCAGCGTGTTAACGGTGTGGTTAATCGGCCAGTATTTTGACTGGGGCCTGCCCCGTATTGTGCTACTGGGGTTTGTTATCAGTCTTTCGAGTACCGCCGTGGTGCTGAAATTACTCAAGGATAGCAATGAACTCGATAGCGTTGCCGGACAAAACGTATTGTTGATCCTGTTAGCTCAGGATCTGGCCATAGTGCCGATGCTGATTGTCATTTCGATGTTGTCGGGCCAGACGCCGGAACAGGGGGTGATCTATAAACAGCTGCTGGGTGGTATAGGCATTACTGCATTTGCCATTTGGGTGGTCTCGCGTCACCGCTTTAAGCTGCCTTTTTCCCGCTTTATCAAGAAAGACCATGAAGTACAGCTATTTGCTGCACTACTCGTCTGTTTCGGGTTTGCCTTTGTGTCCGGCATGCTGGAGCTTTCCGCGGCTCTGGGAGCCTTCGTCGCAGGTCTGGTGGTAGCCGCCGCAAAAGAGACCGACTGGGTTCAGCGTGCGCTGGAACCGTTAAAGATCGTGTTTGTCGCGCTGTTATTTGTGTCCATGGGGATGCTGATCGATGTTCAATTTGTGAAACAGAATCTACCCTTATTACTGCTTTTATTGCTGGGTGTTTTGATCACCAATACCTTCATCAACGCGATTATTTTTAGATTCCTCGGCAGCGACTGGCGCATCAGCCTGTACTCGGGTGCCTTGCTGTCTCAGGTAGGTGAGTTTAGTTTTGTGCTGGCTACGGTCGGCTTACAGATTGGACTGATCAGTCAGTTTGGCTATCAGGCCACGATAGCCTTAATAGCGTTAAGCCTGCTGGCCAGCCCGGCCTGGATTCAGGGGGCCAAAAAAATTCTCAAAATATCCAGCATAGAGGCCAGCGACTCAATGCAATCAGTGGCGCAGGCCAGGAAAAAAGCTAAAAAGATTAAGGATATCCATTAATCTACAGCAGGTGCATGGCTAGCTCACTTTGTGCTGTTTATTTCTGACATCGAGTAGCTTCTATTATTCAGCATAAAATTTGAGTGAAGCTAAATACAGATCGGCATGAAATTCCCGCCCGATTCCGACCAGCCCTAAACGTTCGATTTTATCCCGGCGAAATTTTTGAGTTGTTTTGTAAGGCTTGATTGCGCTAAATGGAATTCTAATTTTTTGCCAGTCGTCGATGGCCCTGAAGCTAACACGATAGGATTGCCATGGAAACCGCAGGCCGGCAGTGCGGATGTGTAAATTGTAGAGCTCATTGTTTCCTGCGACTTCCATTTCAATACCTGCATAGGCAGAGGCATCGAAATACTGTTGTTTGGTCAATGGCAGGGCGATTTGAACAAATCCTCCATTGTTTTGTGTTGAAATGTTGCCTTGCATGCGCAGGCAGCTTCTAGCTTGATAAGTCTCTCGTGATAAATGTCCAGTGGATACCCCGCCCATGACCTGATCGGTAAACAGTCGCCATTCAAGTCCGAGGCTAGAGTTTAAGCCGTCATTCATTCGATCATCGATGATAAAGTCTTTAGAAGACACTATTCTGTTACTCCGCTACTAATTTGAATCTTTACCATCAAAAGTGAAAACCGGGCCAGTACCAGTCGGTTTATCCAGCGTGATCAATCTCTGGATAACGTTCAGAAGGTGTAATTGATCGCAGCAAATCCTTTGACAACTGCGTTCTGATCAACGATTGGACTATCGGTAACCTCATCGCTGAACTTCTCCATGCTGACATTGACCAGCAAAATCCACGCTCGTGTTATTTCAAT
>JACNJF010000039.1 GCA_014382695.1 Gammaproteobacteria bacterium | reverse complement strand
TCTCTCGTCATACCAGCGCACGACTGCAGGGATGCAGAAGGTAGAGCGAAGCAGGATGCCAGAGCCGAGGCTGGTATTCAGTTCTGTCGCAGTCCATCTCGCTGCCCCTGCTAGCCGTTTCTGGATACCGGATCGAGTCCAGCATGACGACCTCGAGAATAAGCTGAGTATTCGACCCTTCTCTCGTCATACCAGCGCATACTGGTATCCAGTTCTGTCGCAGTCCATCTCGCTGCCCCTGCAAGCCGTTTCTGGATACCGGATCGAGTCCGGCATGACGACCTCGAAAATAACCAGACTATCCATCCCAACTGTCGTCATACCAGCGCATGCTGGTATCCAGACCGCTCGAAGCCCAGGTCACTGCCCTGCCATCCGTTCACTGGATACCGAATCGAGTCCGGCATGATGACTTCGAAAACAACCGCAACAGTCGGCCAAATTACCGACATAACAATCCTTTAACTCAACCCGCTGGCTTTCAGCAATGGTTTATAACACCTTCACCTTGACTATCTCTTTCTGCTCGGTATCTACCATGTGAATCGCACAGGCTATACAGGGATCGAATGAATGTACGGTGCGTAACACTTCCAGTGGCTTATGCTCATCCGCGACCGGATGATCCATCAGTGAGGATTCATACGGACCGGGCTGGCCTTCTGCATCGCGTGGTCCCGCATTCCAGGTACTCGGCACTACCGCCTGATAGTTTTTGATCTTGCCATCTTCGATGACCACCCAGTGCGATAGCGCGCCACGCGGTGCCTGATGGAAACCAAAGCCTTCAATCTCGCCCTTCGGGAATACCGGTGCATTGAAGGTGTCTTCATCGCCAGTTCCGATGTTATTCACCAGTCGTTCCCATTGATCATGCAGAGTATCAATCATCACCCCGCAACGAATCGCACGCGCCGCATGCCGGCCGATGGTTGAATGTAACGCGGTTAACGGAATATCAGGGGTCTGCGAAACGGATTTCAGGATACCCATCGCATCGTTCAGATACTTTGTATACCCTGCATGCCCACTCGCAACACCGACCAGCACATCGGATAAGGGGCCAACCTGGGCACGCTGACCATAGAAGGTTGGTGCCTTAATCCAGGAGTACTTACCTTCATCCTGAAAATCGGTGTACTGCGCGTTAGTTTCACCCTGGTACGGATGCAGCGGCTTTTCACCTTCATACCAGGCATGCCTGGAACTCTCGGCGACACCATCACGGAAGTAGCGATCACCGAAGGTCTTGATTGGTTTGAGCGAGGATAGATCGGCGTTTTCAATATAGCCGCCGGGTAACATAAACTCGGTTCCCTTTGTGTCGACCGGGAAATCCGGCACCGTCAGGTAGTTGGTTACACCCGCGCCCAGAGCCGCGTAGTCCAGATAGAACGCGCCGATAGCGGGTACATCCGACATATAGGCCGATTTAACAAAGTGATCGAGCTTGTCGATAAAGCCCTTGATCAGCATCAGTCGCTCGATATTCAGCACCGAGGGCGCATCATGACTGATCGAATTACTCACACCACCGACCGCAACGTTCTGGATATGCGGACTCTTGCCGCCCAGAATCGCGACAATCTTGTTGGCATAATTTTGTACATCCAGCGCCTGCAGGTAATGCGCGACCGCCAGCAGATTCACTTCCGGTGGCAGTTTCATCGCCGGATGCCCCCAGTAACCACTGGAGAAAGGACCCAGCTGGCCGCTGCCAACGAAAGTCTTCAGACGTTCCTGTACCGCTTTCATTTCATGCGGACCGTTGAGCGACCAGTCGGACAGGGATTCGGCCAGCTTGGCTGCGGCTACCGGATCGGCATCCAGCGCCGATACCACATCCACCCAGTCTACCGCCGACAGGTGATAGAAATGTACGATATGATCCTGGATCGCATGCGCGGCCTGGATGATATTACGCACCAGCTGGGCGTTCAGCGGCACTTCCAGATTGAGCGCATTCTCCACCGCACGCACCGAGGTAATCGCATGCACCGTGGTGCATACACCGCAGAAACGCTGAGTGTAGGACCAGGCTTCACGTGGATCACGCCCGATCAGAATCTGTTCAATGCCGCGCCACATCTGGCCCGAAGACCAGGCTTTATTTACCTTACCGTTATCGACTTCGACATCGATGCGAAGATGGCCTTCGATACGGGTAATGGGGTCAACTGTAATACGTGTAGTCACAAAGAGTTCTCCTCAGTAATTTTATAGCGCGCGTTCTTCTCGATGGAGTACGGGCAGGGTTTTAACTAGAATCAGGTAAGCCATAATCTCGAAGGCAACGACGCCCAGCGTGATCATAATTTCCGCAGCAGAAGGGAAATAGCTATAACCCGGACCGGGATTGAAGGTCAGCAAAAAGGCGTCAAAGCGATACAGACTACCCGCCATCAGCATACACATGGCGGCGATCAGTAACTGGCTGCCACGGCTGCTGCGCTCGGGCGACAGCAGGATCACCAGTGGAATCGCAAACAGCGCAGTTTCCAGCAGTATCATCAGAGATGCAAAATCAGCCGCGAAGATCAGTCCCAGCTTGCCCTGCACCAGCAGCACCAGCAGGCGCACGATCAGGAAGGTAGACAGCAGGCCAATGATAACCTGTCGCATCTTTGCCAGTAGTGAAGCCTCAGATTTACGACTGAAGCCAACCGCCGAGGTGCTGGCCTCGAAGATGACGATAGAGAAGCCCATGATCAGTGCTGAGATTAACGCCAGCACGGGCTGCATATGATCAACCTGCCATAGCGGATGCACCTTGTGCCCCATTGCAATCAGTAGTGAACCAAGTGAAGACTGGTGCATGGTGGGTAATAACACACCCAGTGCAATCAGAAAGAACAACACCTTGTTAAGGGATTTAAGCAGACCGTGCATGCCGAACTTTTCGAGTACGGCCGGGGCAAACTCAAGTGCCAGAATGATAATATAGACCGCAACACACAGACCCACTTCCAGCATTACCGAATTAAAATTCCAGTTGCCCGGAATGAAGATTTCGTAAAACTGCCAGAACCGCCCCATATCGAAAAAGGCGCCAAAGCCGCCGAGTGCATAGCCGAGCAGACTGGCGAGCACCGCCGGACGCACCAGCGGGTGATACTGTCCCTTATTGAACACATACACCATAAACGCCAGCGCATAGCCACCGCAGGCAAAAGCGGTGCCGACCACCACGTCGAATACCACCCAGATACCCCAGGCAAATCCACCGTTCAGGTTACTCACCGCCCCCATGCCGGAGCTAAAGCGCTCAACCATAAATACCAGGCCGACTACAAAGATCAGCAGCAGCACCAGAAATGGCTTGGTGAAAATGCGTCCACCTAACGCCTGATGAGCACTCATTGGTCATCTCCTTCGTCATGATCACGGGTATTTTTACGCACGGTATAGGTGAGCCCGGCCAGTGCCAGCGCCGGAAGCGCCATAAAGCTGTACACCGAATGCTGTACCGATTCGGCAATAGAGGCCGCTGAACGTTCTTCCAGTGGCGGCATTCCCAGTTTGTCGAAGGATACCGATGAAATGTGCATCACGCTGGTACCACCCGCTTCCTTTTCACCCCAGATATGCTGCTTGTAGGTGGGCACTATTTTTTCATGATAGTTATAAGGCCTGGTGATATCGCCCATCGGATAGCGGTAAAGCTCTCCCGGCTTAAGTTGCATGCGCCGTCTGGCTTCTTCCAGCAATGCCTCGCGTGGACCAAACAGGGTGGAACCGGTCGGACAGGCTTCCGCACAGCCGGTCATCTGACCCTTGTTGATACGTTCTACACCAGGCTGATTGCACAGCTCACATTTACGAATCTGCCCGAATAGCTTGTTGTATTCGAACTGTGGCACGTTATACGGGCAACCCACCATACAGTTACGGCAGCCGATACACACATCCGGATGATGGGTCACGATACCGGTCACCTTATCCTGACGCATCGCGGTACAGGGACAGACCGACACACAGCCCGGATCAACGCAATGCATACAGCTACGTTTTTCAAAGCAATAGCCGTCGACTTCTGAATCCTTGGTGGTGGCATTGCCGTCGCGGTAAACCTTGATCACATTCAGGGTTTGATCAGACAGATCACGCGCTGAATCCCAGGTGGTTTTATCGCCATCGATCACCGGCGGCATATCGTTTACTTCCTTACACTTGCTGACACAGGCTTTGCAGCCGACACACAGCGTCGAGTCGAACAGCATACCCACCGCCTGTGGTGCCGGCTCCAGGTTAGGCCGCGCTTCGACGCTAGTTGCACACAGCGTGGCGGCCGTGCCGCCGAGTGTAGCTTTTAGAAAATCTCTACGTTTCATAACGCCCCCTTAGCTCTGATCTTTTTCTTGCTGATCCAGTTTTCTGGCACCCATTGCCGTGGCACCTACGGCGGCACCGATGGCGACACCGGTGAGCGCGGCAGCGCCGGTCGATATGCCACTGCTGGATTCACGCACTTCGATGGCGGGAAACATATTCGGCGGGGTATGGGTTTTTACATCGGACAGTTCATTGAACATCGCTTTCTCGAAACCGACGCCCTTTTCCGAACAGCCGAAACAGGGATGGCCGACACCGATAGGCCAGACATTACCGCCCACATTGTTGTATTCCAGGCTGGGACAGTTGTTATAGGTTTCCGGGCCTTTACAGCCCAGCTTGTACAGACAGTAGCCCTTCTTATGACCGTCATCACCGAATTCGGTGGCGAAGCGACCGGCATCAAAATGCGGACGGCGGTAACAGTTTTCATGCACCAGACGACCGTAGGCCCACTTCGGACGGCCTTCGGCATCGATCGGCGGCAGCTTTCCATAGGTCACAAAATACAGTACGGTACCGATGAAGTTGGCTGGATTCGGCGGGCATCCGGGGATGGTGACCACGGTTTTATCCTTTAATACCTGAGGCGCACCGGTTGCACCGGTCGGGTTTGGCGACGCCGACTGCACCCCGCCCCAGCTTGCGCAGGAACCGAAAGCCACAATCGCGGCCGCATGTTCAGCCGCTTCCAGGGTCAGATCGAGCATGGTTTCGCCGGCAATCTTGCAGTAGATACCTTTATCCTTAATCGGGATAGCACCCTCGATCACCAGCAGGTATTTACCTTTATTCTCCAACATGCTCTGTTTTTTGATGTGTTCGACGCTGTGACCGGCCCCGGCATCCAGCGTCTGATGGTAATCCAGAGAAATCAGATCGAGGATCAGGTGTTCCATACTCGGCTGTTCAGAACGCAACAGGGACTCGGTCGGGCCGGTACATTCCTGACCATGTAGCCAGATCACCGGAGGCCGTTTTTTGGGGTCGGCGATCGCATTTGCCATCGCGATGGCCGACTGGGATGAAAGGCCCAGGGATGCAGCTACCCCGGTACAGAATTTCAGGAAGGTTCTGCGGGTCACGCCCAGTCTTTTCTCTATGCTTGAATAATCTAATTCGATTTCCACTATTCTTGTTCCTCCGGTTTTTAGATGAGGTGTACACTTTTAGGAGTGTTTAAAATTATTATTTTTAGATGTTGAACAGAATTAGCAATAACCATACAAAAGATGTTTAAGCGTTAAAAATCATATATATGGAATAATTTTTCGCGTTTCATCGCCTCGAAAGGCGGATACACTATGATCGATAATCCGTAGCTACCGAAAAGAATGTTTACACAAGTTCATTTTGTGAATTCAATATTAATGAAACTATAGTTTTCACTTTTAGTCTTTTTTGTAATTATTTTTTCCACTTAATTGAAAAATCGCTTTCTTTATCGGTTAAAATTTGATTTCATGCAGTCTTTAAGCTGCCGGGTGCTGCTCTCACACCTCCAGCCGTCCTTTATTCACTATCCTGATTAGCGGATGATTTGAAAATGCATGAAATAGAAGGCCGAATAGTCATCAATATCCACGCCGAGATTAAAGGCGAAGGACGCGTATCGGTGTGTTCGCAACGACCGGTTCACGCCTCTCAGGTGATGATCGGAAAATCCCCGGAGCAGACCCTGTCACTGATTCCGTTGCTGTTTAATGTGTGTGGCATCGCGCAGTCACGCGCTGCGCTGCTCGCAATCCAACGTGCGCTCAAGATCAGCAGTGACACGCATCATGAAATCGCACGCGACATGCTGGTACTGGTGGAAAGTGCACGCGAACATCTTCATAGAATCCAGCTCGACTGGCCGCAACTGTTCGGCAAAGCTATCGATACAGATGCCCTGCCCGCGCTCGGGCAGCTCATCACTGAGTTTAAAAATGCGCTGTTTGCGGAGGGTGATGCCTTCAGCCTGCACAGCCGCGTGCAGATGGATTCGGCCCGGCTACAGACGCTGATTAACAATCTGGATCAATACCTGAACCAGCATATTCTGCAGATGGAGAGTAGCGACTGGCTCAAGATCCGTGATATCGAAGGTCTGAATCAGTGGACCCACAACAACGATGGCATTGCCGCCTGCTCGGTGCACATGATCTGCGAAGAAGGCTGGAGTTCGCAGGGTTACTCGGACAGTTCGGCGCTGCCTGCGCTGAAAACACTCGAGCTCAAGAAACGCTTCGAATCGGAGCAGCATCGTCAATTTATTGAAAGACCCGACTGGAAGGGCAAGGTTTATGAAACCACGACTTTCGTGCGCCAGAGTCATCATCCGCTGATCGGCCTGCTCAAACGCGAATTTCATAACACCCTAATTACGCGCTGGGTCGCTCGACTGGTGGAACTGGCCAGAATTCCGCAACAGTTGAACGCACTACTGAAACAGCTGACGGAAACCGAAAACAGCGTACTCAAGGCGGCTGATGATTTGATCGGACTATCGCAGGTGGAAGCCGCACGCGGTCACCTGATCCATCACCTGAAGGTCAGCAATAACCGCATCATCGGCTACCAGATTCTGGCCCCCACCGAATGGAATTTTCACCCGCAGGGTCTGATCAACAAAAGCCTGACCAACACCAGCAGCTGTGAACCACAACAGCTGGACAGACTGGCACGCCTGTTGATCAATGCCATCGATCCCTGTGTCGGATACGATCTGAGGATACTCTGATGCATGAAATGTCTTTATGTGAAGGCATTTTGCAGGTGATAGAAGCTGAGTCCGCACGCCAGGGATTCAACAAGGTTAAAACGGTATGGCTCGAAATCGGCGACCTATCCGGGGTAGAGATAGAATCGATGCGCTTCTGTTATGACGCGGTCACCCGCAACAGTCTGGCGCAGGGATCTAGCCTGAATATTATCAATCTGCCCGGCCAGGCCTGGTGCATGCAATGCTCGAAAGCGGTGAATGTGAAACAGCGCTTCGATGAATGTCCGGACTGCGGCAGCTATCAACTACAGGTCACCAGTGGTGACGAAATGCGAATCAAAGAACTGGAGGTAGAATAATGTGTACTGTTTGCGGATGCGGCGAAGGTGAAAGCCGGATAGAAGGCCAGGCGACCGATCATAGCCATGACCATGATCATGATCACCCCCATACTCATGACCACCCTCACAGCCACGATCATGATCATGCGCACACGCATAATCATGACGGCGACCATCATCATTACGGCCATGGACCTGCGCACGCCCATGCGCCCGGTATGAGCCAGACCCGCATGGTACAGATCGAGCAGGATATACTCGGCAAGAATAACGAATATGCCCAGGCCAATCGCAAACTGTTTGGCAGCCGCGGTATGCTCACGCTGAATCTGGTATCCAGTCCCGGCTCCGGTAAAACCAGCCTGCTCACACGCACCCTGAGTGATCTGAAACAGGAACTATCGCTGGCAGTCATCGAAGGCGACCAGGAAACCAGTAACGATGCCGAACGCATCCGCGCCACCGGCGTTTCTGCAATCCAGATCAACACCGGCAAAGGCTGTCATCTGGATGCGCATCAGATCGGACATGCAGTAGAACAGTTGAACCCGCAGCAACGCTCGGTGCTGTTCATCGAAAACGTCGGCAATCTGGTATGCCCGGCCGCGTTTGATCTGGGCGAAGCGAGCAAGGTCGCGATCCTGTCGATTACCGAGGGTGAAGACAAACCGATCAAGTATCCGGATATGTTCCATGCCGCCGACCTGTTGCTGCTGAATAAAATCGATCTGCTACCTTATCTGAACTTCGATATCGACCAATGCATCGAGTACGCCAGACGGGTGAATCCCGGCATCCAGATTCTGCAGGTTTCCGCCACCACCGGCGCAGGCATGCAGGACTGGTACGAATGGATACGGCTGGCTCGCCAGACCCGTCTGATCGGCTATAAACCCCAGCAAGCAACGGCTGCCAGCACCCCAGCGCGCTGATGAAAACACTGCCCGGCATTCTCGTCGTCGATGACGAAAAACTTTCGCTGGAATCGATCCGACGCATTCTGGGAGATCGCTTCGATGTACATACCGCAGAAAATGCCATCGACGCCGAGCGTATTCTGCAGCAGCAGTGGATACAGGTATTGCTGTGCGATCAGCGCATGCCGGGCATGACCGGCATCGAATTCTGCCAGCTGGTACGTGATCAGTATCCAACCATCATCCGTATCATCATCTCCGGTTATACCGATTCCAATGACATCATCGACGCCATCAACAAGGGTGGCATCTATCAATATATTGCCAAGCCCTGGCACCCGGATGAACTCATCAGCAAGCTGAGTAACGCAGTGGAACTGTTCCGCCTGCAACGCGAAAACGAACAGCTGACTATCGAACTGAAACTAAAACCCGATACCATCGAACAGTCGATGATTGAAAAACGCCGGGTTCTGAAGTCACGCTATGACTGGGATCAGGGCATCGTGCGCAGCCCGGACAGCTGCATGAACAACGTCTGCGCGCTGGTACGCAATGTGTCCCCTTATGATGTCAATGTATTGCTCAGCGGTGAATCCGGCACCGGCAAGGAACTCTGCGCACGTGCGCTGCACTACAACAGCCTGCGTCAGGATAAGCCCTTCATCGCGGAAAACTGTGGCGCGCTGCCCGACGAACTGCTCGAAAGCGAACTGTTCGGACATAAACGCGGCGCCTTTACCGGCGCGATCGAAGACCGTGTCGGCCTGTTTGAACGCGCCGATGGCGGCACCATTTTTCTGGATGAAATAGGAGAAACCTCACCCGCGTTTCAGGTCAAGTTATTGCGCGTACTGCAGGAAGGAGAAATCCGGCCACTCGGCAGTAATCAGCGCCGCTCCATCGATGTGCGCGTGATTGCCGCCACCAACCGCAATATGGAAGAGGATGTGCGCAGCGGAAAATTCCGTCAGGACCTGTTTTACCGGCTCGCCACCTTTGAAATTCTGATTCCACCGCTACGTGAGCGTAAGGCCGATATCGTACCACTTGCGATTGCCATCCTGAACCAAAGCATGGATCAGCTCGGAAAACGGGTCAAAGGCATCAGCGATGAAGCACTCAAGTGTTTCGAGGCTTACCACTGGCCCGGCAATGTGCGTGAAATGCAGAATGAAATCAAGCGCATGCTGGTACTGGGTCAGAGTGATTATCTGGGTTCGAATCTGGTCTCACCAAAAATTCTGCAGGCGGCACCGGAAGAGTCGCTGGCCGATATGGGCATGCTGAGCGGCATCGAAGGTCCGCTCAAGCAGCGCATCGAATCGCTTGAAGCCATTATTCTCAAGGAAACCCTGATGCGCCTGCGCTGGAATAAAACCCAGACAGCACAGGAACTTGGGCTGTCTCGGGTTGGCCTGCGCAACAAGATGGAACGTTATGGTCTGGAAAAAAACAGCAAGCTTGAAACCATTACCGAAGTCGCATGAATGAGCAGTCCCATCTGTCCAGCTCACGTCTGACCGAACAGGTCGGATTCTCCACTGAGCTGCAACAGCAGCTACGCCTGAACGATGACCAGGTGTGGATTGAAGTGATCCAGCGCATGGATAGCATCTATGCCGATCTGGTGCATTATCAGGTCGAACTGGAAGAAAAAAATACCGCGCTGGAAGATGCTCAGAGCTTCATCCAGAGTGTGATCACCTCGATGTCCGAGATCCTCATCGTGTGTGATATCAACGGGCATATCCAGCAGGTCAATCAGGCCCTGATCGAGAGTATCGGAAAAACCGCCGAGCAGTTAAAAGGCAAGGATCTGTCGGTGTTATTTTGCGACAGGTACCTGCCACAGATAGCCGAATTTCCAGAACATATACGCTCAGGCACCTTAATCGATTGCGAAGTCGAACTGATCAACGATCAGCAGCAACCGGTACCGATGGCAATCAACTGCAGCGCCCGGCTGGATCATGATTACCGCCTGTCCGGTCTGGTCATTACCGGACGTCCGCTGGGAGAACTACGCAAGGCCTATGCCGAATTACAGCGTACCCACGAAGAATTAAAAACCGCCCAGCTGCAACTGATCCAGTCGGAGAAAATGGCTTCACTGGGGCGACTGGTGGCCGGTGTCGCGCATGAATTGAATAACCCGATCAGCTTCCTGTATGCCAACATGCATGCACTCAGGGGCTACCAGCAGAAATTCAAGCTGTACATGGATGCACTGCATGGTGGGAGCAGTGCTGCTGAATGTAAAAAGCTGCGCGAACAATTGCGTATCGACGCTATGATGGACGACATCGAACCTCTGGTGGAAGGCTCGATGGAGGGTGCCGAACGGGTCAGTGAAATCGTCAAAAATTTGCGCAAGTTTTCCACCCCTCAGCAAAGTGAAAAGCAGCCTATGGACCTGATCGCGGTGATAAACCGTGCCAGCTCCTGGATACTCAAATCTGCCAGTGCCAGACTCGAAGTCATCAATGATTGTCCAGCGCAACTGATCATCATCAACAACGAAGGCCATGTGCATCAGATCCTGATCAATCTACTACAGAATGCGATCGATGCCATGCAACAGACTGAACATCCCCGTCTGCAGATCCGGGTTGAGCAGGATAATACCTTTGCCCACATCCATATCCGGGATAATGGACACGGCATAAAAACGCAGGATCTGGTCAAACTGTTCGATCCGTTCTTTACCACCAAGCCGGTCGGCAGTGGCACCGGACTCGGCCTGTATATCAGCTTCGGTCTTGCCACCGAACAGTGTCATGGTAATCTGCGCGCACAAAATAATAGCGATGGCGGCAGCGAATTCATCTTCAGCCTGCCGCTCGAACTCAAGCCATGAGCGGCTTCAATATACTCTGGTTACAATCCGGTGGCTGCGGAGGCTGTAGCATGTCGGTACTGAATGCGGAAGCGCCGGATTTTTATAGCAGTCTATCTCAAAACAATATCAACCTGCTCTGGCACCCTTCTTTCAGTGAAGCCAGCGGCGACGAATTCCTGGCCCTGCTGGAGGCGATTGAAAGCGATCAGATCACGCTCGATGCTCTGTGTCTGGAAGGTTCGGTGATGATGGGCCCGCAGGGTAGCGGCCGATTTCATATGCTAAGTGGTAGCGGTCGCCCTATGTTTAAGGTATTGCAGAGTCTCGCGCGTAAGGCACGTTACACCATCGGCATCGGCAGCTGCGCCACCTTTGGCGGCATTACCATGTCCGGCCCCAATCCCGGCGAGGCAACCGGGCTGCAGTATGAAGGACGCCACAAAGGCGGCCTGCTCGGGACTGACTGGATCAGTCCGGGACAGTTGCCGGTGATCAACATCGCCGGTTGCCCAACCCACCCGAACTGGGTGATTGAAACCCTGCTTCAGCTATCGATGCAGGAGCTCGACACCGAACAGCTCGACAGCTTCAACCGTCCGCGCAGCTACACCGATCATCTGGTGCATCACGGTTGTCCGCGCAATGAGTTTTATGAGTACAAGGCAAGTGCCAGCCAGGCATCGGAACAGGGCTGTCTGATGGAACATCTGGGCTGCCTCGGCACTCAGGCGCGCGCCGACTGCAATACCCGACTGTGGAACGGTGAAGGTTCCTGCCTGCGCGGAGGCTATGCCTGTATCAACTGTACCGCCCCCGAATTTGAAGAACCGGGCCATAGCTTCAGTGTCACCCCGAAGATCGCCGGTATTCCGATCGGGCTGCCGACCGATATGCCGAAAGCCTGGTTTGTCGCACTGTCATCACTGGCCAAGGCCGCCACACCGAAACGTCTGAAGGTGAATGCCACCTCTGATCACATCAGAGTATCGCCCGGTCAGCATCAGAAAAAGGATAAAAAGGCATGAAAGCATCTTCCCTACAACTTTGGCGTAACGACGCTGAAACTAAGTCGAGCATTCATCCCAACTACCGTCATACCAGCGCACGACTGCAGGGATGCAGAAGTAAGAGCGAAGCAGGATGCCCGAGCCGAGGCTGGTATCCAGTGCAGACGAAGCTCAGGTCACGACTCCTGCCACCCGTTCACTGGATACCGGATCGAGTCCGGCATGACGACTTTGGGAATAAGTCGAGCATTCATCCCAACTACCGTCATACCAGCGCATGCTGGTATCCAGTCCACTCGAAGCCCAGATCACTACCCCTGCAATCGGTTTGCTGGATGCCGGATCAAGTCAGGCATGACGACGCAGAAACTAAGCCGAGCATTCATTCCGACTGTCGTCATACCAGCGCACGACTGCAGGGATGCAGAAGTAAGAGCGAAGCAGGATGCCCGAGCCGAGGCTGGTATCCAGTCCGCTCGAAGCCCAGATCACTACCCCTGCCATCCATTCACTGGATGCCGGATCAAGTCCGGCATGACTCAGGCTTATCGGGAATCGGTTCATGAGCATGGACAAAAAATCTCCACAGCCAACGCGCCGCCTGCTGGGCCCCTTCAACCGGGTCGAGGGCGATCTCGAAGTACAGGTCGAAGTCGAGCACGATCGTATCAGCCGGGCCTGGGTTAACTCTCCCCTATTCCGTGGCTATGAACAGATTCTGCAGGGCAAGGACCCACTCGATGCGCTGGTATATACGCCCCGCATCTGCGGCATCTGCTCGGTTTCGCAGTCGGTCGCGGCCGCCCAGGCTCTCGCCGCTGCGATGAACATCCAGCCTTTAGCGAATGGCATGCTGAGCACCAACCTGATTCTGGCGACAGAAAACCTGGCCGATCACCTGACTCATTTCTATCTGTTCTTCATGCCCGATTTTGCGCGCGACTGTTATCAGGATAAAAGCTGGTTCACACCGACTGTGCAACGTTTTAAGGCTCAAACCGGTAATGCGGCCGCAGTCGTTTTACCCGCTCGCGCCGCCTTCCTGCATATCACCGGTCTGCTGGCGGGTAAATGGCCGCACTCACTGGCGATACAGCCAGGTGGCACCACGCGTCCACTGGAAGCGCAGGAACGTATCCGCCTGCTCAGCACGATCCGCAACTTCCGTCATTTTCTGCAGCAAACCCTGTTCGGGGTTGAGCTGGAGCAGATCATCGAACTGGATTCAGAACAGGCGCTGCAACAGTTGATACAGGCGCATCCCGACTCCGATTTTGCACGTTTCATCCATATCGCGGATGACCTTGGCTTATCAGCACTTGGACGTGCGAGTGATAATTTCATGAGTTATGGTGCGTACGCCAATGCCGACTCACATCTATTCAAACCCGGACTATTCCTGCAGGGTCAAAGCAGTGCGTTTAATCCACAGCAGATCCGAGAAGACCTGACCCATAGCTGGCTGAGTTCAGCGGCACAGCCGAAACACCCGTTTCAGGGTAGTACCATTCCGGACACCGATGAATCCAACGGTTATAGCTGGTGCAAGGCACCGCGTCTGGATGGCCGGGTGATGGAGGTTGGTGCGATTGCGCGCCAGATGGTGCAGGGCCACCCACTGATACGCAAAATTGTCGAACATAACGGTGCCAATGTGCGTAGCCGGGTGATTGCACGCCTGCTGGAACTGGCCCTGATCGTGCCACAGATGGAGTCATGGGCCAGACAGTTACAGCCCAAACAGCCCTTCTGCGTGTCCGCCAAAGTGCCCGCTGAAGCTCAGGGCGCGGGTCTGGTGGAAGCCGCCAGAGGTAGTCTCGGACACTGGGTCAGAATCAAAAACGGGCATATCCTGAATTACCAGATCATTGCACCGACCACCTGGAACTTTTCTCCACGCGATGGACAGGATCAACCCGGCGCGCTCGAACTGGCGCTGCAGGATACCGAGGTGGGCGATGAAAAACAGGCCAGCGTAAAGATCCAGCATATCATTCGCTCTTTCGATCCCTGCATGGTGTGTACGGTACACTGAGATGAATGAGTCCAGCCCTGGAATACAACTGCATAGCGAACAGATCCGTATCCGCGGACTGGTGCAGGGTGTCGGTTTCCGCCCGACAGTCTGGCAACTCGCACAGCAATTCGGTATCAATGGTGAAGTCCGCAACGATGGTTCCGGCGTACTCATCATTGCGCAAAGCAAACCAGAGCAGATCGACCTGCTGCTGCAACAGTTACAGAGCAACCCGCCCGCTCTGGCACGTATCGATAGCATTCAGCGTGAAACTCTGGATGAGATTATCCATTTCCAGGAATTCAGTATTCTGCATAGCCTGCAGAGCGAGGTACACACTGGTATCGTGGCGGATGCCGCGACCTGTTCCGAATGCCTGCAGGATATCAGCGACCCGAGCAACCGGCGCTATCAGTATGCCTTCACCAACTGTACTCATTGCGGGCCCAGACTGAGCATTATCCGTGACATTCCCTACGACCGGGCCTATACCAGTATGGCCGCTTTCGAGCTGTGCCCGGCCTGTCAAGCCGAATACGAAAACCCGGCCGACCGGCGTTTTCACGCCCAGCCGAATGCCTGCCCTGACTGTGGCCCGCAATTGTGGATCGTGGATACCGAGGGGCAAACCATCCCATCGGAACGCCCGCTGGATAGCATCGCTGAACTGATCCGCCAGGGTCATATCGTCGCGCTCAAGGGTATCGGTGGATTTCAACTGGCCTGCGATGCCGGCAATCATAGCGCGGTAGAAACCCTCAGAGCACGTAAGCGACGCCCGCATAAAGCGCTGGCGCTGATGGCAAACTCGGTCAGCCAGATCAGACAATACTGTCTGGTGAATAACGAACAGCACAAGCTGCTGCAATCGAATGCAGCACCGATCGTATTATTACAGCTTAAGCAGCACGCTCAACCATTGTCGCCCGCGATCGCTCCGGCCCAGCACACACTCGGTTTCATGCTGCCCAACAGTCCGTTGCATCATCTGCTGTGTCAGCAACTCGAGCGGCCTATCGTTTTAACCTCCGGTAACCGCTCAGAAGAGCCACAGTGCATCGATAACCAGCAGGCGCAGCAGCGCCTAAAGCACATTGCCGACTATTTCCTGATGCATGACCGTGACATCATCAACCGTATCGATGACTCGGTGGTACGGGTGATCCATCACCAGCCACACTTTTTACGCCGCGCACGAGGTTATGCACCACGCCCGATCCCGCTGCCCGACGGTTTTATCAATCCACCGAATATTCTGGCCTGTGGCAGTGAAATGAAGAATACCTTCTGCCTGATCCGCGACGGCCAGGCGACGCTGTCTCAGCACATCGGCAACCTGGAAAACGCCCACACCTACGACGATTATCTGCATAATCTCGAGCTCTATCAGCGCCTGTTCCGGTTCCCGCTACAACACATCGTAGTCGACCGCCATCCCGAATACCTGTCCAGCAAGCATGGCCGCCAGCTGGCGCGGGATAACGACATCCGTATCGATGAAGTGCAACATCATCATGCCCATATCGCCGCCTGCCTGGCCGACAATGGCTGGGCGCGGCATCGGGGCAAGGTGATCGGTGTTGTGATGGACGGACTCGGTTTCGGTGATGACGGCAGCATCTGGGGCGGTGAATTCCTGCTCGCCGATTATCTGGATTACCAGCGCATCGGACGCCTAAAGCCGGCACCCATGCCGGGTGGTGTGCAGTCTATTCTGCAGCCCTGGCGCAATACCTATGCGCAGCTACAACAACTGGATGACTGGCCCGCACTACAGCAGCGCTACGCCGATCTGGCGTTGATGCAGACCCTGTCGGCGCAACCGCTGAATACGCTGGAGCAGATGATACGTCGGGCGATCAATACCCCGCTCACTTCTTCCTGCGGACGCCTGTTCGATGCGGTCGCCGCAGCGCTTGGCATTTGCGCCGATCACATCAGTTACGAGGGCCAGGCTGCGATTGAACTGGAAAGCTGTATCACCGCACCCGCGCTGCAGCAGGCTAGCCCCTATCTATTTACGCTGGAGCAGCATGAGCTGCTGGAAATCAATCCTGAGACGATGTGGCGTGCGCTATTACAGGATCTGCAACAGGGCACATCGGCTGCCGTCATCAGCGCCCGCTTTCATCGCGGACTGGCACAGGCTATTGCCGATAGCGTGAGCCATATCAGCCACCAAAGCGGCATCCGTACGGTCGCGCTTAGCGGTGGCGTGTTTCAGAATCAAACCCTGTTCAGGCTATGCCTGGAGCTACTCCGGCAACAGCCACTCAAAATTTTAGTTCATCAGCAGCTACCAGCAAACGATGGTGGCATTTCCTTCGGACAGGCGCTGATTGCCGCTGCCCGAGCAAACCTCAGAGAGACAACAACATGTGTTTAGGTATACCCGGACAAATCATCGAACTGACCGATGCCGATAAATTGATGGCCAGGGTCGATATCAGCGGCATCCAGCGCCAGGTCAACATCGCCTGCATCGTGTCGGAACAGCATCCGGCCGCAGACTGTGTCGGCGACTGGGTACTGGTACACGTCGGTTTCGCGATGAGCATCATCGATGCCGAAGAAGCACACAAAACCCTGCAGATTCTCGCCGAACTGGGAGAAGTACAGGAAGAACTCGACGCCATGCGGCAGTCGGCCACCATCTGATCCCAGCAACAGAGGAAAAACCAATGAAATATGTCGATGAATTCCGTGATCCGGAAAAGGCAAAAGCCCTCAAAAACAAGATTGCCCAACTGATGGACCAGTTACCTTATACCGAAAAGAAACCACTACTGCTGATGGAATTCTGCGGTGGCCATACCCATACCCTGTTCCGTTACGGCATCCAGCAAATGCTGCCCAACAGTATCGAAATGGTACACGGGCCCGGTTGTCCGGTGTGTGTACTGCCCAGAGGTCGGGTCGATGATTGCGTGATACTGGCGGAACGTCCGGACGTGATCTTCACCACCTTTGGTGATGCGATGCGGGTACCCGGCTCGCACAAGAGCCTGCTGCAGGCGAAGGCGGATGGTGCGGATATCCGCATGGTGTATTCACCGCTAGATGCGCTGGAGCTGGCACGTAAAAACCCTGAACGTCAGGTGATCTTTTTTGCGCTCGGTTTTGAAACCACCATGCCGAGCACCGCGCTCACCGTAATGCAGGCGAAGGCCGAAGGCCTGACTAATTTCGCACTGTTTTGTAATCATCTGACGACCGCGCCGACGATTCAGGCCATCCTGGATGATCCGGATATGCATATCGATGGTTTTCTGGCCCCTGGCCATGTCAGCATGGTGATCGGTGAACAGCCGTTTGAGTTTATTCCCGAGCGCTACCAGAAGCCGATCGTAATCACCGGCTTCGAACCGCTGGATATCCTGCAATCGATCTATATGCTACTGCAACAGATCGTAGAGGGACGCTGTGAAGTAGAAAATCAGTATGTGCGTATCGTACAGAAACAGGGCAATCATCCCGGCCTGGCTGCGATCGAACAGGTGTTTGAGCTGCGCGATTCGTTCGAGATGCGTGGACTCGGCACGCTGGATGATTCCGGGGTGCGTATGCGTCCCGAGTTTGCCGGGTTTGATGCCGAGAAAAAATTTCACGTGCCTAATCTGCGTGTGGCCGACCCCGAATCCTGTCAGTGTGGCGATGTCGTCAAGGGCCTGATCCGGCCCTGGCAATGTGCCGAATTCGGCAAGCTGTGCACCCCGGAAACACCGATGGGCGCACTGATGGTGTCGAGCGAAGGTGCCTGTGCCGCCTACTATAACTTTGGTGATCTGCCGGAGCTGATGGCGAAGCGCCAGGCTCACCTGGAGCGGGAGTCAGCCGCATGAATACGCGCAGCGAACGCAAACGCAGTTTGCAGGGCGATACCATCACCCTGTCGCACGGCAGTGGCGGCAAGGCGATGCGAGATCTGATCGACGATGTATTCGTGGCCGGTTTTGACAGCGCCGAACTGAATACGCTGGAAGATCAGGCCCGTTTCGATATCGCTGCCCTCGCCGCTTACGGCGATCGACTGGCGATGACCACTGATTCGTATGTGGTCGATCCGCTGTTTTTCCCCGGTGGTGATATTGGCAAGCTGTCGGTCACCGGCACCATCAACGATCTGGCCGTAGGCGGCGCAATACCACTCTACCTGAGCTGCGGCATGATCATCGAAGAAGGCTTCAAGGTGGAGGATCTGCGCCGCATCGTGCAGTCGATGAAGCAGACCGCAGATGCCGCCGGGGTTCGCATCGTTACCGGCGACACCAAGGTAGTGCATAAAGGTGCCGCAGACAAACTGTTCATCAATACCGCCGGTATCGGGGTGATTCCGGCCGGTATCGAGATCGGTGCACATCGAGCACAACCCGGTGATGTGGTGATCTGCAATGGTTACATTGGCGATCATGGCGCAGCCATCGTCGATGCGCGTGGTGAACTGGCGATTGAAAACACGATCCAGACCGACTGTGCCACCTTAAGCGGCCTGATCCAGGCTATGCTGGCCGTATGTCCGGATATCCACTGTATGCGCGATGCCACGCGCGGCGGCATCGCCACTGTTCTGAATGAATTTGCCCAGTCCAGTGGTTGTGCTATCCGTATCGAAGAAACCCGTATACCGATCCGCAAAGAAGTACGCGGCATGTGCGAAATCCTCGGCCTCGACGCGCTTTATCTGGCCAACGAAGGCAAGGTCATTGCGCTGGTGCCGGCGGCTCAGGCACAGGCGATACTGGCTGCGATGCGTGCACATCCAACCGGCAAAGATAGCGTGATCATCGGTGAAGTCGTTGCCGAACCCGCAGGACGCGTGATACTCACCACCGGCTTCGGTGGAGATCGTATCGTCGACATGCTGGTGGGCGAACAGTTACCACGCATCTGTTGAGACAATAAAATGATCAGTCTACTCTTCATTGGCTTTCTGATCGGCATGCGCCATGCGCTGGAAGCCGATCATGTCGCTGCCGTCGCCTCACTCGCATCCAGCCAGCAATCCCTGAAACAGGCCCTGCATCAGGGCCTGGCCTGGGGACTCGGACACACCCTGACCCTGTTTTTGATCGGCTCCATCGTGCTGTGGATGGATACCGTCGTACCAACGTCACTGGCGCAGCTACTGGAGTTTCTAGTCGGCGTGATGCTGGTGATTCTCGGCGGCGATGTACTGATCCGTGTGATCCGCGAACGCATTCATTTCCATAAACACAATCATGGCCCGCAGGTGCATTTCCATGCCCATTCGCATGCCGCTGAAGGCGCCCATCAGAACAGTGCACACCGACACCAGCATCGCATAAAATTTCCGCTACGCTTCCTGCTGGTCGGCCTGATGCACGGCATGGCCGGTTCAGCGGCGGTAATTTTACTCACGCTGGAAACCATCCAGTCACCCTGGCAGGGCATGCTTTACATCCTGCTGTTTGGTGTCGGCTCGATGCTGGGCATGGGCGTGCTCTCGATCGCTATCGCGATACCATTGCGTTCTTCGGCCAAAGGCCTGACCTGGATGCATAATGGATTACAGACCGTGATCGGCATTTTTACCGTGGGACTGGGGCTGAGTATCATGCTCGGGACTGGACTTCCGGGTTAAGAGAGGTGCACAAAAGCATCCATCGACCCATCTCTCGTCATACCAGCGCACGACTGCAGGGATGCAGAAGGTAGAGCGAAGCAGGATGCCAGAGCCGAGGCTGGTATCCAGTCCACTCGAAGCCCAGGTCATTGCCCCTGCCATCCGTTTGCTGGATACCGGATCGAGTCCGGCATGACGACGTTGAGAAAAGCCGAGTACTCGACCTATCTCTCGTCATACCAGCGCACGACTGCAGGGATGCAGAAGGTAGAGCGAAGCAGGATGCCAGAGCCGAGGCTGGTATCCAGTCCACTCGAAGCCCAGGTCATTGCCCCTGCCATCCGTT
>JACNJF010000045.1 GCA_014382695.1 Gammaproteobacteria bacterium | reverse complement strand
AAATTTTTACGCACCGAAAGAACGGAGTTTGTGCATATCGAAACCCTGTTTAAAACGCTTGCTCTGAGCCGTCCGCAGGTCGCTTTAAGGCTGGTGCATAATCGTAAAACCATCTATCAATTAGCATCTGCCGAGAGCGACAGTCAGAGCCAGCAGCGCCTCGCTCAGGTTTGCGGAAGTGAATTTGCTGCCAGTGTGGTTGCAATTGATCTCGCGGTCGAAGGTCTAAGTTTACGTGGCTGGGTCGGGTTACCGACGTTTTCGCGCAGTCAGGCCGATATGCAGTATTTTTTTGTCAATCGGCGCATGATCCGTGACAAGGTGGTCAGTCATGCGGTGCGTCAGGCCTACAAGGACGTGCTGTTCCATGGACGTCATCCGGCCTTCGTGCTGTATCTGGAGATTGATCCGCGTCAGGTCGATGTGAATGTGCATCCGCAAAAACATGAAGTCAGATTCCGTAACTCGCGTCAGGTGCATGATTTTCTATACCGTGGATTGCATCAGGCACTGGCCGATGTGTCGCCACAACAGCAGCGTAACAGTCCGGCTTTTGCACTGCACACCGATCGCGTAATAACACCAGAAGCGAGTTTTGAGCAGGGAAGAATCGATTTTTCAACGGCGCAACCGGGCCCGCCTCAATACGCCAGTTTTAATCGTCCTTCGCCGCAGGTCAGAGAGCAGTCCAGTGCCTATGCCCAGTTAATAGCTACACCCGCACAGGATAATCACGATGAAGCCGCTCTAGCGCCACCTCTGGGCTATGCACTGGCTCAACTTAAGGGTATCTATATCCTGGCGGAAAATGATAACGGACTGGTACTGGTCGATATGCATGCCGCACATGAACGTATTGTGTACGAACGGTTGAAACAGCATGTGGAGCAGGAGGGGGTTATCAGTCAGCCATTGCTGGTTCCATTGACCCTGAATGTGAGTCAGTCGGAGGCCGAGCTGGTGGAAAATCAGCTGGATGAACTGGGTCGGCTGGGCCTCAAGCTGGAGCGCTTAAGTCACGAGCAGTTACGCGTGCGTGAAGTTCCGGCGATACTCAAGCAGGCGGATATAGAAAAGCTGGTGCGTGATGTGCTGAGTGACATGATGGAGTTTGGCCGTAGCAAGCGTATTCAGGATTCTACCAATGAAATTCTTTCTACCATGGCATGCCATGGCTCTGTGCGAGCGAATCGACTGTTAAGCATCGGCGAGATGAACGCCCTGTTAAGGGATATTGAACAGACCGAACGTAGCGGGCAGTGTAATCACGGTCGACCGACCTGGAAACAGTTGAGTCTGGATCAGCTTGACAGTCTGTTCCTGCGAGGACAGTAAGCGATGTCCTCACCCCGGCCACAGGCCATATTGCTAATGGGCGCGACGGCCACCGGTAAAACGGATCTTGCGGTAGCACTGGCAGAACGTTTTCCGGTTGAAATTATCAGTGTTGATTCTGCACTCATTTATCAGGGCATGGATATAGGCACCGCCAAGCCGGATAGAGATCTGTTACAGCGAGCGCCCCATTTTTTGATCGATATTGTGGATCCGGCCGATAGCTGGTCGGTGTGGGATTTTGTTGGGGCCGCCACGCGTTTAATCGATGAGATCAATCAGCGTGGGCATATCCCAGTACTGGCTGGCGGTACCATGATGTATTTTAATGCGCTGGAGCAGGGTCTGCATGAACTGCCTGCAGCGGATCAGGTGGTGCGACAGAGCCTGGAGCAGGAGCTGGAGCAGAAAGGGCTGGAAGCGCTGTATCAGCAGCTGGCGATGGTTGATCCGGTAACGTCAGCGCGACTGAAGCCGACGGACCCTCAGCGAATTTTGCGTGCCCTTGAAGTGTTTCGGATCAGCGGGCGGCCCATGTCTGAATGGCTATCAGTGGCTAGTAGCAGACCGGCGATCGATTTTAAATCGGTGATACTGGATGTACCCGAGAGAGCGGCGTTACATCAGCGTATAGAGCAGCGCTTTCAGTTGATGCTGGAACAGGGCTTCGAGCAGGAAGTGGTCGGTTTGCGCCGACGAGGTGACCTGAGTCTGGAGATGCCCTCAATGCGTTGTGTTGGCTACCGTCAGATGTGGATGTATCTGGACGGGAACTTAAGTCATCAGGAGATGGTCAATAGATCTGTTGTCGCGACTCGTCAATTGGCGAAAAGGCAATTAACCTGGCTAAGAAAATATCAGGATGTATTAAGGCTTGATTACCGTGGTTATTCGTTTGATGATGTGTGTCATTATTTATTGTTAAATTAGACTGGCTTGAATAACTATTAAGCGGTCTTGCTAGGAAAATCAGAATTTTCTGATACACTCAATCTGTATTTAATAACAAAAATTATTTGGGAGTACTACTATGTCAAAAGGGCAAATGTTACAAGAACCCTTTCTTAATGCCTTACGCCGTGAGCACGTACCAGTGTCGATCTTTCTGGTAAATGGAATCAAGTTACAGGGACAAATCGAATCTTTCGATCAGTTTGTTATTCTACTCAAGAATAACGTCAGTCAGATGGTTTATAAACATGCGGTTTCCACCATTGTACCCGCACGAAATGTACAGATTGATAAGCCAGAAGATGAAGCTGATGAGTTTAATCAATAAAGCCGTTCAGGAGAATTGATTGTTCGAGTTTGATCGACCGCACGGTGGAGAAAGAGCATTACTCGTTCACATCAATTTTCCAGAAAGTTCTGATCAGGATGATTTATCCGAATTTGTAGAGCTGGTACGGTCTGCCGATGTTGAAGATGTTGATATCATCGTTGGCAGTCGTCGTCACCCTTCCTCCAAAACCTTTGTCGGTAAAGGTAAGTTACAGGAAATTTTTGATCTGGCACGACAGCATGAGATTGATGTTGTGCTGTTCAATCATGCGCTGACCCCCTCTCAGGAACGTAATCTAGAACGCGAGCTGCAATGCCGGGTGCTGGATCGAACTGGCCTGATACTGGATATCTTTGCGCAAAGAGCCCATTCCTTTGAAGGGAAGCTGCAGGTAGAACTGGCTCAGCTCAGGCATCTGGCGACCAGACTGGTGCGTGGCTGGACCCATCTGGAACGTCAGAAGGGTGGTATTGGCCTGCGTGGACCGGGTGAAACACAGCTCGAAACGGATCGCCGGTTACTCGCCAAACGCATTAAATATCTAAATGCGCGTCTGGAAAAAGTATCCAAACAACGTCAGCAGAGTCGTCAGGGTAGGAATAAAGCTGAAATTCCAACGGTGTCTCTGGTGGGGTATACCAATGCGGGTAAGTCAACCCTGTTTAATGCACTCACGAATTCGGATGCTTATGCCGCCGACCAACTTTTTGCAACACTCGATCCAACCTTACGTAAACTGGAAGTCGATGATCAGTTAACCGTAATTCTGGCCGATACGGTGGGTTTTATCCGCCATTTGCCGCATGATCTGGTTGCTGCATTTCGTGCAACACTGCAGGAAACCCGTGAAGCTGACCTGATACTGCATGTGATCGATAGTGTGGATGACAGTCGCCAGCAGAAAATCGATGCGGTTAATCAGGTACTACTGGAAGTCGGTGCTGGTGAAACCCCGCAGCTTCAGGTATTCAATAAAATTGACCTCGCAGATTATCCACCACGAATCGATCGTGATGCAGATGGTAAGGTGTCACGAATCTGGTTATCGGCTAAAACTGCCCAGGGATTTGATGAGTTAAAACAGATCCTGAAGGAGTATTTTGCCGATGAAACCCGTTGTTATGAACTGCATCTTTCGAGTGATGAGGGTCAGATCCGCTCCCGTTTGTTTGAGCAAAAACTGGTCAGTGCAGAAACTTATGACGACGATGGAAGTATCCACCTGTTACTCAAAATGAGCGAGCTACAAATCAAAAAACTCAGCCGTCACCTGCAAATCGACCCCGAAAGATTCCAGATCTGTTCCGACAGGCTTGCAGGAGCGGCCTGACACGTCATACAATTCACATCCTTTGTGCCCTGCTTAAGCAGGTACACGGAATTCGAACATTAATTTTTAAAATTTTGGAGAAGTCATATGCCCTGGAATGAACCGGGTAAAGATAAGGATCCCTGGGGACAGCGTAACAACGATGCCCCGCCGGATCTGGATGAAGTATTTAAAAATCTGAAGAAAAAGTTGAACAGTGTTCTGGGTGGCAGCAAGAGCGGTGGATCCTCCGGAAGCGGCGGTGGCAGCAATATCGATGATTTTTCCGGAGTCATACTAATGGCGTTAGGCGCCCTGGTTGTGGTCTGGTTATTAAGTGGCATCTACATCGTTGACGAAGGTAAACGTGGTGTGGAGACGCGCTTTGGTGCCAAAACCGCAATGACAATGCCCGGGCCACACTGGCGTCTACCGTGGCCGATCGACGATGTCGAACAGGTTAACGTAGAGGGTGTGCGTAAGATCAACCATAGTTCACAGATGCTGACGCAGGACGAAAATATCGTCGCACTCAGTCTGGAAGTTCAATATAACGTAAAGAATGCGCAGGATTATGCGTTTGAAGTTCGCGAACCTGATCTGACCATGAAGCAGTCTTCTGAAACTGCAATCCGTGAAGTGGTGGGCCGTAACAAGATGGATTACATCATTACCGATGGTCGTTCTGAGATAAGTAGTCAGACCAAGGTGATTATTCAGACCATTCTGGATTCCTATAAAACCGGTTTGAATGTGGTGCAGGTAAACCTTAACGAAGCCCAGCCACCGGAAGAAGTACAGGAAGCTTTTGCCGATGCGATCAAGGCACGTGAAGATGAGCAGCGTATCATCAACGAATCGAACGCCTATCGTAATGAAGTCGTGCCCAAGGCGCGCGGTGATGCACAAAGTATGCTGGAAGACGCGGAAGCCTATCGTACCCGCGTGTTGAAGTCTTCACAGGGTGAAACCGAGCGTTTCAGCAAACTGCTGGCAGAATACCAGCGTGCTCCTGAGGTTACTCGTGAACGTCTGTATATCGACACGATGGAAGAGGTGATGATGAATAATCCGAAGGTGATTATGGATACCACCAATAATGGCAATCTGATGTATCTGCCGCTGGATAAACTGATGTCAAAATCGGCTAACTCTTCGATCGGTACCAGCAATATACCTTCCTCGATCCTGACGGATGGGTCTAGTAACCGTAATGTACTGGAAGAGTTTAATCGCAATACATCGCGCAGTCGCGTTCGGGAGACAAGGTAATGGGAAATATTAAGTTTGGTCTGGTGGTGGCCGTCTTCATTGGCTTAATCGTCTGGATGTCGACCTATATCGTGCATGAGCGCGAGCTCGTGATTAAGTTTAAGCTGGGTGAAATCGTTGAGTCTGTGACTTCTCCTGGGCTGTACTGGAAAATTCCGGTCATCCACAATATTCGTCGTTTCGATAGCCGTGTGTTAACTCTGGATACCCCTTCAGAGCGTTTTCTGACCAGTGAAAAGAAAAACGTAATCGTCGATTCCTTCGTCAAATGGCGTATCTCCAGTCCACGTGACTATTATACCTCGACCCAGGGTGATGAACGCATTGCGGTGTCGCGTATTGTTTCAATCCTTAACGATGAGATGAAAGGTCAGTTTGGTTCCAAGACTCTGAACGAGGTTATCTCTGGTGAGCGTTCCGCGATTATGCAGGCTGTGAATGAAAATGCCGGCAAGAAAACCCGAAGTCTGGGCGTAGAACTGGTGGATGTACGCATCAAGAAGGTCGAACTGCCGGAAAACGTCAGCAACTCGGTATTCCAGCGCATGATCAAGGAACGTGCAACCGTGGCCAAGGCTTTCCGCTCAGCGGGTGAAGAACAGGCCAAGGGTATACGTGCCAATGCCGATCGTCAGCGTACTGAAGTACTGGCCGAAGCCTATCGTAAATCGGAAGAAATTCGCGGTGATGGCGATGCGCAGGCGTCAAAAATCTATGCCGATGCATTTGGGGAAGATAAAGAGTTTTACTCCTTCACCCGCAGCTTAAGTGCCTATAGGAACAGCTTTAAAAATTCAGGCGATATTCTGGTATTAAATCCGGAATCTGAGTTCTTCAAGTATTTTAAAGGTTCCAATCTTAAATAAACCGTATCAGCACCAGACAGGTCTTTTTTAAAGCCGCCTGTCCTGGTGCCATTAATTAGAATAAAATGAACTGGAATGACTTGTTTGCCGCATTGGCACTGGTTTTGGTGATCGAAGGGCTGATGCCTTTTATGAATCCAAAAGCCTATAAGAGCACCATGATGCAAATGGCTGCTTTTCCGGAAAAATCTATCCGTATGATTGGTTTTGCCAGCATGATGGGCGGTCTTCTTTTTTTATTCCTGGTCAGGGGATAACTCGTTGAATCAAAAAAAATATAATAATCGCTGGTTATTACCGGATGGCATCGACGAAATGTTGCCACCGGATGCTCTAGCTGTAGAGCAGTTGCGCCAGATGGTGCTCAAGCTATATCACAGCTGGGGCTATGATCTGGTGATGCCGGCCATGATTGAGTTTACCGACTCGCTGTTAACCGGCACCGCACACTCTCTGGATCGTAAAACCTTTACTCTGATTGATCAGCTCACCGGCAAGCAGATGGGTATACGCTCGGACATGACTCCGCAGGTTGCGCGTATCGATGCGCATCAACTGGCAAATACCGAAACCTCACGCTTATGCTACTGCGGGAATCTTTTGCATGCACAGGCTGAAGGGCTTAATCCCGGACGTTCCCCGTTACAGATCGGGGCCGAGATATTTGGTAATGCCTCGATCGATGCGGATATCGAAGTGGTATGCCTGATGCTGGAAACCCTGCAGCGTGTTCCTTTAGCCAACGTATCGATCGATCTCGGTCATGTCGGCATCTTTCGCTCGCTGTTTGAGCAATCAGGGCTTGAGCGTGCGTTGGAAAATCCACTGTTTGACATGCTGCAACGCAAGTCTATACCTGAGCTTAAGGCCTTCCTGCTGGAGCAGCCACTCAGCGCAAATAAACGCGAACAGTTTCATCAACTGGCATTGCTGAATGGAGATGTCGAAACGATCGATGAAGCGCGCCAGGTGTTTAAGGATGGCGCAGCCGACTGCGTCGCGGCCCTCGATCATATCGAAGCCGTGGCAAAGGGTGTGCAGCAGCAGTATCCGCAGGTCATGATCCATTTTGATCTGTCTGAATTGCGTGGCTATGAGTATCATACCGGGCTGGTTTTTGCTGCATTTTTACCCGGCCAGGGACAGGAAATCGCCCGCGGTGGTCGTTATGACGATATCGGTTCCGTGTTTGGTGTGGCCAGACCTGCAACTGGCTTCAGTGCCGATTTGCTTAACCTTTATCGGCTTGCAAACCTTCCGCTGCCTGTGATCTCAGGCATCCTGGCGCCGAGAAACAGCGATCCGGGTTTAGCCATTCTGATCAAACAGTTACGTGAAAAAGGGGAGCGTGTCATAAGTGATCTCTCTAACGGCGAAAAGACGCCACAACAACAGAATTGCAATCAGCATATTATTCATAACGGCAGGCAATGGGTCGTAAACGATATCAATTAAGGGTAAAAAGTTATGGGAAAAAATGTAGTCGTCATCGGCACCCAGTGGGGCGATGAAGGAAAAGGTAAGATTGTTGATCTACTCACCGATAAGGCAAAAGCCGTGGTACGTTTTCAGGGTGGTCATAATGCCGGGCATACGCTGGTCATCGACGGTAAAAAAACGGTGCTGCATCTGATACCTTCCGGTGTACTCAGAAAAAATGTGCTGTGTCTGATCGGCAATGGCGTGGTGCTGTCTCCCACCGCCTTGCTGGAAGAACTCGACATGCTGGAAAAAAATGGTATTCCGGCACGCGATCGACTGCGTATCAGTGAATCCTGCCCATTGATACTGCCGTATCATATTGCGCTGGATCAGGCTCGCGAACTGGCCAGAGGCAAGAAAGCCATTGGCACCACAGGGCGCGGTATCGGCCCCTGTTACGAAGACAAGATTTCACGCCGCGGCATCAGACTCGGTGAATTGCTAGACCCTGAGCATTTTGCCAGACGTCTGCAGGAAGTGATGGAGTACCACAACTTTGCACTGGTGAATTATTTCAAGCAGCCAGCGGTGGATTACCAGACCGTACTCGATGAAGCTCTGGCTCAGGCCGAACAGATCAAGGATCTGATCGGGGATATTCCGGGTATTCTGCATGATATGCGCGCGAAAGGTGAATCCATCATGTTTGAAGGGGCGCAGGGCGCGCTGCTGGATATAGATCACGGCACCTATCCTTACGTCACCTCATCGACTACGACAGCAGGTGGTGCGGCTTCGGGTTCGGGCGTTGGTCCAGCTGACCTTGATTACATTCTGGGTATCGTCAAGGCCTATACCACCCGTGTTGGAGCCGGTCCGTTCCCAACCGAGCTGGTGTATGACATGCAGTCGGACGAAGGCGATGAAACCGGTAAATATCTAGGTACCAAAGGACATGAATTTGGTGCGACTACCGGTCGTCAGCGTCGCTGTGGCTGGCTCGATATTGTGGCTCTGAACCGTTCGTTCAAGATTAACTCGGTAACCGGGTTGTGTATTACCAAGCTGGATGTACTGGATGAACTGGAAACCATCAAGATTGCAGTGGCCTATAACCTGAATGGTGTCCGCGTCACGACTCCACCGGTTGGATCTGATCGATTTGCCGAGTGTGAGCCCGAGTTCATCGAAATGCCGGGCTGGCAGCAATCGACCGTCGGTGTAACAACCTATGATGGTCTACCAGAAGCTGCGCGTAATTATCTGCGCAAGATTGAAGAGTTAACCGGTGTGCCGATTCATATTATTTCCACCGGTCCAGATCGGATTGAAACCATCGTTGTGCAGCATCCGTTTGCGTAGGCTTAAATAACTCGCCAACACACAAAACGCCATGCCGGCAGGATTCTAGCGGTATGGCTTTTTTGTTTCAGGGCTGGCGATGCCCCAAAACCGAGGATGAGGGGGCAGGGAGTGAGGCAAGGTGAAAGTCGATAAATTACTCAATTCATGGCTGAATTCATACTCGAATTCGGGCACACTGCATAAAACTGTTAGCATTTCTGAGGTCGTATGACGCGCTTAACTATCGGCATTATTCTTTATTTAGTATTGAATCAGTCAGTCGCGGCTGCGAATGCAGTTTTATGGACGCCGATGCTGCAGAGTCAGCGCGACGCACAGGGCAGCGCTGGCAAAGGACAATTGTATCGAGTTGATTCCGTTGAACTGCGCCAGCGTCTGTCGCGCGCTGCTCCAGAAGGCCGACCCGCTTTCAATTCCACTATCGAAATTCCGCTTGAACAGGGTGTGATCCAGCGCTTCAGCCTGGAACAATCTCCGATCATGGCGCCTGAACTGGCCGCACGCTACCCTGAAATCACCAGTTACCGGGTGCATGGCATCGACGATCCGCACGCCAGCGGTCGCATCAGTCTCAGCCCAGCCGGATTTCATGGCATGATCAGCAGTCCCGCTGGCACCGTGTTTATCGATCCGCAGGGCGAAGATGTTTACCGCACCTACCGTAAGTCATCCTCCAGTGCTAATCAGCCCTTCAGCTGTGGTGTAGCGGGGCATAACCATGATTCGCCGCTGGGGGAACTGGCGAGTCGTCCGGCTTTACGCACGGCTGGCAGTTTACGGGTGTACCGTCTGGCGTTGGCGACCACCGGGGAGTATGTGGAAGCGATAGGGGCGGCGAATAAAACCGCTGTGGTGATCGAGATCAATAAAGCGCTTAACCGGGTCAATGAAATCTATGAGAGAGTTCTGGGTATCCAGCTGCAATTGGTGGCGAATAACGATCTGCTGATCTATACCAATAAAAATACGGACCCTTACGATGATCCATATACTGATGCCAACTCAAGTCCGGATTTACTATTAGAGCAAAATCAGAAAAATATTCGTACGGTAATCGGTTCAGCCAACTACGATATCGGGCATGTGTTCAGCCGTGGTGGCGGTGGCCTTGCTCAGGTCGGTGCGGTCTGTGCGGATGGGAATAACGTGGTGGGAGATTTCAAGGCCGGTGGTGTGACCGGGCATAATAATCCGACTGGTGACAATTTCTATATCGATTATGTCGCGCATGAAATCGGTCATCAGTTCAATGCCGAACACAGCTTTAATGGCACGACCGGTAACTGTTCTGGTAACAACCGGGTACAGCAAACCGCTTACGAACCGGGTAGTGGTTCCACCATCATGAGTTATGCCGGTATCTGCGGATCGGAGGATATTTCTGATCATGCCATCGCGATGTTCCATGCCGGCTCGATCGCGCAGATCGATAACTATACAACCGTGGGTGATGGCGCCAGCTGCGGTTCGCTGCTGGCGAATAATAATCCAGCTCAGCCCACAGCGAATGCAGGCAGTGACCACACTATTCCTGCACAAACGCCGTTTATCCTCAGTGCCACCGGTTCCGACACCGATTTTGGTGATACGCTCACCTACAGCTGGGATCAGATGGATGCAGGAACCGCAACCAGCAGTCTGACCTTCGGTCGAGATCTGGGGAACAATAGCCTGTTCCGAAGTTATCTGCCAAGCAGCAGTAATCAACGCCATTTTCCTGCCCTCGGCACCACCCTGAAGAATCAGTATGATTATAGTGAAGTGCTGCCCTGTCGCACACGCAGCATCAACTTCCGGTTGACGGTGCTGGATGGTAAAAGCGGGATTGCGAGTGACAACCTGCGCATCACGGTGGATGCCGACTCCGGCCCATTTAAAATCACTTCGCACACGGTAGCGCAGACCATGATTCCCGGAGTGCAGGTCCTTACCTGGAATGTCGCCAGTACCAGTCTGGCGCCGGTCAACTGTAGTAACGTGGATATCAGCCTGTTGACCTTCAATGCGGCAAAAACAAGTTATACTGAAACGCTGCTGGCGGATAATGAAGCGAATGATGGGCGAGCTTTCGTTTCGCTACCGATCCAGTCGAGTGCAAAAGCCCGTTTCAAGGTTCAATGCAGCAATAATATTTTTTATGATATCTCGGATGCCGATTTGATTATCAGCAGTCTGGGACCTAATTACAGCACTGATGCAAATAGCGTTGCCAATAACCTGGATGGCATCGGTAACTCCATCTTTAGCAGCCCTGCTGAAGTCTGTAGTGGGGATGTCGTCGAGCCTGTCACGAGTAGTGGAGGTGGCGGTAGCTTAAATCTGTACTGGCTGTTGAGTCTGTTGGGCGGCTGGATGTTAGGTACGGGAATTGCTCGCGGCCGAATCTCAGGGATTACAGCGGGTTAATATCACCGCGTTATATTTCGACGCATACTCATGCGCCTGTTTCATCAGACCGAGTTGACTTTCTTTGCGCACCGTATCCGAGATGCCCTGCATCAAGATCACTCCACAACGTAGCTCAATCTGCAGGCTTCTACTCTGCTCAATGCCCGGGATAACTACATTGCGTAACGCCAGTGCCATAAAGCGAAAGTCATTTTTATCCAGAGCGGCCAGTGCATCTGCCTGCGGGTCGGCATTATGCATCCACGCCATCTGTTGAGAGTTATCGTTCATAGTCACCGCATCGGTTTTGCAGCCATTGGTGGAAACCAGCAGCAGGATTAAAAGCAAAGGCTGGTAAATGCTGCGCAATAAGGAGGGTTTAGTCATCAGTGCTGAGTCCTGTTTTGGATACAGACATAATGCCACAAACCAGCGATGTTTCAATGTTGCGGTTATGCTAACGCCCGTGTTGTTTTATACTGCAGGGATTGTCATTGATGGATAAAAACATGCCTGGAACTACACTCTTGTCCCTGTTTGCGGCGCTGATGCTACTCATGCCGGTTTATGTGCTGGCCGATAAATCGGTCGCGATTACCCAGATAGTCGAGCATCCGGCACTCGATGCAGTGCGACAGGGGGTGCAGGATGAACTCGCCGCACAGGGTTACCGGGCGGGAGATAATCTTGACTTGAGCTTTGAAAGTGCGCAGGGCAGTAGCGCAACGGCAGCCCAGATCGCAAAGAAATTTGCCGGACAGGAACCGGATGTGATCGTGGCGATTGCCACCCCTTCGGCGCAGACCATGGCAGCTGTGGCACGTTATACGCCGATCGTCTTTTCTGCAGTCACCGATCCTCTGGGCGCTAAACTGGTATCCAGTCTACACAAGCCGGGGCGCAATATAACCGGGGTTACCGATCTAACCCCGATCGACCGGCATATGGCGCTGATTAAAAGGATTGTGCCCGGGGCTAAAACCGTGGGTGTTATCTTCAATCCGGGTGAAGCCAATTCGGTAACGCTGGTGGAGCTGGTGAAAAAATATGCTCCACAGCAGGGAATGCAGGTGGTAGAAGCCGGTGCCAGTAAATCTTCCGAAGTGTTATCCGCCGCACGCTCGCTGGTAGGGAAGGTGGATGTAATCTATGTGCCGACCGACAATACCATCGTATCGGCTTTTTCTGCCGTGGTTAAGGTTGGTCAGTCGGCTAAACTGCCGGTGATCGCGGCCGATACCGATTCGGTTAGACAGGGTGCAATCGCCGCCCTCGGCTTTAATTATTATGACGTCGGCAGGCAGACCGGAAAGATCGTGGTACAGATTCTAAAGGGTGCGAAAGCCGGTGATATTGCGGTGCAGGGCATCGATAAACTGGAACTGTTTGTGAATCCCGCTTCTGCGCTAAAGATGGGTGTGACGCTGGATAGCAGCCTGATCGCGGAAGCGAAGGAAGTGATCACGGAATGAGCATGATCGCCTTTCTGGGGGCTATCGAAAGCGGGCTACTGTATGCGCTGGTCGCACTCGGTATTTATCTGTCTTTCCGCGTGCTGGAATTCCCCGATCTGACGGTGGATGGCAGTTTTCCACTCGGTGCGGCGGTCAGCGCGACCTTTATCGTGAGTGGCTGGAATCCCTGGCTGGCGACGGCGTTCGCGATGATAGCCGGTGCTTGCGCCGGGATGGTTACCGGCTGGCTGAATGTACAGCTCAAAATTCTGCATCTGCTGGCATCGATCCTGACCATGATCGCGCTGTACTCGATCAACCTGCGCATCATGGGGCGGCCGAATATTGCGCTGCTCGGTGAAACCACGCTTTTGACGCCGGTAGAGAAAGCCGGTGATGGCTGGGGCATCCCATTTTATATCTCGACCCCGCTGGCTTTTGTGGTCGTGGTTATCGTGTGTAGTGTTTTGCTGATCCGCTTTCTCAACTCTGAAACCGGTCTGGCGATGCGTGCGACCGGTGCCAATCCGCGCATGGCCAGAGCGCAGGGGGTCAAAACCGGCTGGATGATACTGACCGGTATGGCGCTGTCGAATGCGCTGGTGGCTCTGGCCGGCAGCCTGTTCGCGCAAAGTCAGGGCAGTGCGGATGTGACCATGGGGGTCGGCGTGATTGTGATCGGTCTGGCATCGGTGATTGGAGGCGAAGCTCTGATTTCGCCTACTTCCGTATTAAAGGCGGTACTGGCCTGTATCGCAGGCGCCATTCTATATCGTCTGGCGATTGCGTTTGCACTCAATCTCGATGTGCTCGGCCTGAAGGCGCAGGATCTGAATCTGGTGACCTCGATACTGGTGATGATCGCGATCGTGCTGCCACGCTACAGGTTCAGGAAGTCGCGCTGATGATCAGTCTGAGCGATGTTGAGGTCACCTTTGGGGTGAATACCCCACTCGAAACTCAGGCGCTTCGAGGCGTTAGCCTGAATATCCGTGAAGGCGAGTTTGTGACCGTCATCGGCAGTAACGGAGCAGGCAAATCTTCCCTGTTGAATGCCCTGAGTGGCGAGGTGAGTATCAGTTCCGGACGTATTGAGATCGATAATTGCGACGTAACCCGACTCGATACCTCGCGCCGCGCAGGTCTGGTGGCGCGCATTTTTCAGGATCCGCTGGCAGGCAGCTGTGAGTTTTTATCGATCGAGGAAAACCTTGCGCTGGCCGATGCACGTGGACGCAGACGAAGCTTTCGCAGTGCACTCAATGAACAACGTAAACAGCCTTATCGGGATTATCTGAGTCGGCTTAATCTGGGGCTGGAACATCGACTGCAGGATAAGATGGGCCTGTTATCGGGAGGGCAGCGCCAGGCGGTGAGCCTGCTGATGGCGACCCTGCAGCCTTCCAAGATTTTACTGCTGGATGAGCATACCGCCGCACTCGACCCTAAAACCAGTCAGTTTGTGCTGCAACTGACACGCCAGATCATCGATGAGAAAAAACTTACCGCGTTGATGGTGACGCACAGTATGAAGCAGGCGCTGGAGGTCGGCACACGTACTATCATGCTGCATCGGGGCAGGATTATCTTCGATATCCAGGGGCCGCAACGTGAAGGCCTGAAGGTCAGCGATCTGCTGGAACTATTTAGCAATACCCAGGGCGAACAACTGGATGAGGATGCGCTATTACTGGGGTAGTGGTGCTGCGGGAGAGGATATACAGTACGTCATCGGGATTCGATGGCGTACTGTATCAATAGTGGCGAATTAGAGTGCTTCGGTCTCAGGATCGAAAATATCTTCAACCACGACCACTTTGGGCTTCGGGTAATAGTTGAACTCGGTCGCCGAGGCAATGGTATAAGCGCCCATCTGTTTGCCGATCAGAATATCACCGATCTGCATTTCCGGTAATTCGATATCTTCCGCGACCACATCGATACTGTCACAGGTCGGGCCGGCCAGTACACTGGGTAAAAACTCACCCAGCGCATCAAACGGTTTTAACGGTGCCAGTGGATAGCTGGCATGATCAAACATCTGACCGCTGAATCCACCGTACACGCCATCATCCAGGTAATACCAGGTTCTGGCGCCGCGTTTTGCTTTACCCACCACAGAGACTACTTCAATCATCGATGGGGCTGAGATAAAACGACCGGGTTCAGCAAAAACTTCGATACCTTCGGGCAGTTCGCTCAGCGCTTCCATCAACGGCGCACAGAAATCGTCGATCGGTAATACGGTTTCCTGATAGGACACCGGGAAGCTGCCGCCGATATCGAGAAACTTCCAGTTAACGCTATTCATGACTTTCATTGCCGCAACACTGGCGCGGATTGCATTGCTCTGGGTCATCGGTGACAGGGACTGGGAGCCGACATGAAACGACAGGCCGACCACTTCAATGCCATTTTTCTGGGCCAGTTCAACCAGCTGAGGAAGTTCTTCCAGTGCACAGCCAAACTTGCGCGACAGATCAACCACGGCCTGTTTAGAGCGAAAGCTGACGCGGATAATCAGTTCAACCTTGCCAGCATACTTGATGAATTTCTTCATCTCAGCCATGTTATCAACCACAAAGCGGTTACATCCGAAATCGAGTGCACGCTGAATTTCCTTATCTTTCTTGATCGGGTGCGTATGGATGCACTGATCACCTTTAATGCCCAGAGACTCAACCAGTTCAACCTCTCCAATAGTGGCCAGATCAAAATTACTACCAAGAGACTTAAGTCGTTTGATTAATTCGGGATGGGATAGCGCTTTGAGCGCATAAAACAGTTTGACGCCGGGCAATGCTGCCTGCAGAGATTTGTACTGATAATCAATTTCACTTAAATCGAGTACCATGAAAGGCGTTTCGTGTTTAGCAACCAGTTCTTCAAGACTGGAGCGGTCGAACATCTGTAATACGTCAGGATGAGACTGTTCGGCAAAGCTCTCTATAATTGTTTGCTTATCCATTACTTTTTGGGTTCCAAGATAAACTGCATCAACTGAATTTAGCGCTGAAGCAGGGAGTGTGCATAAAATGCCTCTTAAAACCGAAGTTGAAAGACGCGACTCACATGTAGCTAATCAAACCCGTTTTGATTGGTCGTATAAATAGGGCCGAGTTAACGAATGGCGGTAAACGCGTAAATGTAATTTCTAATGCATCAGTTTGCAACAATCTATGCCGTTTTTTAAGTTAAAAATTTCAAATGGCAGTATAGATAATGTATTGGGCTTTCGCAGATAGGGCCTGTGGAGAAAGGCTAAAATGGAATTTTACGCTAAAACGTCGCCATTGGCCGTCAGTTTCTTTGAAACACCGCCATTAGCGCGGCAGCGAAAATAAACAGACCTCCGAACAGCTGGTTAAGCATTTTCTGGCGCCGGTCACTTTTCATCCAGCGTGCGAGTGAGGTTGCCAGGCCGGCATATCCGAGCATGACGACGCTATCAATCACTAGACTGGTCGCAATCATGGGCAACAACTGGGCTAACTGGGATCGATTCGGGTCAAGGAACTGGGGTAACAGCGCGATTAAAAAGATGGTGGCCTTGGGGTTGCTCAGATTGACCAGTGTGGACTGCCAGAAGCGGCGTAGATTCTGCAAATCACAGCTTTTGCTGATGGTTAACGGCATAAAGGGCTGACGCCATTTCTGGATGCCCAGCCAGAGCAGATAGAGCACTCCGCTCCAGCGTACCAGTTCAAACAGATGTTCTGACGAGGCGAGCAATGAACCAACACCGATGCCGACGATCACAAACTGTGCCGCCAGACCGAGCTGCTGTCCGAGTACGGCTGGCAGGCTGTGTCTGATGCCATACTGCAGGCCATTGCTCATCGCATTGATCGCGCCCGCACCGGGTGTTACCGAGATCACGATACAGGCCAGGCACCAGGCCAGCCAGACTTCGAGCGTCACTGGATAAGAACCAGAGAAAGCCAGGGCCAGTAGGTAATAATGAGTACAGCGACCAGTAAAATGAAAAAGAACGGAATGGTTGCCAGGTACAGGGTCATCACCGGTTTTTCAAAGCGGTAGCTGGCGATAAACAGGTTCATTCCGACTGGCGGAGTAAAATAACCCAGCTGCATATTCGCCAGGAAAATGATGCCGAGATGGACCGGGTGAATCCCGTAACCGACCGCAATCGGCAGAATGATGGGGACAATGATCACCAGCGCGGAAAAGATATCCAGCATCATGCCGAGCACCAGCAGGAAGATATTCAGCAGAATCAGGAAGGTCAGTTTGCTCTGAATATGTTCACGGATATAGTCAAACAGACGGCTCGGGACTTCGGCATCGATCAGATAATTGGTGGACGCCATGGATACGCCGAGGATGATCATGATGCCACCGACCAGCATCATCGACTCACGGATGATGTGTGGCAGCTGTTTGATTTTAATCTCACGCAAGATAAAGACTTCAACGATGATTACATACAGAGCGGTTACGGAAGCCGCTTCTGAAACGGCGAAATAACCCGAGTAAATCCCGCCCAGGATAAACACCGGTAGCGGCAATTCCCATTTGGCCTGCTTGATTGATGTCCAGGCATCTGGTCGGTTTTGCAGGTATTCAACGGAGCGGGTGCGTGGCTGTAGCATGCTGTAGGCACTTAGCAGTAGCAGCATCAGCAGGCCGGGCAGTGCACCGGCGATAAACAGCTGGTCGATACTGACCGGTTGAGCAAGGTTCATCTGCTGCGCTACAACGCCATACAGGATTAACGGTAGCGCCGGTGCAAACAGCAGGCCCAGACTACCGGAACTGGTAATCAGGCCGAGGTTGAAATTTTCCCGGTAGCCGGCTTCCTGCAGTGCCGGGTATAAAAGGGCGCCGAGTGCAACAATGGTGACGCCGGAGGCACCGGTAAAAGCGGTAAACAGTGCGCAGGCAACTATGGTCACGATGGCCAGTCCACCCGGTAGCCAGCCCAGCAGGCTGCGTGTCAGGTTGACCAGGCGTTGTGAGGCATGACTTTCACCGAGCATGTAACCGGCAAAGGTGAATAACGGTATGGCTAACAGCACCGGCATTTCGGCCAGTCGGTAGATTTCTATTGCAATCACCGATAAATCAGTGTCCTGCGAGTAAAAGCCGAGCATCGCACTGGCGGCAATCACCACAAACAGCGGGGTGCGCATGATGGCCAGTAAAATCAGCAGGGGTGAAATCAGGCTCATAGATTAATCTTGCTGAGTTGTTCTTCACTCAGGTAAAACATGCGTAACCAGAGTATGCTGTGAATCAGATAGCGCAGCGCGATCAGACCAAAAGCCAGTGGAATAATCAGCTCCAGCACCCAGCTGGGTAAGTCCGCAAAGCTGGTTAGTCTATCTTGATAATCCATCAACACCCAGCGTGAACCATGCCAGGCGATAATGCTGCAGATCACTACCGTAAACAGTCCGACAAAAACCTGAATAGCCAGATGAATACGCTTATTGAACAGGCGTGAAATCAGATCGATGCGGATATGCTTGTTATCACGACTGGCTACTGTGGCACCTATAAGTCCAGTCCATAACACCAGTGCGCGTAACAGCGGGTCAATCCAGATGACTCCGAAGTCGAAAAAGTTGCGTAATATAATCTGACCGCTGGAGAATAAAATCATGCTCACCAGCAGGCTGATCAGCAGGCTGTCTTCGAGTTGATGAATGATGCGGTTTAGAGTCTTCAAAATAGCCCGTTACACTATTTACGGGCGCGAAATTCGACCAGCAGAGCATCAATTTCATCCACCATGGATTTTTCAATAATACCGGATTTGATCATTTTCTGAATCGATTGCTGAGAATAGTTTTTCCACTCTTTAGTCACTTCCGGAGTCGGCTGAATGACCTTGATGCCCTGGGTTTTCAGGGCTTCGGTCGCATTGATATTATCTTCGCGGTTTATTTTGTCCAGCGCAGAGAATACCTTATTCATTTCTGCAATTACTACTTTCTGATCCTCGGGATTGATCTTGTCGAAAGCGGACTTGTCTACTGCCAGTACACCGATCACGTAGAGTACTGGAAGGTCGACCAGATAGTTGATCTTGGTGTGCCATTGAAAAGCAATCGCACCGGTAGAGGTACTGGTAATGGTTTCTATTAGTCCAGTCTGTAATCCGGTAAATACATCCGCCATCGGTAGCGGAATCGGAGTGATGCCCATGGTGTCATAGGTATGCTGAACCAGTGTGTCGCCTTCAGGTATCCACACCTTGCTGTTACGAATGCTCTGCATATCGGGCATAGACCGGTTCGACATGATGCGTGCAAATCCGCCTTCGCTGATACCCAGAATAATGAAGCCATTGTCAGCTACATGCTTTTTAATGCGCTCATCCATCCGTGCGCGAACATAATCCACTTCGGCAAAGGAGTTAAACAGCATAGGCAGGCTGAGTAACTGAATATTAGGATCGATCGGGGTCAGGCCGCTGGAGCTAAAAGCGCCTCCCTGAAGCTGATTGATACGGATCTTACGATGAACACTCTGGTCATTTCCCATTACTCCGCCCGGGTAAAACTTCATTTTCACTCGCCCACCGGTTTTCTTTTCGATTTCATCGGCACCTTTTAACATCTCTTTCATCCAGGCCGTGCCCGCAGGTGCCAGAGTGGCAATTTTTAGCGTGGCTGCGTGAGTAACTGGCGTGAGCGATAAAATAAAAAGGCATAGTGGAAGTAGCGTAAGAAAATTTTTCATGGAGATCAGAATTAAAGGTTGTCGTTTTAAAAGAAACTGGCGGACTGTTCGAGTAGAACGGCAGCACGTTGTTTGGCCAGAGTATTGATCAGGGTAAAGCCTGGCTGGCTGGCTTCAGCATCGAGTACCTGCTGCAGTAAACGATCATGTAACTCCTGATCGTACACCAGTCGGGCGTAGTGTTCAGCAAACAGGACATTGATCATCAGATTTTTTCCTTCAGACAATGTTTGTGCCTGTTCAAAATAGGCGCGTCCCTGTTCAGGCTTACCGCCCACACTGGGGGGAATCTGGGAAGACAGTATGCCCAGATAAAGATAGGCATTTCCGTTTTCATAAAGTTCATCCAGTGCGACCGAACGCAGTAGCATGGCATTCAGTTTTGGAATTTGTGCCAGTGCGTTCCAGTCGTCTGTATGCGTCTGAATCCAGCCCGCCCATGCACTCGCATAAGCATACAGCAGAGGTTGATGTTTCTTTTTCAGCGACTGTAAAACTGGCTCCAGTTCATCCAGACGGGCATCCAGAGTATTGCATAGCGGCTCAAGTTCGAGGCATAGCGCATTTCTGGCGTAGCCGAGGGCCTTATCCGCCAGTCGTTTCGAGCGCTGCTGCTGTTCTACGAAGGCCGAGCTATAGGAGCCGTACATTCTGGCCGCCGATAACAGTAGTTTGACATTTTGCGGATCGCC
>JACNJF010000233.1 GCA_014382695.1 Gammaproteobacteria bacterium | reverse complement strand
CCCGTAATGTCTATACGTTTGAAGAAGGCGACGGTAAAAATAAAATGCTGCTGGGCGGCAAGGGTGCAAATCTATGTGAAATGACGCAGATCGGTTTGAATGTTCCGCCCGGATTTGTGATCACCACAGAAACCTGTCTGGCCCATCTAAACGACAAGGAGAATCTGCCAGCAGGTGTGATGGATGAAGTGCGTGAAAACATGATCCTGCTGGAAAAGAAAACGGGCAAAAAATTTGGTGGAAATAAAAAGCCGTTACTGGTGTCGGTACGTTCCGGATCTGCTATGTCTATGCCAGGTATGATGGATACTATCCTCAATCTGGGATTGAACAGCAAAACATTACCCGCCCTGATAGCCCTGACCGATAATGAGCGTTTTGGCTATGATTCGTATCGTCGTTTTATTCAGTTATTTGGCAAGGTTGCACTCGGAATATCCGATGAAGAGTTTGATGGCGAATTCGATCAGATCAAACAATCGCTGGGCGTGAAGGAAGATCTGGCGTTGTCGGCAAAAGACCTTCAGCTGGTGTCAGAGCGTTTTCTGGAAGTGGTTAAAAGGGTCACCGGGCTGCCTTTTCCTGAGGATCCGTTTGTTCAGCTGGAGCTGGCGATTAAAGCGGTGTTCAATTCCTGGGATGGAAAACGTGCGGTCGATTACCGACGCGAATTTAATATTACGCCCGCGATGGCAAATGGTACCGCAGTCAATATCTGTACCATGGTGTTTGGGAATCTGGGCAATGACTGCGCCACCGGTGTTGGTTTTACACGTTATCCGGATACCGGTGCGAATGAATTATTCGGTGAGTATCTGACCAATGCACAGGGTGAGGATGTGGTCGCCGGCATTCGTACACCTAAGCCTATCGATGCGATGCTGGATGAAATGCCGGATCTGTACAAGCAGTTGAAGCAGTTACGTGACAAGCTCGAAGCACATTATCACGAAGTACAGGATTTTGAATTTACCATCGAAAAGGGTCAGCTGTATTGCCTGCAAACCCGTAACGGCAAGATGAATGCGACAGCAATGGTACGCACTTCAGTCGATATGGTTCGCGAAGCCCTGATCGATAAAAGACAGGCACTGTTGCGTATTCAGCCGGATCTGCTCGAGCAATTGCTGTTTCCACGTCTGGATAACAACACTAAATCGGTGCCTATCGCTCGTGGCCTGCCGGCTTCACCCGGCGCTGCGGTTGGACATGCGGTGTTCGATGCGGATCGTGCCGAGCAGCTGGGTCGTAGCGGCCAGCGCGTGATCCTGATCCGTGAAGAAACCAAGCCAGAGGATATTCATGGTTTCTTTGCCTCACAGGGTATCCTGACCGCTCGTGGTGGAAAAACGTCGCATGCTGCGGTAGTGGCACGTGGCATGGGCAAGCCCTGTGTAGCTGGTGCGGAAGGTATTCACGTGAATGTAAAAACACGTAGCGCTGTAGTCGGAGCACATACCATCTCTGAGGGTGATCTGATTACGCTGGATGGCACCACGGGTGATGTTTATCTGGGCGAAATCGAGATGATCGAAGCAGAGTTCAGTTCAGAGCTGGATGTACTTCTGCAATGGGCCGATAAACGCGCACGTCTGGACGTATTGGCGAATGCCGATACACCGACAGCCGCCAAACAGGCACTTAAGTATGGTGCGATGGGCATAGGTTTATGCCGTACCGAACGCATGTTCAACGCCAAGGATCGTTTACCGATCGTCATCGATATGATCGTCGCTGAAACGCCTGAAAAACGTCAGGCTGCTCTCGATCTACTATTACCGATTCAACGTTCTGATTTCAAGGCCATTCTGAAGATTATGACCCCACGTCCGGTCACCATACGATTACTCGATCCACCGATCCACGAGTTTTTGCCTTCTGAGCAGCAACTGGTAGACGAACTGGCACAACTTAATCAACTACGCGATACCGTGTCCGGGATGAATGTGCTGAGTGATGCAGTCGATCAGATTTATCGCGATAGTGGTGAAGATCATAAACGGGTACGTTATCTGGCTGACCCCCAGCTGGTGGAAGAGGTGATCCAGAAAAAAACGACGATTCTGAAGATGGTGCGAAATCTGTTTGAAACCAACCCGATGCTGGGTCATCGCGGGGTTCGTCTCGGTATTACCTTCCCTGAAATCTATTCCATGCAGATACGGGCTGTGCTTGAAGCGGCCGCTGAATGTACCCAGGAAGGCGACAAGGTCTGTCCCGAAATCATGGTTCCGCAGGTGTGTACTGCCGAAGAATTGATTCGGGTCAAATCGTATGTGACTGAAATTCATCAACAGGTGGAACAGAAGTATGGTGTCAAAGTCGATTTCAAGTTTGGCTCGATGATCGAAGTGGTACGTGCCTGTATGCGGGCAGAGTATCTGGCAGAAGAAGCCGAGTTTTTCTCTTTCGGTACCAACGATCTGTCGCAGGCTACTTTTTCATTCTCTCGCGAAGATGCTGAGAATAAATTCCTGCCGATGTATGCCGAAAAGAAAATTCTACAGGATAACCCCTTCGAAGTGCTGGACGAAAAAGGGGTCGGTAAGTTGATGGAACTGGCGATTGAATGGGGACGCAAAACCCGTCCGAATATGCGCATGGGAATCTGTGGAGAACATGGTGGGCATCCGCAGTCGATCCATTTTTTCCATAAAATCGGGCTGACCTATGTTTCCTGTTCTGGACCACGCATTCCTTCCGCGCGTCTGGCAGCAGCGCATGTCGCGATACTCGAAAAAAAGGGATAATTTATTGCTTATGATCCCGTTTTTGCAGATGCCTTTAATCAAAGATGTTTGCAATTCTGGGATTGTAAAACGGTAGATTTGTAAACTTTCTGCATAATGGATGCCGCAGTAAGATTGACTGAAGTTTGAACAGGAAGCGAGTTGATAAGGATATTGAAGGGGGCTATTTTCTCTGTCATATAGTCCAGCCAGATGAATGTTGTTAAACCTGCTGACTCGGTGCCGAGTCAGCAGGTTCTATCAGGCTTAGTTGTTTGCCTGAATATCTAACAATACTTTCCGTCCATTCAAATTTTGAGTTGGGCGGTTATTACCATTTGTGTTACAGCACGATGCATCCAGAATCGATACAAACGAAGATATTTGTGCCAGAGACATTTCGATAGGATTTCTCAATACTCGCCATTCTACGACTTCAGAGCACGGTGGTGTTGTTAACGAACCATGATAGCTAAAATAACGCTTATCAACGGGAAGCGCATCGGCGATGTTGATGAATTGATTAAAATCCACAACATGATCTTCTGCATTCATCAGATTCGCAGCGTTATTCCAGATAGGGGCCAATGTTGCGTTTTCTGCACCTTGCTTAATCATTACACCAACAACGGCTAACTGAGTTGGGTCGAGCAGACTGCGGTGAACGATATGCATTTCCATTTCGTACAGTGCGCCCTGTTCAAAAGAGTGCTCTGCTGGTGCATGGAAATGGAACTGCAGAACTTCATATTGAGGACCACCTGGCTCCAAGGTAACGATGCTGCCGGGTTCATATTCAAATTCAACGGTGTGACCGTTATTGATAACCTGTAGCGGTGAATCGTGATATGCAAAAGCTAAATTAGGTAAATTGCGACCCTGAACTCTTTCTGCAACCGGTGTCAGGTTAGACTGACTGAAGTCAATAGGTGACTGTGCAAGGCCAGCACCACAGGTTTCAAAGCCATGTATTGTTCCCCAGTTATCAGGTAAAACAGTAGAGGGCTCATAACCCCATTCGGCTGCATTAACTGTAACAGATGTGGCTAAAAGTATACTGGCAACCACGCTCAGTTTTAAGGTAAATCGACGTGCATTTTTCAAGAGTTTTCTCCGGTATTTTATTTTTTAAAAGGGA
>JACNJF010000021.1 GCA_014382695.1 Gammaproteobacteria bacterium | reverse complement strand
TGCCGAGTTATCTGAAGCCGGGATTCTGGGAAGTGCTATTCCGTCACCGCATGAATGAAAAGGCGGAGTTTGTCCAGCTGTCGGATGGTGGCCACTTTGAGAATCTGGCGCTGTATGAACTGTTCCGCCGGCGTGCACGCCTGATCATTGTGTGTGATGCAGGGGCCGATCCAGACTATCAATTTTCCGATCTGGCGAATGCGATTGAAAAGGCGCGTGTCGATTTTGGGGTGAGCGTGGATATCGGTAAGGAGCAACTGGCGACGCTGGTACCGGCAACAGAGCCTGCTCAATCTGCAATGGATTACGCGGTCGCGCAAAAAGCCTATCTGATTGCGGATGTGGATTATCATGACGGCGCGGAGCGGCTCTCCAAGCTGATCTATATTAAAACCACGCTGGCCAAAAATATCGGTGCCGATATCCATGGTTACAAACGTGCGAACCCTTCGTTTCCGGACCAGAGCACGGTGGATCAGTTCTTCGATGAAGTGCAGTTTGAAGCGTATCGGGAGTTAGGCTGGCAGATCGGCCAGGATATGCTGAGTGACAAGCGCGTGATGCATTTGCTGAAATAAGTGACAGCAGGCAGGGCGGCCACCGTAAGCGGCCGCTCTGATTTTCTTAGATAACGTGCAGAGGCGTTTTACTCTTCGGTCTTGACCGGTATTAAGGTCAGTTCAACGCGACGGTTCTGCTCACGCCCTTCGGCGGTATTATTGTCGCCAACGGGGCGTTCTTCGCCATGCCCTACGATCAGGACACGGTCGATTTTGATCTTACCTTTGTTCGCCAGATGGTTGCCTACGCTGCGTGCGCGATTGTAGGAAAGCTGCTGATTGGTGGCTGCTGGACCGACGCTATCGGTATGTCCTGCCACTTCAATCAGGGTCTGGTCGAATTCATTGAGTACCAGTACCACCGAATCCAGAACCTTTTCAAAATCTTCTTTGAGAGCCGATTTGGCGCTAGCAAACGTAATATTGCCCGGCATGTTGAGTATCAGTTCTTCACCATTACGGGTCACGCTAACGCCACTGCCTTCCAGCTGCGTGCGCAGTGTAGATTCCTGCCTGTCCATATACACACCGACACCGGCGCCGGTTACGCCGCCAACGCCTGCGCCGATCAGTATGGCTTTACGCCGATCGCGACTGCTCTTATCCTTGGCGGATACGTATCCGATGACGGCACCGATACCGGCACCGATCGCGCCGCCCTTGGTGGCATTACTGGTTTTTTCTTCGCCGCTGTAGGCATCGATCGTTTTACAGCCCGCAGTAGTGGCTGATAAGGCCGCAATTATTGCGATCAGGAAAAGTTTAAATTTCATTTTAATGCTCCTTAAATAATAACGCGCCATGCTAACAACAGTTCAGCGCCAAGTCATTGAGATTTAATTCATATACACTCCACCGCTACTGCATGAAACGGCCTGCAGACCGGGCCTGAGCGGAGGTGCTTCACACCGGGCAATTCTGTGCGGGTATGAACGCTGCTACTCGGAAACTTTTATGGATTTCACTCGGTCATACGACTTCGTTCCTGTAAAATACTTTTTTCGCGCCACAACGGTACCACTTTGAAACTATGACAATGCAACGGCTGATACGATGGACGCTACCGGTACTTATTCTGGTGCTGGCGGGGAGTACCTTTAGTTACCTGAAGGCGAGTAAACCTGAGCGCAAGAAGCCGCAGGCGAGCGAAAAAGTCTGGCTGGTGGATGTGATGGCGGCCGCACCTCAGTCGCTGTCACCGGATTTAACCCTGCATGGCAAGGTCGAAACGCCGGCCCTGGTGAAAGCTGCTGCTCCCGGTGCCGGTCAGGTTTCCAGCGTGCTGGTGGGTGCGGGGCAGGCGGTAAAAAGTGGACAACGCCTGATCGCAATGGATCGCCGTGACTTTAGTGTTGCGCTGCAACAGGCGCAGGCGGATGTGTCCGATATTGAGGCGCAGCTGGCCGAGCTTCGGGTGCGTCATCAGTCCAGTCAAAAATCGCTGGAGCAGGAACACAAGCTGCTGGAACTGGCACGCAACGAAGTCCTGCGCGTGGAGCGCCTGAAGAAGAATAATCTGAGTTCTGAATCTGCGTTGAGTGCGGCCCATGAAGTCCTCGGTAGACAGGAACTGTCACTGCTGGCGCGCCAGCTTGAAGTCGATCGTTATCCGAGTAGTACGCGTCAGTTGCAGGCCCGACTGGCCCGTGTCCGGGCACACTTAAGCGAAACCGAACTGGCACTTGAGCGTAGTGAAATCCGCGCCCCGTTCGATGGCATCGTGTCTGAAGTACCGGTTGCGAGCGGTGATCGGGTGCGGGTAGCCGATCTGCTGGTGAGTCTGTACGCGCTGGATGCACTCGAAATTCGAGCCAGTATTCCGGCCGGGTTTCAGGCCGAGCTGCAGCAGGCGCTGGAGTCTGGTGTGGGCTTGAGCGCCACTGCAGAGATGGGCGGGGACAGATTTCCGCTAAAACTGCTGCGTCTGGCCGGCGCTGCCCGTGCCGACGGTATCGATGCTTATTTCCGGGTGCAACAGGGCGGCAGTCGATTGCGTATCGGCAATCTGTTACCGCTGCGTTTGCAGCGTCCCGCGCAGGATCATGTGCTGGCCGTTCCGTATCGCGCTATCTATGGTAACAACCGGGTGTATCTTTTGCGTGCAGGACGCATGCATGCGGTGAACGTCGAATCGGTCGGGCAGTTTACCGGTGCGGATAACGTTTCTGCGCTGTTGATCCGTAGCGCTGACATCCAGCCGGGCGATCAGATTATCACGACCCATCTGTCGAATGCGGTTGACGGGCTGAAAGTTAAAGTCGTCGATGAATCCTGAAGCGTAGGGATAAGCCATCATGCAATATAACGATTTACTCGGCATTTTCGTCAAACACAAGGTTGCTCCCAACCTGCTGATGATCATCATGATCCTGGCCGGGTTACTGGCCCTGAAAAAACTCAATGTGCAGTTTTTTCCGAGTTTTGAACTGGATATCATTAGCGTCAGTACGATCTGGAGTGGTGCCAGTGCGGAAGATGTGGAGCGTGCGCTGACGATACCACTGGAGCAGCGTCTGCGTAACGTGGATTACCTGAAACAGATGAGTTCTTCCTCTGCACCCGGCGTGTCCGGCATCACGCTGGAGTTCGAAGAGGGTAGTGACATGATCCTGGCGCTCGATCAGGTGCGTAAGCAGGTAGATGATTTTACCAGCCTGCCGGAAGATGCCGAGCTACCCCGGGTGTCGCAGGATGTGCGCTATGAATCGGTCGCACGCGTACTCATTAGCGGGCCGGATAATCTGGATGATCTGCGTAACCTGGCGCGCCAGTTTGAGCAGCAGTTGCTGACCCGTGGTATCGACAAGGTGGAGCTGGAAGGTCTGCCCAAAGAGTCGATCCTGATCTCCGTGCCATCGGCGCAGATCTATCAGCAGGGCCTGAGTCTGGCCCAGATTGGTGCACGGGTGGATCAGGCGAGTCAGGATTTACCGGCCGGCATCGCCGGCGAGAATGATGGCAGCCGTGAATTGCGCAGCCTGAGCCAACGACGCAATCCGAAAAGTTTTGAAGATCTGGCGTTGAGTGGAGATGAATCGAGGCGGGTCAACCTGGGGGATATTGCCAGCATCCAGCGGCGCATTAAAACCGGTGCCGAGACCATCACGGTGGATGACAGAAAGGCCGCTGTGCTGGTGCTTAGCCGCAGTGAAACCGGCGACTCCCTGGAGTCGGCTGAAATTCTGCAGCAATGGATCGATGAAATCCGTCCAACTCTGGCACCGAATATTCAGGTCAAGGTGTTTAATGAGCGCTGGCAGTTGATCAAGGACCGCATCAGCCTGCTACTGGTGAATGGCGGGGGCGGACTGTTACTGGTGCTACTGATCCTGTATCTGTTTT
>JACNJF010000072.1 GCA_014382695.1 Gammaproteobacteria bacterium | reverse complement strand
TGTCTCCAGAAAGTTAAAATAAGATTTGAATTCGATGGGAGAACTATATTAGCAAGTACTTATATAGTCAAGCGTTATTTATTAGCAGACGCTAATATAGCCTGGGCTATTTTCCTTCTATAACGATGATCGTGCTTGCAGAAATAATATTCTCGTTTTATTCTCTATCAATCTGAGAAAATAATGAGAACTAATATGCTGACAACACAGGAACAAAATGCACTGCAGTTTATTCGCAACTATATCGCTCAATTTGGCTATGCCCCGAAATTTAAGGAAATAGGGGCTGCCATTGGGGTTAATTCGCAGGGCACCATTCACCGCTATGTTCAGTCTCTCGAAGATAAAGGTTATATCAACCGGGCCAAGGGTAATTCCAGAGGTATGTCGCTGGTTGATCTCCCGCTGGTGAGTCCTCCGGTTATCCCACTGATGGGTAAAATAGCAGCCGGTTTACCGATTGAAGCAATCGAGGATCATCAGGAGTTGAATCTCTCTGATATGTTTATGGGGCCGGATTTATTTGCGTTACGCGTTTCGGGCGACTCGATGATGGATGTCGGGATACTGGATAACGATTATGTGATCATCAAAAAGCAGCCGATTGCACATGATGGGGATATTGTGGTGGCGATGATTGACCGGGTCGAGGCGACTCTGAAACGCTTCAGAAGGCGTTCAAACTCCGAGGTTGCGCTGATCCCGGAAAATTCATCGATGACAACCATGGTTTATTCAGCCGACAGAGTGACCATCCATGGCGTATTAGTTGGCCAGATGAGAACTTACCGCTAACGATTAAGGCTCTTATATTTGCCACTCCTGACTGATTAAATTCCAGCGCGGCTGTGTTAGACTGAAACGGTTTTCATTATGTTATTCGATTGATGCTCCGTAGCCTGTTCGCCAGTTTTTTTTTCCTCTACTGTACCTGCTCGAGTGCTTATGAGAGCGTCGACCTGAAGCTGGATTCAGGCCTGACGATGAGCCTGTCGCAGTACTCTGGCGCGGGAAAATCTCTGTTGTTGTGGCTACCCTCTGAACGCGGGTTTGGCAAAAATTATATTCCCACGGCGTTAAATCTGAGCACCCTGGATTATGATGTGTGGGCCGTTAATCTGCATGAGTCCTATATCGTTCCGAGCAGTCGCGAAAGCCTGGAGGAAGTTGATATTGGCGATCTGCTCGAACTGCTGGAGCATGCTCGACAGCAGGGTTTTCTGGAAGTCTACATCATCAGTTCCAGTCGCAGCATGCAGCTGGCACTTAAAATGGCTTATCAATGGCAGCAACAGCATGCCGGTTCAAATCTGATCAGAGGCTTGCTGTCTTTTTCACCGCATCTGATCAATGGCAGAACGGAGATGGGTGAGGACGCCAGTTATGTCGATATAGCCTACTACAGCAATCTACCTGTTTATCTGCTACAACCCCAGTTTTCAACAAAGTTTGCCAGAAGTCAGGAGATTGCCAAAGTGTTACAGCAGGGCGGCAGTCAGGTTTATATCCATTATCTGAAAGGGGTTCAGGGTGGGTTTCATATGCGACCGGATGACGACCTTGGTGTGCAGGATCTGTTAATTCGTGGGCAGTTACCGAATATCCTGAGCAGGGCTGTAAAGTTACTGGGTCAGACCTCTGTTGCCAGGCTCGATAATCATTATCAGACCTCTGCAACAGCCGATGATGATTCAGAACCAGTCATCAAATTGCCCGCGCTGCATCCATTTTCCGGCGATAAATCCGCTCCCTTGCTTTCACTGGTCGATCTGAAAGGGCAGGCCTTTAATCTTGTTAAGCTGAAAGGGCAGGTGGTGCTGGTTAACTTCTGGGCCACCTGGTGTGGCCCATGTGTGGAAGAGATTCCATCCCTGTCACGCCTGGTGGATCGCCTGAAAGATCAGCCTTTTCAGGTGATTGCAGTGAATATTGGAGAATCTGCGCAGGCTATCGAAAAATTTATCGAATCAATGCCAGTTAATTTTAAAATATTGCTGGATAAGGATGGCAGTGCGATACGTGACTGGAAAGTATATGCCTATCCATCCAATTATCTGCTCGATAAAACAGGTTTGATACAGTATTCCTATCGTGGTGCACTGGAGTGGGATGAAACATCGATTATCGATACGATTGAGGAGTTGCTTTAAAATCTTCAAATATTTGTAAGGTCGCTATGATCAGACAACGGAATAGTGCATTCTTCTCAATAATAAGACTTCATTCCTGTGATTATTCAATCTAGCCTTGACATCTGCTAAAAAGGGATTATATTCCCAAATAGTGAATTAAGTTAATTTGATTAAGTTTTGGAGATTAACGGTGTACAGGTATTTATTATTAGGTTTAAGCGTGTTTTTATCTGGTTGCTTTATGGATGAGGATGGTATCGTGAATAACGGCAATATAAATATGAACACTCACACTACAAAGTCCATCACAATCGATAAAGCGTTAACCCCCAGTTTGTCAGAGGTATCAGGTACAAACACGGATTACGTCATGTGGTTCGAAAAATAACAGCTGAAATCGATCTTTAAACAGGTGATTAATGAGTTTAGTACCAGAAGCTATACAGACAACTATCATTCGTATTTTGAAGCCTCTGGTCAAAATACTGTTACGTAATGGCATAGCCTACGGCACGTTTGCCGACATTTCGCGCAAGATTTTTGTTGATATGGGCTTTGAAGAGGCCCGCAGACGTAAACAGAAGATGACCGTGTCGAATGTTTCCATTCTGACCGGGATCAATCGTAAAGAAGTCAAACGTCTGAAGGAAGCACTCGCCTTCGATACCGATAACTCTCTCCTCAAATTCAATCGAATTGTGCGCGTGATTGCCGGATGGCAGCATGATGAAGACTTTCTGGATAGTGATCACGAGCCGAAAGATCTGCTACTGGAAGGGGAAAAAGGCTCCTTTACCAGCCTGGTTAAAAAATACAGTGGTGATATGCCCATAGTTGCGATGCTGAATGCGCTGATCGATAGCGGCAATATCCGGGTTATCGATAATGGGAATATACAGCTGATCAATGCGAACTATTTGCCTTCTACCGACTCTGAAAAGAAAATTAATATTCTAGGAATTGACGCTGCAGAGTTCATTGAAGTGATTGATCATAATATTAATATCAAGCACGCGGAAAATGCCTGGTTTCAACGTAAGGCGTCGAATATGACGGTCAGTAAAAGTGCACTGGCCAAGCTGAAGCAGCGCATAAATAAAAAGGCACAATTATTACTGGAAGATATAGATGCAGATTTTTCCGAAAATGAAACTGAAGATGAAAGAAAGAGCTGTTCAGTTAGTTTTGGCATTTATTATTACCAGAAAAACGAGACAAATATCGAGGATTAAACATGATTAATTTTAACCTGAATTTCTGGCATAAAATTAAGCACACATTGCTGGCCTCTGTGGTCAGTATTTCAGTTATTTCCTGCGGTGCCGCTGCTACCGCCATAGTTACAGGTGGTATCAGTGGAACTGGTATCGTTTTTGGTGTCATTACGGGATTTGGCAGTATCATAGTAAATGGCGTGCATTACGATATTGATACCCCGACCAGTTTTGATATCGATGGCAACACTATAGACAACAATCTACCGAATCTTGGGCTCGGTATTGGCATGGTTGTAAAGCTGGATTATGATAAATATGACGATGGGTCAATAGTGGTAACTACCGTGTTCTATGATGATTCTATCGAAGGGCCGGTGACCTCTATTATTCCTGATCCTGCCGGTAATCTAAATCTGAAGCAGATAGTGGTGCTGGGGCAGACTGTGATTATCAATGCAACAACCACGACTTTTGATGGGATCAGTTTTGGGGATGATCCAGCCGATACCACTGGAATAGCCGTTGGTGATGTGATCGAAGTCAGTGGCTTTGTGGATCAGGATGGCAGCATACTGGCCACCCGGGTAGAGAAAAAAGACAGTCTATCGAGCGGCAACGATGTCAAGGTTGAGTTGCGTGGCACTGTCACTGAGGTGACTCCAGATGTTTCATTTAAGCTGGCTGGTATTATTATTCATATCACCGAGCAGCCTATCAAGTTGAAGGATCTAACCTCATTATCTGCACTAGCCGTGGGTCTGATTGTAGAAGTTAAAGGTCTGTACCAGCCGGACGGCTCGATTATCGCAGAAGAGATTGAGCGTGAAGGGGTAAGTCAGAGTGATATCAGTAACTCCAGTGGTTCGGTAAGCCTGCAGGGATTCGTAACCACGGCCTTCGATTCAACCACTAAAAAGCTGGCGGTTAACGCAGTGGTGGTCGATGCCAGTGCAATCTCTAGCACAATCACCAGTCTGCTGGTGAGTGGACTCGAAGTCGAAGTGAAGGGCGACATGAACAATGGTGAGTTGAAAGCTGATAAAATAGAGATACGCTCTGCCGAAGCACGCTTCAAGGCCCAGATTAAGTCCGTAACGAATAATTCGATTGTGATTGGTTATCCAAATATGGCCACTAGCCGGACACTGCTGTTCAATAGCAGGAGCCAGCTGGTCGATGAACTAGGGGTGTTGCCCTTAACCATCGCTAATCTAACCCAGGGTATGGAAGTCAACGTGTCTGTGGTTAAACTGGAAAATGACTGGGTTGTGAATACTCTGAAGCGTCGTACGCTTAAGGAGTATCAAGCGGAAGGTATAGTTACTGCAAAAAGTGCTACCTCTACGCTAACGATCTCTGGATTCCAGATCGATGTTAGCGCGGTTTCGGACTATCAGATTAATGATGTTGACAAAACAGCTACAGAGTTTTTTGCAGCAATCGTTGAAGGTAGCACTATCGTCAAGCTGGAGGATGACGATAAAGACGGTGTGTTTGAAAAGGCGGAAATTGATTAAGTTAGCTCTGATTTATTCAGAGCTTTAACCGCTGAATCGATCAGGCGACTGAAGCAGCAGTAGACGTCGCCTGATCGAGCTTATCGGCAAAACGATAGCTATCTATCTTCCATAGCGTTTCGCTAGCCGTTAACACCAGGCAGGAAGGCCCTCCACGGGTCCGTGTCGCACCAGCAGCTCCTGGATTGACTACCCAGGGTTGAGCATAGTCATCGATCACCTTGCGATGGGTGTGACCATACACCACCAGACGCGCCTCAGGGTGCGCATCACGTAGATCCTGATGATCGGGTCTATTCATATCATGCACATGACCGTGCTCAATCTTTACCACACCACCGGGTAGGTCCAGCGCAGCAACGGCGGGCAGTTGCTTCACCCGCTGCGCCTGATGAGCCGGCCAGCCACGTTCATGGTCATTATTTCCAGTTACCGCGATGACTTGCCCGGTTTTGGGCTGCATCGCGTCCAGGATATCCGCATCACAGATATCGCCCGCATGAATAGCAATATCACACTGACGAATGATGGCTTTGATTTCCTCATGCAGGCTGGCATGGGTATCAGAAATAATGGCGACTGTGACGGGCTTGTGCATGTCTGACCTAATGTTTAGATTCGCCAAGTACGGCGTCGGCGAGTTCCTCTTCCTTGCGTTGGTCGAACTCTATCAGTTCAATCTCTCTACGCATTCTGAGGATTTCATCGCGCTCCTGCAGACGCTTATCCCAGGCCCCTTCGACCTCAGGGATACTGATTTCGCCATACAGCACCTGACGCATCAGTTTGAAGCCAAACTGCATCAGTGCAATATCGTCAGCTTCAATCGCCTGGTAGAAATTTTCGCTTAATTTATAAGACTTTTTGAAGCTGTCACTGGTCACAAAGCGACGCAAGCGGTCGATGTCATAGCTCGCCATAAAAAATAACTGCAGGCTCATATCGGACGGCTTACCGATGGTTGGACCGGTGGAGCGCTTCTTCAGAACGATCACATACCATTCGCGGTTATAGTCATCATAGTCGACCACACCCTGTTGCTCGCGATACTCCTGAACGGTCTGGATCTGGTCTTCGTTGTGACCCATACAGTGTTCTTCCTTGATCAACAGGAATGAACGTTCGTCGACATTACGATCGATGGCACGCATCGATAGTAGACCGGAAGGGTAATAGCGGCAGGCAGTCGGGCGATTTTCATACACTGAGCAGCCGGCATCCGTCATGAACAGGCAGGCACCATCGTCGTTGGTGCGTAATTTGATGCCGGGCATATTGCCTGCATCGAGTTCAAATGGGACGGTATGTCTGGCCAGTACATCGGAGGTACTGATACCCAGATGTTTTTTCAGGCGCAGGATGTCATACGGAGTCAGGGTGACATTGGCCCTGGAGCAACAGGCATTCCAGCAGGATACACCTTTATGGCAACGAAATTTGAGTTTGTCGTGAGCTTCCAGGCGGATTGGTTCAACCGGGCTATCAAAGGGTAAATCAAATTTTTGTTTGCGGTTACTCATTAACGGAATCATTACTGATGTTAAATAAGTGAATGATTATATAGTAATTTATTTAAATCAGCCATCCAGTGATTGGTTCGGGATATTAATCGGACTGATTATTTATGCTGGCCCGCCAGTTCAAATCCCGCTGATAATCCCTCTCGTGTGTAAACGACAGGGAAGTCGTGAATGCGGATAATGCATAGAGCGATTATCGACCCTTGCGCTTCGGGACATAAGGCCATCCATGGCATTCGAGTCAACAGTAGGTCCTGTACAAAGGGAAGTAAAAACTTACTTGAATAGCTTGGACTTGTCGACCAGATCAATGTGTGCACGCTTGAAGCATGTCCACTTACCAGTTGTCTTGTCATAGATAGAGTTTACGAAGCAATGCCAGTTTTCTTCGTCGATAAAGTTCTTGTCTGCTCGATAGTAGAAACCTGGGTAACGAGATTCCTGACGGAATTCGATGTGCTTCATATGCGCTTCAGCAGTCAGGATGCGGTGATAGTTTTCCCATGCACGGAGTAATTCGTGAAGGTCTTTTGCACGCATCTTGATGGCATCTTCTTTCAGCATGTCGAGCTTCTCACCGGCAACTTTGAGCATTTCTGCGTTGGTTGTGTAGTAAGTTGCAACACCCGCGACGTACTCGTCCATGATCTTCTGTAAACGGAACTGAAGCATCTTTGGAGTGATGTAGTGAGGGTTTACATCGATGGCTGTGGTGTAATCTTTGTGCTCAAGGAACGTTCTTACGGGCTGGTAAATTACGTCAACCAGCTCCTGTACCGGTGTATCCAGTTGTGGTGTGAAATCAGCGTTATCCAGACAGTACTTAACCATCGCTTTAGCGGCAATACGGCCTTCAGCATGTGAACCGGAAGAAAACTTGTGACCAGATGCACCCACGCCATCACCCGCTGTGAACAGACCTTTAACCGTAGTCATACCTCGGTAGCCCCAGTTCCAGCCGGAAGGCAGGTGATCAGGAACGCCGTCCATTGTTTCTTCAGTCGGTGCACCCAGGTCGGTAGGACCGGAAGTCCAGATGCCGCAGCAACCGGAGTGTGAGCCTAACAGGTAAGGCTCAGTAGGCATCAGCTCTGAGTTCTTCTTCTGAGGCTCGATGTTTTCACCAACCCAGATCCCACACTGGCCGATACACATATCCAGAAAATCTTCCCAGGCTTCAGATTCCAGATTCTTTACTTCACGTGGAGACATCGATTCACGCAGGTTAGCCAGTGCAGTGACTGTATCCATGTAAATCGGGCCACGGCCCTGTTTCATTTCCTCCAGCATCAGATGGTTCCGCAGACATGCAGCAGGAACGGCGGCATGACCATAAGGAGGATAGTCGTTCAGCAAGTCCTTGTTACGATCCATGTAAACTTCGCCGTAAGCGTTCGTCGCTTTCGCTTTGAATAACAGGAACCATGCGCCAACAGGACCGTAACCGTCTTTAAAACGAGTCGGTACGAAGCGGTTTTCCATCAGTGTTAACTCAGCGCCTGCTTCAGCGGCCATAGAGTAGGTGGAGCCTGCGTTCCATACTGGATACCAGGCACGACCTGTTCCTTCACCCACTGATCGAGGACGGAAGATGTTTACACAACCACCAGCGGCTAACAGAATTGCTTTAGCGGTATAGATAACAATTTTATGTTCACGCACAGAGAAGCCAATGGCTCCGGCAATACGTGAAGGATCGTTGTTGTCGTTAATCAGTTTAACGATGAAGATGTGCTCTTCGATGTTTTCAATGCCGAGTGCTTTCTTTGCCGCTTCTGCAACGATCCACTTGTAGGATTCACCGTTGATCATGATCTGCCACTTACCAGAACGAACCGGCTTACCGCCGTCTTTCAGAGGTGTCATACCTTTAGAGCCGTCAAAACGCTCGCCGTTTTCATCCGTTTTCCAGATTGGCAGGCCCCATTCTTCAAACAGATGCACTGATTCGTCAACGTGACGGCCGAGATCGTAGGCCAGATCGTCACGTGTAATGCCCATCAGGTCGTTCGATACCATTCGGGTATAATCCGCTGGATCCTGATCAGCGCCGATGTAAGTGTTGATCGCAGACAGACCCTGGGCAACCGCACCAGAGCGATCCATCGCTGCTTTATCAACCAGTTTAATTTTTAGCTTAGTGCCTTTTGCCCACTGCATAATTTCAAATGCAGCACCACAGTTGGCCATTCCACCACCAATCATCAGAATATCGACGCTTTCTTCGACCACTACAGGATTACCAAATTCACCTGCCATAATTATATTTCCTCAGGTTTATAGTTTGATTAATTCGTCAGGGTTGCCAGCGCGATATCCATTTTCCTGACAGAAGAAACCAGGCTCTTCGATCCTGGACATATCCGCTTCAGGCTTACCAGCATAAGGATTGATAGAACCTTCAGCGGTAGTACGAATTGGAAATTTAAAGCGCTTCATATTTCCGTTGCGGAACTTAATAGTCCAGATGATAGAGTCCGTTCCACGTAATGGCTGTACAGAACCGCCAAGAGGTACAACGTCAGCATAGTGACGACATTCGATTGCATTTTGAGGGCAGATCTTAACGCAGGAATAGCACTCCCAGCACTGCTCAGGTTCCTGGTTGTAAGCTTTCATCGCGTGACCGGTATCGCTACCATCCCTGTCTAGCTTCATTAAGTCGTGCGGGCAGATGTACATGCAAGCGGTCTTATCCTGACCCTTACAGCCATCGCATTTTTCGGTGCGAACAAATGTAGGCATAGTTTTCTCCTGAAAGTTTACTGCAGTAAATATATCAAAGACTGAAACCGGGTTGTCTCAATAATCAATACACTGTTGTATGAGTAAAAGCGGACTAAGGCTTTAGTGTACTCTAACTAAACGAAGGCTAGGTTATGCCTTTTAAGGATGAATACAATTCGATTAATCTTGTGGCGTCATAAGACTCATTTATTTATAGTCCTTAAGTTATTAAGGTTGATCGATGACTAATAGTGCAAGAGTTCTGTACGCGTGGATGTACCGGAAATTTCTATTTTCGGCGCTACAAAGCTGGTTTTTGATCGAACAAAAAGCCCACCCATTGAGCGGCTCAGGCTTTTAGGTCGCTACTCAGATGTGGTTGCAGTTTGCGGATCAAATCGGCAAAAATTCTGGGGTTTCCGGCCACGATATTACCGGTTTCCAGGTAGTTTTCATTACCGCTGAAATCGCCCACCAGTCCACCGGCTTCGCGAATAATTAATGCACCTGCCGCCATATCCCACGGTTTCAGACCGATCTCCCAGTAGGCGTCAAGACGACCCGCCGCCACATAAGCCAGATCCAGCGCGGCAGAACCGGCACGGCGAATATCACCGGCCTGCATGAAAAAATCTGCAAACATCGATTGAAAGGCTGGTAAATGCTGCTTCGCCCGAAACGGGAATCCGGTGCCGAGCAGTGCGCCCTGGATACTGACTGGGCGGGTGACGCGGATTCTACGGTTATTCAGGGTCGCTCCAGCGCCCTTACTGGCGGTAAAAAGTTCCTGTTTCATCGGGTCGTAGATCACAGCCTGTTCCATTTTCCCGTTATGTACCAGCGCGATAGAGACCGCGAAGTGGGGGAAGCCATGGAGGAAATTGGTGGTGCCGTCGAGTGGATCAATGATCCACTGGTATTCACTATCACCCTGCTGACCGGATTCTTCGGCCAGGATACTATGATCGGGAAAAGCCTTCAGTAAGGTTTCGATGATGCGCTGTTCCGCCTGACGATCGACGTGGGTAACGAAATCGTTAGGCGATTTCTGTTCGATCTCCAGATTCGGGATATTATTGACCTGACGAGAAATGTAATCTCCTGCAGCATGGGCGGCACGAACGGCAATATTCAACATGGGTTGCATCAGAGGAGGCCTTACGGGGTGATTAGAGTGGCGCGCAGTCTAACAAAACTGGTATTTTAATAAAGAAAAACATATCCAGCCCGGGGGCAGGGCCTAAGTACAGCGGTCATGCTCGAAAGCTATGGATCGAGACTGGGTGCACAGGATTGATTTCCAGACCGCCTTCGTATACTTCATTTATAAACTTTATAACACTGCAAACAATAGATAATTCGATGAAACTTGAAAACATAAAAATAGTGATGGTGGAAACCTCACACCCTGGCAATATCGGAGCCGCTGCCAGAGCGATGAAAAACATGGGGTTATCCCGTCTGGCGCTGGTCAATCCACAGTGTACGGTCGATCAGGTTGCGTATGCACGTGGCGCAGGTGCAGATGAAATTCTGCAACAGCATCAGACCCTGAAAACTTTGCCAGAGGCCGTGGCTGACTGTCGGCTGGTGGTCGGCACCAGTGCGCGCCTGCGTGCGTTGGCCTGGCCCGAGCTGACCCCTGAAACGCTGGCGCAAAAGGCACTCGCCTCATCCGTTGCGGATAAGGTTGCGATTGTATTTGGGCGGGAAAACGCCGGTCTAACCAACGATGAGTTACAGCACTGCCAGTACACCGTCACCATTCCGAGTAATCCGTTATTCAGCTCACTTAACGTGGCCTCGGCGATACAGGTGATCGGCTATGAAATCTACAGGCAGTATAGCGACCAGGGCCAGCAGACGGTGCAGACTACAGAGCCGCTGGCCGAAAGTGCAGAGCTTGAAGGTTATTTCAGTCATTTGCAGCAGGTTCTTATATCAACCGGTTTCCTGGATAATTCAAATCCGCGTCAGATGATGAAGCGTTTACGTCGTTTGTATCAACGCGCAGAGCCGACCAGAAACGAAGTGAATATATTGCGTGGAATCCTGAGTGCGGTCGAAAAATACCGCAAGTAACAGCCTTTAAGATCTTTTATGCAGGTAGCGGCGATCATCGAAGGTGGAGATCCACTGTGGTTTGTAGATTACAAAGATGGAAATGACCGCGCCGGTAATAAATGCTTCCGGATACATGATCGGGATGTAAATCATCAGATACTGATCCAGGATTTCTTCACTCAACTGATTTTCCAGCAGACTCAGTAGCTCGTAGGAAATGAATCCAGTGATTAGAATCGAAAGAGCAGCCGCAAAAAAACCGGCGAAAAAGATATACACAAAGTAATTAGCCGGTAAAAAACGTTCATTGATCCACCACAACAGGTAACTGATGGCGACCGGGAGCACCCCGGTTAACAGCGCATTCATGGCAAATCCGGCAAAATCTGCCGATGAAATCAGGGTGACTCCGAGAATGATGGCACTGTTGGCCATGATCGCAACCTGCCAGCGAAACATCAGGGTGAGGATGGTTGCGCCCAGCAGGTGAATCGAAAGACCATCGGCAAGGTGAATTTTAAGTTGCCAGAACAGGAAGACGGCTGCACAACTGGCAAACAGGATATTGCTCGAATCCTTCTGTATCAGAATCGACCAGGGCGCTCGTACTATCGCCCACAATAATACCGGCCAGTAAAGCCAGTGAGCCCATAGCCAGAGTGGATCAAGGTGTATCGAATTCAGGTCCAAAACAGAAAGTCACCGGTGGAAATTGGCCGGATTATACCAGAGCGGATGGTTAAATCCGGTTGATGTACATCAGCGGCTAGATCGTTTTAAACCTGCCTGCAGGCTTCAACGGCTGTGTTTAAAAGGACTGGCGTGACACTCCAGGTCGTTCATTCGTGGTGTTTGGATAGTGTGCGGCAAGTACAGGGACGCCGTCCAGCTTAGGTTCTGCTTAATAACCTAGCGATTTAGTCGGATATAATACTTGACCAATTTGGTCGGGATTGTATACTGGCGATATTTTAAAACAGGACTAAGGCATAGTTATGCGTTTATCGACAAAAAGTAGATATGCGGTGACCTCTCTTCTTGACATGGTCATGAACTCAGGCAAAGGCCCGGTATCGCTGGCTGAAATCTCTAACCGACAGGGTATTTCTCTATCCTATCTGGAGCAGTTATTTGCCAAAATGCGGCGTAATAATCTGGTCGTCAGTACCCGCGGGCCGGGAGGCGGCTATACCCTGAGTACCGATCCGGCTGAGGTTAGTATTTCAGATATCATCTATGCAGTGGATGATAAGCTGGAAGTCACCAATAAAGATGCGTTGCCGGGTGGTGAAACTTATGAACCCTGCCTGACGGAGCAGTTGTGGGAAGAGCTGAGTGATCAGATTTCGACCTACCTGACCAACATATCGCTGCAGGATATGATCAATAATCAGTCTGAATCGACGACGCATCCCGCCAAGAAACATCTGTTAGTGTAACGGGGCTAAGCTGCATGGCCGTATATTTCGATCATAATGCATCGACCCCTCTGCACCCGGAAGTACTGGAGGAGATGCTGCCGTTTATGCAACGGGCGCATGGCAATGCCTCCAGCCTGCATCAAAGCGGGCGCTTTTTACGTTCTGCGATAGAAACTGCGCGTCAACGCGTAGCGGAACTGGTCAACTGTTCGCAGCAGGATGTGATTTTTACCAGTGGTGGTACCGAAGCCAACAATCTGGCGATCAAGGGATTTGTTGCCCCAGGCAGCCGCCTGCTGAGTAGTCAAATCGAGCATGCCAGTGTGCTGGAACCGCTCCAGCAGATGCAGACGTCTGGTTGTAGTACGCATTTATTTACCGTTAACCGTCAGGGTGTCACAGAGCTGGAGGCGGCTGAAAGCCTGATCCAGCAACATCAGCCGGATCTGATTTCACTGCAGCTGGCGAATAATGAAACCGGTGTCGTGCAACCGGTACAGCAGATCGCGCGTCTTGGTCATCGCCATCCGACTACACTGGTGCACACCGATGCGACCCAGGCAGTGGCTAAAATGGCTGTCGACATGGAGCAGCTCGATGTCGACATGATGACGCTGTCCGGACACAAGATGCAGGGCCCTCAGGGTGCTGGTGCACTGATTGTCCGGCGCAGTACCACAAAGATCAAAAATGTTTTGATCTCGGGTGGGCTGCAGGAGTCTTCCTGTCGCGCCGGTACCGAGAATGTTGCTACGCTGGTCGGGTTTGGCAAGGCCGCTCAACTGGCACGAATAAATTTGCTAGAACGGCAGGCAACTCTGCTAGAATTGCGGCGCTATTTTGAGCAGCAACTGGCTGGCATCAGCGGCGTTCAACTCTTTGGTGATCAGGTCGAGCGGCTGCCGAACACCAGTTTTTTTAGTATTCCTTTTTACCATGGGGAAACCCTGTTGATGCAACTGGATAAGGCAGGGTTTGAACTGGCCAGCGGCTCAGCCTGCCATAGTGAAGTCACCTTGCCCAGTCATGTGCTGGCGGCGATGGGAATAGATGAGGATCTGGCACTGAATGCGGTAAGAGTGAGTTTTGGTGTGGATAATACCTGCCAGCAAATCGATACACTGATCGAAACCTTGAATCATTTGATTAACCAGTTACCAGCCGTAATGCGTCAGGCTGCAGGCTGAGGAGATATTTATTATGGCGATCAATTTAACGGAAGTAGCGGCACAACGTGTGAAGAGTTTTCTGCAAAGCAGAGGCAAGGGTATAGGCCTGCGTATCGGTATCAAGACGACCGGGTGTTCAGGCATGGCCTATGTACTGGAGTTCGTCGATGAAGTACTGGATGGCGACGAAGTGTTTGAAAGCCAGGGCGTGAAGCTGATTGTGGATCCTAAAAGTCTGACCTTCCTCGATGGAACCCAGGTCGATTTTGCCAAAGAAGGTCTTAACGAAGGCTTCCAGTTTTCCAACCCGAATGCCAAGGATGCGTGCGGCTGTGGTGAGAGTTTTACCGTTTAAGCGTTGATCAATGATGCACATCGATATAAAACAGAATTATTTTGAACTGTTTGAGCTGCCGGTTGATTTTCGACTGGATCAGAAAAGCCTGCACTCTGCGCAACAGAGACTGCAGTCGGCTTTCCATCCTGACCGTTTTGTAAGCGGAACAGAACAGGAAAAGCGGATCGCAGTGCAAAAAGCAGCGTGGGTGAACGAAGCCTATGAAACCCTGAAAAACCCGGTCAAACGTGCACGCTATATGCTGCATGTGGGCGGGCTTGAACTGAATGACGAGCATGAAACGACTTCTGATCCTGCCTTTCTGATGGAGCAGATCGAGATTCGCGAAGAACTCGATCAATGCCGAAACTGTCAGGATCCGATGCGCATCTGCGACCATATCACCGGTAAGCTGGATCAGCGCTCGCAGGAGTATGCGACCAAATTTATGGACCTGTATCAGCAGGGTTATCTGGAGCAGGCGCGTCAGGTCAGTCGCAAGATGCAGTTTGTGGAACGTACACTGGAACAGATTGATGAATACCAGTTTGATCTGGAAGAAGATTTAATTTAACTCATGGCATTACTTCAAATCTCCGAGCCGGGTCAAACCACGGCTCCACACCAGCGTAATTATGCAGCCGGTATCGATTTAGGCACTACCAATTCACTGGTTGCGATCAATCGTAGTGGACAGGTCGAAACCCTGCCCGATAGCGAAGGGCACCATCTGTTGCCATCGGTCGTACATTATGGCGAAACTCAGATTCTGGTCGGTTACCCCGCACAACGTTTACAGGCGGAAGATCCGCTGAATACCCTGTCCTCGGTAAAACGTATCATGGGCCGGGGGATCGATGATCTGAAAACCCTGAAAAACATGTTGCCGTATGAATTCGATGGCAATACCGACTCGCATGTACCACGCATCATTACGCGCCAGAAAAGTGTCAGCGCGATTGAAGTGTCTGCTGAAATACTGAAAGTACTGGCACAGCGTGCAGAACAGACTATGGGCGAAAAACTGAGCGGAGTGGTGATCACTGTGCCGGCCTATTTTGACGATGCCCAACGTCAGGCTACGCGCGATGCGGCGCGTCTGGCCGACCTTAAGGTGTATCGCCTGTTGAGTGAGCCGACCGCTGCCGCCGTCGCCTACGGCCTTGATCAGCAATCCGATGGTATTATTGCGGTGTATGATCTGGGTGGTGGCACCTTCGATATTTCCATTCTGCACCTTAACAAAGGAGTGTTCGAAGTACTGGCTACCGGCGGTAACAGTTCGCTCGGTGGTGATGATATGGATCATGCGATTGGTGAATGGATCATCGAACAGGCCGGAATCGGTAAAATAGATCATTTTCTGCTTCGCCACATCCTGATTGCAGCACGCAAAGCCAAGGAAGAATTGACTAACAGCGCGAGCACAACAATCCAGTTAAAGTACAAAGAGCTGGATCTGAATCTGAAGCTGGATCGTGAACTGTTTAATGCACTGATTAAAGATCTGGTTAAAAAAACCCTGATGTCGTGCCGGCGCGCACTGCGTGATGCAAAAATAAAGACCAGTGAAATTACCAATGTGGTGATGGTCGGAGGTTCCACCCGGGTACCGCTGGTACTGGAGCAGGTTGGCACCTTTTTTGACTGTGAGCCGTTAACCGAGCTCGACCCTGATCGCGTGGTTGCGATCGGGGCTGCGTTACAGGCCGATGTGCTGGCCGGGAATAAACCGGATCAGGAATTACTGCTGCTGGATGTGCTGCCGCTGTCACTGTGCATCGAAACCATGGGCGGGCTGAGCGAAAAAATCATTTCACGTAACTCGCCGATACCGGTCGCCAGAGCACAGGAATTTACCACCTTCAAGGATGGACAGACCGCGATGGCGGTGCACGTTGTGCAGGGAGAAAGAGAACTGGTTTCTGACTGTCGCTCTCTGGCACATTTTGAGTTACGTGGGATTCCTCCGATGACCGCTGGTGCCGCACGCATCAAGGTGACCTATCAGGTGGATGCCGATGGTCTGATGTCGGTGATGGCGGAAGAACTGAGTAGTGGTGTACGTGCCGATATCACGATCAAACCATCTTACGGCTTAACCGATACGGAAATTGAATCGATGCTGCGTGATTCTATGTCGAATGCCAAACAGGACATAGATGCACGTATGCTGGCAGAGCAACAGGTGGAAGCGCGACGTGTTATAGAAGCGCTGGATTCCGCACTGGCCAAAGATGGTCAGGAACTGTTACTAGAAAATGAATTAAATCAAATTAAACGGGCCAGAGACAGCCTTCAGCAGAGTATACACAGCGCTAATGCAGACGCCCTCAAGCGTGGTATTAAAAAGGTTGAGTCTGCCAGTGAAGAGTTTGTGGCAAGACGAATGAATGCGAGCGTAAAGAAAGTGCTCTCAGGTAAAAAAATTGACGAGGTAGATGTATAACCATGCCACAAATTATTGTCCTTCCCCATGAAGAAATTTGTCCCGATGGCGCTGTGTTTGAAGCACAAAGCGGTGTCAGTATCTGCGACAGCCTGCTACAGCATGGTATCGAGATTGAGCACGCCTGCGAAAAATCCTGCGCCTGTACCACCTGTCATGTGTATATTCGTGAAGGCTTTGATACTCTGCAAGAGTCTGATGAAAATGAGGATGATTATCTGGACAAGGCCTGGGGACTGGAACCGGACTCGCGTTTAAGCTGTCAGGCTAAAGTCGCGAAGGACGATATAGTCATCGAAATTCCCAAGTACACCATCAATATGGTATCGGAAACGCACTGATTTTCAGGGCCTGAGAAATTTCTGCAGGCGCTTTAATCGCTTCGGTTTGAAGGGTGTTTAAGGGGCTGGCGTTTCGCATATTCATAATCAGCTGCACCCCTGATTTCGCCGTGAATGCTGATCCCGGATGCGTGTATGGAAAAATTTAAGCGACTCCGCCCGGTTACGCAGCCTATATTTTCCAGTGATTTAGAAAGTTGAATTTTTAAAGCGCGCCCCCTTATGAAGATCATTCTTTTAACCCATCAGCGCGAGCTCAAAAAAAGCACAAATACCGGGTCATTGGTGGTTGATGTACTGGCCGATAAAGCAGAAGTAATCGTCTGGCATAGAAAGAACCCATCACCCAGATTACTAGACTACATCGCTCAAGGTTCAACGGCATTGCTTTATCCATCGAATGAAAGTCTTCTGATCTCACAGTCTGATGATTATCAACGCTACATCATTATTGATGGCACCTGGCAAGAGGCACAAAAAATATTCAACAGGAGCCCCTATTTACACGATTTACCAGGCGTAAAAATTCAGCTCGATGGAGCATCCGCCTATAACCTGAGGCGCAACCAGAGGCCCGATTGTTTGTGTACCGCCGAATGTGCCATTGAGGCGCTAAAGGCTAGAGGACTTGATGATTATGCCTGTGATTTACAATCCAGCTTTATCAGTTATCTGTCACCAGGAGGTTGAAGTTATAGTCACTTTTCAAAATAACCCAGACTGGTTGAGCCTTCCGCTTCCACTTTTTTAATGATTTCCCCATTCGCAATGCTCTCGATCCAGACAGCAGATTTTTCATCTGAAAGCATGCCTTTGATAATATACCTTCCATCTGGTTGAGGAGAGAATTCTACCTCCCCTTTTATTTCGTATACCGTACCTGTTAAGGCTCTTATTGGCATGGCATATACCGTTCTACCTACTATTGTGAGCCTGTGATTTTGAGCGGGTACTTGATGGACTAAAAGCACCTTGCTCAGGTTATTTCCCTGCCTAAGACTGGCTCCCATAGTCTCAGAACGGCTGTTACTAATTTGCTTTCCATCAATATGGGAAACGAAAAAAAAGTTGGCTTTACCTTTATCTATCTCAATCTCTGTGTCCTGTATCGAAGCCATAGGCCCTTTATATTCTTCCGCTAGCGCCGAGGGGGGCGTCGTTGCACATGCATTTAATAAGATAGTTCCTAGCAAAAACAAAAGTAATCCTGTTTTTTTCATTCTTATTTTCTCTCTATTCATTTAACGGTTTAAAAAGCAGGTTTTTAGCTGGAGGAAATAGAAGAAAAAATCCAGTCCCAATGAAAAACGCCTGATGGTTGTAGATAATAAATCGGAGAGGAATGTTGACTAAGGGATGCTTCTGAACCTGGGGAGATGAAAAAATTCGGGATGGCGCGTGAAGTTTCCGAACTAACTCCATGCACAGTTAATCTATTCCTTTCAATATTTAGTCGTTATTTGTCGTCCACCACAGAATACTCTGTTTGGTCGAATCATATATCAATATTTTGTGTGACCAGCCAGTCATCAGGATAAGGATACTGAACTAAGGCCGATAGAGTATTAATAACAACTGTTGTGACGAATCGGCTTTATGCGCTGCAGATTTTATACTTGTTCGCTGAGATCAGCTGTCAAGATTACAGCTTCACTCACACAACCCTTTTTTTAATCATCACCAGAGCAACAGCGAGCACAGTCAGAATGCCGCCGCAAACTGCGACGATACCTAAACGTTCATCGAACAGGATGTAGGCTTCCAGCGCGGTGACCGGTGGCACCAGATAGAACAGGCTGGCGACCTGGGATGCCGCGCCGCGCTGTATCAATTGCATCAGCAAGAGAATCGCTCCCACCGATAAACCCAGTACCAGCCAGCCTGTCGCCAGCAATAGTTGCGTATTCCATTCCACTTCACCGGTTTCAAACAGGAAGGCACCTATTGCAAACAGCAGGCTTGCCGAGCAGTACTGGATGATGGTTGCTGGAATCAGTTGCACACCCTGGCCATGACGTTTTTGATAAACGGTACCAGCAGAAATGCCCGCCAGGGCTATCAGGGCCCAGACCAGTGTCGACAGCGGGAAGCTTTCAATCTGCTCCGTTCCGCCCATTTTTTCTGACAGCACCAGAGCAACGCCAACCACGCCGGTGAGTAACCCGAGCCACTGTCTGGCAAGCACGTCCTCTCGCAACAGCAGCACCGCGAAGACAGCAGTCAGCAGCGGCTGTAAGCCAACGATTAAGGCGACGACACCAGCGCTCATGCCCTGGTCGATGGCATAAAACACGCCACCCAGATAGAGCCCGTGCACCAGTAGCCCGGTAACGGCGGTATGCACAGCGGCCTGAGGTGACGGCCAGCTCGATTTTAACCATCGCGCGATGAATCCTAACACCAGCAGTGTCATCAGCATGCGATATAGCAACAGGGTAAAAGGCTCTGCATAGGGCAGGCCATATTTGGCACCGATGAAGCCGGTGCTCCAGAGCCAGACGAATAATACCGGTGTGAAGCGGGTCATGAGTGGGTTGGTATCATGTAATGCTCAAGCGTAAGATGCTCCAGTTGCCAGGGAAACGCCTGCAGCTTCGATGTATACGCGGAACTTTGCACATTCCTGCAAACATTAAAAGGCACGACTATCAAAGTTCGTGCCTTTTAATGTAACTGGAGTATTGCGGTGACTGTTTACAGTGCTAGCCGGAAACCCAGATTTTCCAGTCGCATGTTATTGGAATAATCATAACGGATGGAGGAACGGTTATAGCTGCCACGATAGTTCCAGGAGCCTCCGCGTAAAACCCGGCGCGAGCATTTTTCTGACACCCAGGACGACCCATCGGTGGGTGCCTGATCGTAGCTTTGATGCCAGCAGTCATTGGTCCATTCCCACACGTTGCCATGCATGTCATGCAGGCCGAAATTATTCGCTGGAAAAGAGCCGACTTCGATGGTCTGTTTGCGTTCGATAGATTTTGGACAGCCCTTGAGCGGGACTTCGCCGTCATAGTTTGCCTGGTCGGAGTGCAGGCATTCTCCAGTGTTATACGGCGTTGTAGTGCCGGCTCGGGCGGCATACTCCCATTCGGCTTCACTTGCCAGTCGATATTGTTTACCGGTTTGCTGGTTAAGCCACAGGATATACTCCTGCGCATCATCCCAGCTTACGTTGATGACCGGGCGACTGCCTCGACCCCATTTATAATCGGACGGGTTATGCTTACAGCCACCCGCTGCCAGGCATGCATCCCATTCTGCGAAGGTGACTTCGTGCTTGCCCAGTTTAAAGGCTTTCAGAGTGACCTGATGGGCCGGGCTTTCGGTGGCTTTACAGGAGGTGTCATTGATACAACCCATGGTAAATTCACCTGTCGGTATGTTGACCATTTCGGGTTCAGGGAAACCATTGCTGGCAGGTATTGTGCTGCAGTTTGTCAGACCGATGGTCAGCAGCAGGGGGGCAGCAAGCCGCGTCAGGTATTTCATACTAACTCCACAGGGATTGTGCGTGGTTATACTCCACGTCTTGATTGATTCTAAAACCGTGGAGAGTAACCTTATTGGCGATTATATTCCAGTATGCTGCCACCAAAAGGCTGCTCCAGAAAACTGGTATTCAGGGGTTTGCTTTTCACACAGGAAAAACCAACGCTGGCCATCTGCTTATTGAACTTGCCCTGGCGTCCACGGCCGGGATCAACCACGATCACCTTACTGTGCGGCTGAGCATGCTGCTGAATGAATTTAGCCAGTAACAGGGCGTGGTCTTCTTCGTACAGCACATCACTGGCGATGATCAGATCAAAGGCACCCAATAAGGCGTTAGCGTCGTCTTTGCTGCGCCAGTCGGCCAGTACAAACGGGATCTTACGGTCATTGTTAAGCAGGGTGTTGATATCCAGAAAGCCTTCGACTTCGGGATGGTAATCGGTTGCGGTGATATCGGCCAGGCGGTGATTCAGCAGGATGCTGGCAAGGCCGATACCGCAGCCGATTTCGAGAATACGTTTATTGTCCAGATTGTAGTCGAGTAAAAAATGCGACATCACCAGACTGGACGGCCACACCACACCGAACAGCGGCCACAAGGTTGAGTTGATGCCAAGATTTTCGGCAATACCCTCCGGGTCGGAAAACTGCTGATTATCTCGCAGGGTGCGAATATGGATATCGATTTCACCAAACTCGATGGTCTGGTAGCGTACTCGGATGGGTAACATGATGGCCTGCACGGGGTGCGAGTAGCAGGCAACTTGCTCAACAAGGTATATGCCACAAAATAGGGTGGGGCGAATGAAACCGCCGGATAAAGCTGTGAAACACCACTGTGCAGCGTATTGTGAGTGAATACAACTGATATCTTCAGGAATTGTGTGGTGGGGATCGTTATAATCGATTAAATTCCGATAAAATGCGAACCTGGGGCTAAATGACTGCGTCA
>JACNJF010000022.1 GCA_014382695.1 Gammaproteobacteria bacterium | reverse complement strand
TGCGCTGGTATGACGATTTTTATGAGAGGTGCGGGTTAGTCGACGGTAAGCGGGCGCAGTGGAATGTATAACCGTCCCGACGTGGTTAGAAAGATAAAACAGCTCGTCATGCCGGACTCGATCCGGCATCCAGTGCGGGGAGCACAGTGGCACTGGAATTGGCTTCGGTGAAACTGGATACCAGCCTCGGCTCTGGCTTCCTGCTTCGCTCTACCTCCTGAATCCCTTCAGTCGTTCGCTGGTATGACGATCTCAAAGAGAGGTACTGTAACTCGACTTTGGAGTGAATTTGCTTTCAACCTCGACATATTTATTTTGCACAACCCTGCATCCTTTCGCTGGTTGCTTCGTCTTCTATATCAATCAAGCTTTATGAGTTTTTACCATGCACCAGACCACTTCGCCATTACTCGATAAACACCCCTCCAGTCATCTGCAGGCCTGGCTGATAGGATTGCCTCTGGCCGGCGTTGCGTGGTTTGTGCTGTATGCCCAGCTGATCCCTTTTGCGGATTTTATTCTGGCATTAAGCGGTTTCGAGCCTGGCTCGCAAACTGGTGCAGCGATTCATTTTTTCTTTTACGATACCCCGAAGGTGATGCTGCTACTGGTCGGGGTGGTGTTTATCATGGGTATTATCCAGACCTTCTTTTCTGCCGAGCGCACGCGTGCGCTGCTGGCAGGCCGACGTGCTGGTGTGGGCAATTCGCTGGCGGCTACACTTGGCATCGTGACCCCGTTCTGTTCCTGTTCTGCAGTACCGCTGTTTATCGGATTTCTCTCTGCCGGGGTGCCGTTAGGGGTGACGTTTTCGTTTTTGATTGCGGCACCGATGGTGAATGAAATTGCGCTGGTGTTATTGTTTGGCATGTTCGGCTGGAAGGTGGCGGCACTGTATCTGGTGCTGGGTCTGGCGGTCGCCATCGTCGCCGGTTTTATCATTGGTCAGCTGAAGATGGAGAGTTATTTGCAGGACTGGGTGCGTGAGATCCAGAACGGACAGACTGCGACCCTGAGTGACAGCGGGATGAGCTGGGAGCAGCGTTTTCAGAATGGCTGGAATCATGTGCGCGAAATTGTCGCCAGGGTGTGGCTGTATGTGCTGATTGGGATCGCGCTCGGTGCGCTGATCCATGGCTTTGTTCCGCAGGATTTTATGCTCTCGATCATGGGCGGGGATGCCTGGTGGTCGGTGCCCGCAGCAGTGGTGATGGGGGTGCCGATGTATACCAATGCCGCCGGCATTATCCCGGTGGTCGAAGCACTGATCGGAAAAGGGGCCGCACTCGGCACCACGCTGGCGTTTATGATGAGCGTGATTGCGCTGTCGTTACCGGAGATATTGATCCTGCGCAAGGTATTGAAAACAGGATTGATTGTTACTTTCGTGGGGGTGGTGGCGAGTGGTATTCTGCTGGTCGGTTTCATCTTTAACATTATTTTATAAACAGGAGAAATGGCATGAAAAATATTAAAGTGTTGGGGACGGGTTGTGCGAATTGCAAAACCACGTTAAAGCTCATCGATGACGTGGCCAAAGCTCAGGGTGTCGATGTGGAGCTGGAGAAAGTCGAAGAGATGAAAGACATTATGGCGTTCGGGGTGATGTCGACCCCCGCTGTGGTGGTGGATGGCAAGGTGGTCCATTCCGGTGGTATCCCCTCGATGGAAGCCATCAGGTCGTGGTTGGCTGGTAGTGTGAAACCGGTGGCGAGTGGCTGTTGTGGTGGCTGTTGCGGCTAAGCGACAGCGCCGATTCTGAGGTGTAAAAAATATTCATTGTGGAGAAAAGAATGGCAGTAACAGTAGGTATCAACGGGTTTGGACGCATGGGTCGTCTGGGATTACGTGCAGGCTGGAATCATCCGGATTTTGATTTCATTCGAGTCAATGAAACGTCTACCGATGCAGTCGGTTCGGCCCATTTGCTCAAGTTTGATTCGGCGCATGGGATCTGGTCGGGTGAGGCGGATGCCGATCAACACGGCATGCGGCTGGATGGCCGCTCACTGGCCTACAGTTCGCATGCTGCGATTCAGGACTGCGACTGGTCGGACTGCGATATCGTGATCGAGGCGACCGGCAGGCACCATAAAAAGCCGGAGTTGCTACAGGAGTATTTTCGCCAGGGCGTAAAAAAGGTGATCGTCGCGGCACCGACTCAGGGCGCTCTGGATATCGTGTATGGAGTGAATCATCATAACTACCGCGCCGATCAGCATGATCTGGTGACGGCGGCATCCTGTACCACCAATTGCCTCGCGCCGGTGGTCAAGGTGATGCATGAAAAGATCGGTATCAAACAGGGCTGTATGACCACTATCCACGATATTACCAATACCCAGACCATCGTCGATCGAGGGCACAAGGATCTGCGTCGGGCACGAGCCTGCGGGCAATCGCTGATCCCGACCTCGACCGGTTCGGCCAAAGCGATCACCAAAATATTCCCTGAACTGACGGGGCGGCTGAACGGGCATGCGATTCGGGTTCCGCTGTTGAATGCGTCGTTAACCGATTTTGTGTTTGAAGCCGAACGTGCGGTAACGGCGCAAGAAGTGAATGCGTATTTTAAACACGCGGCCGAGCATGAGCTGCAGGGCATACTCGGCTACGAAGAGCGCCCACTGGTATCGGTCGATTATGTGAACGATGCGCGTTCCTCCATTATCGATGCGCTGTCGACAATGGTGATCAACCATACCCAGGTTAAAATCTATGCCTGGTACGATAACGAATGGGGCTATGTGAACCGGATGATGGATATCACCGCGATGCTGGCGCGCTCCCTGTAACACGAGTTGAAGGCATGCAACAGGGTTTAAAGAATTATCTGGTGATCACCGCGGGCTACTGGGCCTTTACCATCACCGATGGCGCGATCCGCATGCTGGTGGTGCTGTATTTCCATCTGCTCGGCTACAGTCCGTTTGAAGTGGCGATGCTATTCCTGTTTTATGAACTGTTCGGCGTGGTGACCAATCTGGTAGGCGGCTGGCTGGGCGCGCGTATCGGACTGAATCTGACCATGCATATCGGTATGGGTCTGCAGGTGGTAGCACTGGCCGCATTAACGGTGCCAGAGAGCTGGCTGACGGTCGGCTATGTGATGCTGGCGCAGGCGTTGTCGGGTATCGCCAAGGATCTGAACAAGATGTCGGCCAAGGCGTCGGTGAAAACTCTGGTGCAGGATAATGCACAGTCATCCCTGTTCAAATGGGTGGCGTTACTGACCGGTTCCAAGAATGCCTTGAAAGGGGCCGGTTTCTTTATCGGAGCCGGTCTGCTGCAATGGCTCGGATTCAGAATCAGTCTGGCGCTGCTGGCTACTGCACTGCTGCTGGTGATGCTGATTACGATCTGGTTGCTGCCCTCCGGTATCGGTAAGATGAGCAGCAAGCCGAAGTTTACCCAGGTGTTTTCCAGGGTGGCTAGCATTAACTGGTTGTCTGCGGCGCGTTTTTTTCTGTTCGGTGCGCGGGATGTCTGGTTTGTGGTGGGGCTGCCGGTTTTTCTGTATCAGACCCTGGGCTGGTCGTTTGCCGAGGTCGGTGCTTTTCTGGCGTTATGGGTCATCGCTTACGGCATTGTGCAGGCGTCATCGCCGGTGCTGCTGCGGCGCAGTCATCAGGGACAGGGGCCGGGCGGGCGGAGTGCACTCGGCTGGGCACTGGTGCTGGCCGTGTTACCTGCTGTGATGGCATCAGCGCTGCAGGCTGGCTGGGCGCCCGATGTAGTGGTGATCGTCGGTCTGATTTTTTTTGCCGTGGTGTTTGCGATTAATTCGGCGATTCATTCCTACCTGATTCTGGCCTATTCACAGCACGACAGGGTGGCGATGAACGTGGGTTTTTACTACATGTCGAACGCGGGCGGGCGACTCGCGGGTACCGTACTGTCAGGTCTGATTTATCAGACCCATGGTCTGGTGGGCTGCCTGTGGTGGTCCTTCTCATTCATCCTGATGGCTGCGTTACTTTCGATTCGGCTGCCCTCCACAGCATCGCCATTAAAAGCGCCTGAACGTTGAATGACTTATCTATAATATCCATCACGATAAACTCAGATTAGTTTTATAGCCCCTTTTTTATGGCCCCATTATCTAA
>JACNJF010000179.1 GCA_014382695.1 Gammaproteobacteria bacterium | reverse complement strand
CCGCCGTAGAGAACCCGTGTCACACCCCTGTCACACTAAATTAATATCTTGGCTATATTCTAAGTCTTAACTAAATGTTAAAATCATACTTCATTTATTAATAAGGAGTGTGCCAATAGATCTTAAAAGGTAGCTGAAGTGCTTATAAATAAAGACTTTCAGAGAGGTTGATTAATTAAAATTCTAAGGTAGAATACCCGTCCTGATTTACAGGCGCGTAGCTCAGTTGGTTAGAGCACCACCTTGACATGGTGGGGGTCGGTGGTTCGAATCCACTCGCGCCTACCAAATTACTGGTAGACCCCGGATTAACTTTTAAATGCTTGCAGGCTGTTTTTTGGCTGAGGCGTTTAGCCCAGGGACTGGCATTATCCAGATTTTTATATTTGCTGGTCTTCACTTCTGATAAGACTATTTTGATTAAACACGTGGCCTTTGGTAGGGGTCACCACTGAAGCAGGAATCAATATGCCTCAAATTACTCTCCCTGACGGTTCTCATCGTTCCTTTGATCATTCGGTTACTGTATTCGAAGTGGCGGCTGATATTGGATCGGGTCTGGCCAAGGCTGCGCTTGCGGGCAAGGTCAATGATGCGCTGGTTGATACCTCGTATCTGATTGAGGAAGATGTTGATTTAAGTATTATAACCGCTTCATCCGAAGAAGCACTTGAAGTGATTCGTCACTCGACCGCTCATTTGCTGGCGCAGGCTGTCAAGCAGCTGTTTCCTGAAGCGCAGGTAACGATTGGCCCGGTCATAGAGAATGGCTTTTATTATGACTTTGCCTATCAAAGACCGTTTACTCCAGAAGACCTGAAAGCTATTGAGCAAAAGATGGCGCAGTTAGCCAAACAGGATTTTAAGATCACACGAAGTGTAAAAAGCCGGGATCAGGCGGTTAGTTTTTTTAAGGATCTGGGCGAGCAGTATAAGGCCGAGATTATCAGCGGTATTCCGGTGGATCAAGACCTGTCGCTGTATCAGCAGGGCGATTTTATTGATCTATGCCGCGGGCCACACGTTCCCAGTACACGCTTTCTGAAAGCCTTCAAGCTGACCAAGCTGGCTGGTGCCTACTGGCGCGGCGACTCTAACAATGAAATGCTGCAGCGTATCTATGGTACCGCCTGGGTAACCAAAGACGATCTGAAAGAGTATCTGCATCGCCTGGCGGAAGCTGAAAAACGTGATCACCGTAAGCTGGGCAAGGCCTTGCATCTGTTTCATACTCAGGAAGAAGCGCCGGGTATGGTGTTCTGGCATGAGCGTGGCTGGCAGGTGTATCTGCTCATTCAGGACTACATCCGGTCTAAATTAAAAGATCATGACTATCGGGAGATCCATACCCCTGAGATTGTAGACCGTAGCCTGTGGGAAAAATCCGGTCACTGGGACAAGTTCAACGAGATGATGTTTACTACCTCATCCGAGAATCGTGATTATGCGGTTAAACCGATGAACTGTCCGTGCCATATCCAGGTGTATAATCAGGGTCTGAAAAGTTACCGTGATTTACCGTTACGGCTGGCTGAATTCGGTTCCTGCCATCGCAATGAACCGTCAGGGACTCTGCATGGCCTGATGCGTGTACGTAACTTTGTGCAGGATGATGCGCATATTTTCTGTACCGAAGACCAGATTCAGTCGGAAGTTTCCAGTTTCATTGATCTGGTGTACGAGGTTTATAAGGATTTTGGCTTTACTGAAATCCTGGTCGCGCTATCAACCCGTCCTGAGCAACGCGTCGGTGAGGATATACTCTGGGATAAAGCAGAAAAAGCGCTGGAGATATCGCTCAACGATAAGAATCTGAAGTGGAAATTACAGCCGGGCGAAGGTGCGTTTTATGGTCCCAAAATTGAATTTGTATTGAAAGACTGTATCGGCCGGATGTGGCAATGCGGAACCATGCAGGTCGATTTCTCGATGCCTGGAAGGCTCGATGCGCAGTACGTAGCAGAAGATGGTTCCAGACAGACACCGGTCATGTTGCACCGTGCAATATTAGGTTCTATGGAGCGATTTGTTGGTATACTGATCGAGCAATACGAAGCCAAGTTTCCACTCTGGTTGGCCCCTGTGCAGGTTGTTATTATCAATATTACTGACAAACAGGCAGCATATTCACAAAAAGTTGAAAAAATTCTCAAAAATCAGGGGTTAAGAGTCATTTCTGACTTGAGAAACGAAAAGATCGGTTTTAAAATTCGCGAGCACACAATCCAGCGCATTCCTTACCTTCTGGTAATTGGTGATCGTGAAATGGAAAATGGTGAAGTAACTGTTCGAAGTCAGGGCGGTGAGGATCTGGGAAGCATGACTGTAGAAGGTTTTGTCGAGCGGGCTCATCTGCAACTGAAGAGCTTTGAATAATTTTTTGAAATTTTGAAGGAGTAATCCACAATCGCTGATGATAATCAAGCTCGTTTAAACGACGAGATACGAGTTCCCGAAGTACGCTTAATCGATCAGGATGGCGAACAGATGGGTATTGTAAAAATACAGGACGCATTACAGGCTGCAGTTGATGCAGAAATGGATCTGGTGGAAATAGTTCCAAATGCCAAGCCTCCTGTCTGTCGTCTTATGGATTATGGGAAATTCAGGTTTCAGCAAAAGAAAAAGTTACACGATCAGCGAAAAAAACAGCGCCAGATTCAAATCAAGGAAATTAAGTTTAGACCGGGAACCGAAGAAGGGGATTACCAGGTAAAACTGAAAAAGCTGACGGAGTTTCTCGAAATTGGCGATAGAGCGAAAGTTACCGTACGTTTTCGTGGACGCGAAATGGCTCATATGGAATTAGGCCGTGATTTACTTAAGCGTGTCGGCGATGACTTGCAGGAAATAGCGACGGTGGATCAGTATCCACAGGCGCAGGGACGTCAGATGACCATGTTACTGGTGCCCAAAAAGAAATAGTCCAAGTTCGGATCTGTGATGGATCCGGCTTTTATCTATACATACCTGAAGACGCAGACTCCGGCGTCCAGGGTTTTTTATTGTTTTTAATATTTTATCGAACGGGAGTTTGAAATGCCAAAAATGAAATCGAACAGTGGCGCTGCCAAGCGCTTCACACGAAATGCGGCGGGCAACTATAAAAGAGGCCAGGCTCATTTACGTCATATTCTCACCAAAAAGAGTAGCAAGCGTAAGCGTCATCTGGGCGAAATGCTTGAGATTCATCCAAGTGATGTGCGTTCCGTACGTCGTCTTTTACCTTATTCATAGGATAGTGAGAAATGGCTAGAGTTAAACGTGGTGTAACCGCACATGCCCGTCATAAAAAAGTACTGGATAAGGCGAAAGGATATCGTGGCGCACGCAGTAGAGTCTTCCGTGTAGCCAAACAGGCTGTTACCAAGGCTGGACAATATGCCTACCGTGACCGTAAACAGAGAAAACGTCAGTTCCGTACCTTATGGATTGCACGTATCAATGCGGCAGCGCGTATGAATGGTCTGTCTTACAGTGTATTCATGAATGGCCTGAAAAAAGCCGCGATTGAAATCGATAGAAAAGTGCTGGCCGATATCGCTGTATTTGATAAGCCTGCATTTACTGCACTGGTAGAAAAAGCTAAAGCCGGTCTGGAAGCAGTTTCTGCTTAGTCCCCTATAGAATGCGGGTGTCGTTGCTGGCACCCGCTTCTTTATCTGTAATATATAATCGTGTCTGAATTACAAACTTTATTAGAATCTGCATCCGCCGCGATCAAGACCGCCGATAACCTGCAGCAATTAGATCAATTGCGAGTTGGCTATCTGGGCAAGAAAGGTGAGGTGACGTCGCAGTTGAAAAACCTGGGACAGCTACCCGCCGAGCAACGACCTGCCGCAGGCCAGGAGATCAATAAAGTCAAGCAGGCGATACAGCAACTGCTTGAAGAGCGAAAGCAAACACTGGACCAGGATCAGATTCTGTCCAATATCGCTGCTGAAACCATCGATGTAACTTTACCCGGCCGTAACCAGCACAAAGGCGGTTTACATCCGGTAACTTTAACCATGAACCGGATAGAAAAAATGTTCGGTAAGCTCGGCTTTGATGTAGCCGTCGGGCCAGAGGTTGAAGATGATTTTCATAATTTTGAAGCGCTCAATATACCGGCTCATCATCCTGCCCGCGCGATGCATGATACGTTTTATTTTAATGCCACAACCCTGTTGAGAACACATACTTCTCCGGTACAGATTCGGGTTCTGGAAAAACAGGCCCCTCCGGTCAGAGTGATTGCCCCAGGCCGTGTTTACCGTTGTGATTCCGACCTTACCCATACCCCTATGTTTCATCAGGTCGAAGGCCTGCTGGTAGATGAAAACGTTTCCTTCTCAGACCTGAAAGGCACGTTACATGAATTCCTTAAACTGTTTTTTGAAGACGAGGCGTTGAAAATTCGTTTTCGTCCTTCTTATTTTCCATTCACTGAACCGTCCATGGAAGCCGATATCAGCTGTGTAATGTGTGCCGGTAAAGGTTGTCGGGTGTGCGGTCAGAGTGGCTGGCTGGAAATTCTCGGCTGCGGTATGGTGCATCCTGAAGTATTTCGTCAAACCGGAATGGATGCAGAGGTTTACACCGCCTATGCGTTTGGTCTGGGTGTGGAACGAATGGCCATGTTGAGATACGGCGTGAATGATTTAAGGCTGTTTTTCGAAAACGATTTACGCTTTTTAAAGCAATTTTCCTGAGACCGGATTAACAGCATGAAAATTAGTGAAAACTGGTTAAGAGAATGGGTTAATCCTGATCTAAGTTCGGCCCAGCTCGTCGATCAGTTAACCATGGCCGGGCTGGAGGTTGATGCTGTTGAATCGGCAGCTCCCGATCTGGCTAAAGTAGTCGTCGCCGAGGTACTTTCCTGTGTCCAGCATCCGGATGCCGAACGCCTGAAAATATGTCAGGTTAATGATGGCGGTCCAGAGCCTGTTCAGGTCATCTGTGGTGCCGCGAACGTTGCTGCCGGACAGAAAATCGTATTTGCGCAGGTAGGTGCGGTACTGCCTGGAATTAAAATTAAAAAAGCAAAGCTGCGTGGCGTTGAGTCATTCGGCATGATCTGTTCAGAGCAGGAATTACAACTGGCTGAAACGGCTCAGGGCATACTGGTATTACCGGCTGAAGCCTCTGTTGGCATACCGATTGCCGAATACCTGCAATTAAATGACACCCTGATTGAGATTGATCTTACCCCAAACCGTGGCGATTGCCTGAGCATTGCCGGTGTCGCCAGAGAAGTGTTTGCGAATAACAATACCGCGTTTAATGCACTCAAGATTGACCCGGTAGAGGCGCAGATCAGTGATCAATTCGAGGTCGAACTACTCAATAAAAAGGCTTGCCCGCATTATGTTGGGCGCGTCATCCGTGGCATCAATGGCGCCACTAAAACGCCGCTGTGGTTACGGGAGAAACTCCGTAGATGCGGATTAAGGTCGATTAGTCCGGTCGTGGATGTGACCAATTTTGTCATGATGGAGCTGGGTCAGCCAATGCATGGCTTTGACCTGAACAAATTAAGCGGTGGAATTCGGGTGCGTAATGCGCTATCCGGCGAACAAATAACCTTGCTGGATGGTACCCAGCTTGAATGCAGGGAAGATACGCTGGTGATCGCCGATCATCAAAAAGCGCTGGCGCTGGCCGGAATTATGGGCGGTCTTGACTCATCGGTGCAGGCGGATACCCAGGATATTTTACTGGAAGCCGCTTTTTTCACCCCCAGTTTAATCGCTGGAAAAGCCAGAAGTTATGGCCTGCATACCGATTCTTCCCATCGTTTTGAGCGTGGGGTCGATCCAGAGTTGCAGCTACAGGCGATACAACGTGCTACAGCGCTACTGCTGGAGATTACCGGTGGTTCGCCCGGACCTGTCTTAGAGCAGCGCTCAGATGCCGATTTGCCGCTGTTACCGAGCATCCGACTGCGTCATCAACGCATCGAGCGCATGTTGGGTATAGCGGTCAGTGTTGAGCAGGTTGAAGCTATATTAAGCAGGCTTAATATGCGCTTTTCAAGCCAGAATGACGGCTGGACAGTCACTGCTCCGAGCTACCGCTTCGATATTAATATTGAAGCTGATCTGATTGAGGAAGTTGGACGTATCATCGGATACAACAATATTCCCGGCAGCAAGGAGTCGGCGCACGTCCGGATGGAAAGCTTTTCCGAACGGGTGGTGACGACTAATCGTCTGCGCGATGCGCTGGTATTGCGGGGTTATAACGAAGCGATTACCTACTCCTTTGTTTCCCCTGAGTTACAGCAGATTTTACATCCACAGCAGGCGACCTTATCGCTGGCGAATCCGATCTCTTCGGATATGTCCGAGATGAGGACCAGGCTGTTACCCGGCCTTATTCAGGCTTTACGGCATAATCTGAATCGCCAGCAGTCAGGAATCCGGTTGTTTGAAACAGGGTTGTGTTTTATTCCGCAGCCCGCTGCCGAGCTTATCCAGCGAAATCACATCGCTGGAGTCATAAGCGGTATGCCGCAGATAGAAAGCTGGCTGGATGAAAAGCGAACGCTGGATTTTTATGATATCAAAGGGGATCTGGAAGCTCTTATGCAGCTTTCTAACCCACACGCGTTTGAATTTAAGCCGGGTAGTGAAGCCATATTGCATCCAGGGCAGGGTGCTGATATCTATTATCTGAATAATAAGGTTGGTTTTGTCGGCGCGCTGCACCCATCCGTGTTGAAGGCTCTGGATATCGATCAGAAAGTGTTTGTATTCGAGCTGGAAACCGAAGGTTTGCTGGTTAAAGATCTGGCAAAGTTTAATGAGTTGTCAAAATTCCCCTCAATACGCAGAGACCTTGCATTGATTGTTGATCAGAATATTAGCGCGCAACAACTGATCAATTCGATAAATTCGATAAATTCAGAAATAATACGCGACGTTTTCGTGTTTGATGTCTATACTGGCAAAGAAGTTATAATTAATCGAAAAAGTGTCGCTTTGGGCTTGATTTTACAGGGTTTTTCACGCACTCTTACCGATAAGGATGTAGATCAATCAGTAGCTCATGTCCTGCAAATACTCGAAAAAGAACATAACGCTGTCTTGAGGTAACCACTATGTCTTTGACCAAAGCTGATATGGCCGAAATGCTGTTTGATGAGCTTGGTCTTAACAAACGTGAAGCAAAAGAAATCGTTGAGCATTTTTTCGAAGAAGTGAAGGTTGCTCTGGAAACAGGTCATCAGGTGAAGTTATCAGGTTTTGGTAATTTCTTAACCCGATCAAAAGCGGAACGGCCGGGTCGTAACCCCAAGACTGGAGAAGAGATTCCAATCTCTGCCAGAAAAGTGGTTACCTTTAGACCGGGTCAAAAACTAAAAATTAGAGTAGAGGCATATGCTGGAAGCGAGCAATAATAACGAATTACCGGTCATCCCTGGTAAACGTTACTTTACTATTGGTGAAGTCGCTGAATTGTGTGATGTTAAACCTCATGTTTTAAGGTATTGGGAACAGGAATTTCCTCAGTTAAAACCAGTAAAGCGTCGTGGTAACCGGCGTTACTATCAGCGTCATGACGTGCTGTTGATTCGTCAGATCCGGTCATTATTATATGACGAGGGCTTCACTATCGGTGGTGCGAGACAGCGTCTCGAAGGTAATGAAGCTAAAGATGACGTGAATCAAAGTCAGCAAATCATCAAGCAGACTCTTGTCGAGCTTGAAGAACTTCTTCAGATTCTAAAACGTTAAGTTCAACTCTGTTCAAAAAATTCGGGGCGTAGCGCAGCCTGGTAGCGTACTTGCATGGGGTGCAAGTGGTCGGAGGTTCAAATCCTCTCGCCCCGACCAATTTTTAAATACCAAAACTTACTAATTCTGGCGCTTCTTTTTCGCAGCCACATAGGCGAGAGCTTTTAAACGTGCATAGGCACGGTGCCCCGCAGGGCGGAGGGAGGAGCGCCCGCAGGCTATCCTATCGACTTGAGCATTAGGTCAATTAACTGATAAGAAAACCAATCTTTAAATGCTATTTTAATATCCAGGGCATTTTGCCATGATTGAATGTTTTTTATTCATATTAAATAAACCTCTTATTAGAATAAAAAAATAGATGACGGGGCTTGATAAGTTAACCTATGTTAACTATTATGAGTTAACTTAATCTACTTAAGTTGATGGAATTGTTATTTAGTTAACCGTAGCCCCGTGCTACGGTTTTTTTTAGCTGTATAAAATGATCCCTAAAGCTGCTGCTGCAAGCAGCCCTAAAATAATGATGACCCAGTCTGAAAAAGAATAGCTCTTTAACGAGCTTATGGTGTCTGTATTGTGATAAATACTGTGAAAATTTTTCACGTCTTCAACTGTGATTTGACCATGGCTGGATAGCTTTTTTAGCAGCTGTTGTCGAACTTCGAGATATTGTTCCCGGTCAATCAGTCCGCTGGTATAGCTTTTTACCAGTAATCTCAAAGGTGATTCATCAAGTTTCATTAGCGGATATTCTGTGCATTGAATTGCTTATTCAGACTTTGCAATCGAGTCTGTTCGGGGAAGAATAACAGACCTGTCTGTATATATTCGGCAGCGACCTTATAGTTTTTGCTGGCGATATATTTCTCTGATTCCGAAAGATAGAGATCTGCCAGCTGTGTGTCCTTTAGCAGGTAATGTTTGGGGTCTACCTTTTTGAGGAGAGGTAATACCGTTGTCAGGTCTTCCCCGGACACTGTTTTTATCAGCTGCTTATTGGCGACATAACGATTGAAAAGCGAGATCAGGCTCGCCATTAGACGGTCTTTTTGTTCTTTAATCTGTTCTTCAATAGTCGATAGTGCGACAGAGTCCGGGTAATGTACTTTTGCCTGCTGTAACAGGTTGATAGCCTGAGGGTAGTCATACAGGCCATCATTTGGGCGGAATACGGATTTTATTCGATCCCGATAAAAGGTGATAATTTCCCTCCTGAGACCTATCGATAATAGCTGCTGGTGCTCTTCACTGACTTTATCCAGACTCCAGATCGTTTCTATCAATAATGCCTTATCACCCGACTTTATGCGCTCTATCTTGTCGTTTAAGCCCTGTGAGGCCTGGAAGCTCAGGAAGGGCTGATAGCCAGCACCAATGGCGATAACGATCAGGAATAAAGCGCCCAGTAACATTTGTTTACTATAGGATTTCCTGGATTGTATGCCTTGCAGGAATAGCTCAACCGTGGGAACTCGTTCTTCGCGATTCACGGTGAGGGCTCGCACCAGTGTTTTCTGCTGACGTCGATCAAGACCCTTAATGGGTTTTGGCTTGATGCCTAATTCCTTGATTTTAGGCGCTGCGACCTTGTTATAGGGATGTCTGCCTTCCGCCAGTAACTGATACGCAACACAGGCCAGACCGTAAATATCATCTCTGGGGTCAGGGCTCATACCGGCAAACATTTCAGGGGTCGCATAAGCCGGTGTCACCGCACTCAGCTTGGCAGGGTCGAACATAGTCTGTTCACGTTCTTCACCTGCAATGGTACTGGCTCTGGCGATACCAAAATCCAGCAGCTTGACCGACCCGTCGTTGAGGATGAAGCAGTTGCCGGGTTTAAAGTCAGAGTGGATCAGGTTTTTTTCGTGCGCATAAGCCAGTCCGTGGCATAGCTGTTCAATAATAAATAAGGCCTGGCTGGTTTTTAATGGCTTTTGTGGTAATTCCTTGATGACACGATTCAACGGTTTTCCCTGCAGGTATTCCATGGTCATGAAAACGGTATCGCCATCACGATCAAAGTCATACACCGTCGCAATATTGGGATGTGCCAGTCGCTGCGCTTTACTGGCTTCGCGCTGCAGCGCGATAAATGAACCGGAGTATTTTTTAAAGGCTTCGGTTAACACCTTGATGGCAACGTATGGATCTTTATCTTTGGCTTCTACTTTGAGCAGGTCTTTGGCTTTAAAGACGACGCCCATACCGCCCTGACCGAGCCTCTCGAGCAAAACAAAGCGACTTTTTAAGGTGGTGCCGGGCCCCAGGTTTTCATGTTTGACCGGTTCTGCTGGAGCGGGCGTTGCCGAACGCTTTTTGGGTGCTGCAGCTGCGCTTTCCCGAGGTTTGCTTCTGGGGGATTCTGTACGCTGCACCGGCTTTTCAATATTATAGTCGGTGACCGGCATCGCAGTGTCGGTTCGGATGATGACAGTTTGATCGGTTGAATGAGCAGCATCATCATGTCTTTCAGACAGGTCGGTCAAGTTCAGGGTTTTGTCTTCATTGAAATACGATATATCCGTTGAAGCCTGATTTCCGCTCAATGTGGTCTGGATGCTAATTCGAGAAACAGTTTCTGAGAGGAATTTAAACTGGTCATCGTTAACCTTGCTTTCTGAGTAAAGCTGATGCAGGTAGAACTGAGCCTGGGTGCTGGTGGAGGAGTTAGAGGCCTGAAATATACTGGATAGACCTTCTTCAAAATCTTCGCGGCTGAGAGCTCCGCTCAGGAAGTCATTGATGATCGATATACAAACTTCAGACATTATTTAGCCTCAATAGATGCTTTGATCAGTACCACCGTGCAGTTATCGCTACCCGCGGCATCCAGTGCAGCATTAACAAGTTCCAGATTGAGCTGTTCGATAGATACCTGATCATTATCGAGTATTTGGGTTATTTTTTGTTCAGATAAATCTTTATAAAGTCCATCCGAGCAAAGCATAAACACATCGTTATCCTGTATTTCATAGTACTCCATATCAACTCTGATATCCGAGTCTATACCGATCGCATTTAATACAACATTCGAGGCAGGATGAATATCGGCCTGTTCCTGATCAATTTTACCCATTCGAACCAGTTCTTCGACATAGCTGTGATCTTCAGTCAGTCGTAGTAGCTTATGATCGCGAAACAGGTATGCCCTGCTATCACCCGCCCATAATACAAACGCCATGTTTTTCCATGCGTACAGGCAGGTAACGGTACTGCCAATGGAAATGTTCTTGCCCAGCTTGTTGGCTTTTTCACGTATCAGGGCATTGCTATGTATCAGGTTTTCTTCGAGCAGCAAAATTGAACCGTCGAGGGAGGATTGCTGAATAAATTTTGTGGCCTGTTGAGTGATGGTTTGACTGGCGAAATCACCGGCATCATGACCGCCCATACCATCGGCGACGACCCACAGGTTTTGATCTGGAACGCAGCAGAAACTGTCTTCGTTTCGAGTGCGAACGCGACCGGTATCAGTCAGTCCAGAAAATGAATACTTGAATGAGGGCTGTTCAGTTTTATGGTTATTGTAGACTGACAAACTTAACCTATATCGCTCTAAAATCCTGTTGGGATATTAACATGGTTATAAAAAAACAGTGAAAAATATTATCTGGAAACTTTAGGGCCGGCGTTCCACTCAGGCATCAAATTTGTGTTTAATTATGCGTTCTGATTTTTGTGGTTCAATGTTAGAATTAGCTTTATTGTTAATATTCCATTTTGGGTGATTGTTATGAGTAGACTGGTTTCCTGTGTTGTGTTGAATCGTGAGGCTCCAGGACTAAGCCGGGTGCCCTATCCGGGAGATCTTGGGAAGCGTATTTTCGAATCGGTTTCAGAAGAAGGCTGGAAAAAATGGGTCGAACATCAGACCATGATTATCAATGAAAATGGCCTGTCAACGATGGATTCGACCAGCCTGCTGTTACTGGAGAAGCATATGCTCAGCTTTCTGTTCAAGGAAGGCGAGCTGGCGAATCAGCCTTTTCGCCCACCTCCAGCCAAGAAATAAATTTATTTAGCGGTATTTATCCGGGTTCCAGTGCCCAGCTTTCAGTGGTAATAAACTTGAGACAGCCCTGCGCCTGCTGCAGGGCGGCCCAGGTTTCTGCAAAGCTGGGGGCGCTGGCAAAGATAAAGCCAAGATAACTATTTCCCTGTGGTAAAGGTACTAACTCATAGCCGGGTTGAATATGGATCTCTATCTGGTCGATAAAGTTAATTTTCTGTGCTTCCAGCAAGCCTTCAACGCGCTTTAGTATGCCTTTCTGGCGAATAGGGATCATCAATACGCCGGCATGATTTGTACTCCTGCGGATCTCCAGCGACTGAAAACACATCAACTGTATAATGGCCTGTTCCAGCTTGATGCCGAGCGCATATTCGATCAACTGCGCACATTGACCGCCAATGGTCCTGGATGCCATTTCAATCAACACCACGCCGGCAGGCGTAATTCTGGCTTCTGCGTGTATAGGGCCATGGGTTAGACCGTAGGCCCGGCAGCACTTTTCAATCTCCAGCTGGATGGCTTGCTGTACCTGTTCTGAATGACGGCTGGGGGTGATGTAGTAGCTTTCTTCAAAGTAGGGGCCATTCAGGGGCTCTGGCTTATCGAATAACGCGAGGGCTATCAACTTCCCATTCTGCACAAAGCCGTCTAAAGCAATTTCCTCACCGGGTAAAAACTGTTCTACCAGAAAGTGTTGCTTTTCATAGCTCGAATAAGGGCCGCTGGCAATGATGTTTTCAATCTGCCTGGCGGCGTTAATAAACTCATCCGCACTGTCCGCCCTGATAACGCCACGGCTTCCGGATAGCATCATAGGCTTGAGTACAACCGGGTATTGGTAACGAGTTGATTGCTGGGTGACGTTTTCGAGCGCACAGATAGCAAAGGTCGGAACATTGCAGTGCTGTTGCTGAAGCCGGATACGTGCCAGATCTTTACGGTAAGTTAGTTGGGTGGCTTCGGGGTCGTTATGTGCCAGCTGTAAGGCTTTGGCTACACGGCTTGACAGTGTTACCACCAGATCATCGGTAGCGATGACGGCTGCTATCGGTTTATCCTGTATCGAGGATAGTATGATATTCAGGGCAAGTTCGGGTTGACTGAAATCGACCGTAATGCCACTCGCAATCGCTGAAACCAGTGAGTGCTTACTATCTGAAACGATCAGTAATCGGGAGCCCAGTTGCTGCGCGGCATGGATGTAACTGGCGACACGGTAGCTGCGTGCAGGGGCGATTAATAGAATAAACCCCGACCGAGGGTCAGGGTTTATGGTTGCTACAGAGTCCTTATCTATCAGGGTGCAGCAGTCGTGTTAAGAGCAACCACCGCCGCCACCACCTGCAGAGCCACAGCCACCACAGGTACCTGATCCGCCGGTTTCTGCAAACACATTGTTGAATACAAAGCGTTCACGACCGACTTCCTGAATATAATCAATCTGGGCACCGCGCAGAAAATTAAGCGCAACCACGTCGACCAGAACCTTGAAATCATCAAATTTAAGAACGGTATCAAATTCTGTACTCTGATCGGTGAATGTCATGCCATACGTCATGCCACCACATCCGCCGCCGCCGACATAAATGCGAATACCTTCAACGTCATCTTCGCTTTGATTGACGATTTCAGCCAGTTTCTGTTGGGCCGAAGGTGTAACTTCCAGATCTGAGTCACTCAAAGAAGTCTGAAAAATATCAGAGATATCCGATGGATTAACAGGCTTCTGTGAGGGAGGGGTGTAAATTCCGACGTTTTCCATAGTAAATACCTTGGGTTTTGAGTTAGTTAAATATTATCACAAAGTTGTCCGAAGCTATACATTTCCTGTCAGTCTGCGGGATAGAATGTCGCACGAATCCATTCTCAGTCCAGAAAAAGTATTGATGCACGATGCCGATGCGTTTTGTACAATCCACCTCGCTGGAGTCTGTATAGCTCTATCCGGCGTAACAATGATTTAAACTTAACCTCTGACACGGCCTGTAGGCTGTGAATTTATTGAACCTAGACTTATGAAATGTCCCTTTTGCGGTACTCCGGATACCCGTGTGGTTGACTCCAGGCTGGCGAATGAATCCAATCAGGTACGCCGGCGGCGCGAATGTGTTTCCTGCGAAACCCGCTTCACGACCTATGAATCACCGTTGCTGAATATGCCGATGGTGATTAAAAATGACGGTAGCCGGGACACTTTCGATGAGCAGAGAGTGCGTAATGGTATGCTGCGTGCGCTGGAGAAACGTCCGGTATCGGCCGAGCAGATCGAAGATGCAATGAGTCATATTAAGACCCAGCTGATTGCGCTGGACGCGCGCGAGGTTGCGTCCAGACAGATAGGGGAAATGGTGATGCGTGAGTTACAGGCGCTGGACCATGTCGCTTATATCCGTTTTGCTTCGGTGTATTTAAGTTTTGAAGATATTGCTTCGTTTGAAGAGTTGATTCGGCGTCTGGAGTCTGAGCCGACACCCGAGTTGCAACGGCGCCAGGTACCATTGATCGATGATCTTGACGAGTAGAGGATGAGTTTTTCCCACAACCATGAGTTCTGGATGGCGCGAGCCTTACAGCTGGCCCGGCAGGGGCTTTATTCTACCCATCCGAATCCCCGTGTAGGTTGCGTCATCGTACGCAATGACCAATCGATTGCTGAAGGCTTTCATGCTGTCCCGGGCGGACCACATGCTGAAGTGAATGCACTCCATCAGTTAAACGGTGATGCCACTGGCGCGACTGTGTATGTCACCCTTGAACCCTGTTCGCATAGCGGTAAAACGCCTCCCTGTGTGGATGCCCTGATTCAGGCTCGACCAAAGACTGTGGTGATCGCGATGCAGGATCCAAATCCGCTGGTATGCGGGCGTGGGATTCGTAAGTTAAACGAGCATGGTATCGAGGTGATTGTCGATGTGTTAGCGCCTCAGGCGGCTGAATTAAATGCAGGATTTATTAAGCGCATGCAGCATAAAATGCCCTGGGTCAGGCTGAAAATGGCGATGTCGCTGGATGGTCGTACCGCTTTGTCGAATGGACTGAGCCAGTGGATCAGCGGTCCTGAAGCGAGACAGGATGTGCAGTTTCTGCGGGCATCCAGTTCAGCCATATTGAGTACCGCCAAGACGGTATTGCGAGATGATGCCGCACTCAATGTCAGGCTGGATAGCCAGCAGTTGAAACAGTCTGTCAAGGTACGCCAGCCGGTTCGAGTCATTATCGATAATCAGTTGAGACTCAGCGGTAAGGAAAAACTGTTTGAGCTGGAAGGTGAGATCTGGATTTTTACCAGCTCCCGGGATGATGTATTACTGCAGAATTTTAAGCGTGCGAATACGCGGGTTTTTATACTGCCGCCAGACTCGAAAGGGCGTGTAGATCTGCTGCAACTGTTGCACAAGCTGGCTGAACTTGAAATAAATGAAGTACACACGGAATGTGGTGCTACACTCTCGGGCGCGCTGATACAGCAGGGCCTGGTCGACGAATTAATCGTGTATATGGCACCGGATTTAATGGGCGATCAGGCGCAGGGACTCTTTGATCTGGGTGAGATAAGTATCATGTCAGATAAAGTTCAGCTTTCAATCAGCGATGTTCGTATGATTGGAAGAGATATTAAAATATGGGCGAAACCTCAATCCACATGTCTACGATAGTCGTTGTAAGAAAAAATAATACGGCCTGCATAGCGGCCGATAGCCTGACCAGTTTTGGCGATACCAAACAGGCCTCAGAGTTTGTCGTCAATTCCGACAAGATCATCCAGTTTGCCGATTTTTATATTGGCATTGTGGGTAGCGCTGCGCATCAACTGGTACTCACGTCGCTGTTTAATAACCACTCGAACAAGATCGATTTTTCCGATCAGATGAATATTTTCGAAAGCCTGAAACTGATGCATCCGATCCTCAAAGATGAATACTTTCTGAATAGCAAGGAAGAGGATGATGATCCCTATGAATCATCCCGGGTGGACTCACTGATTATCAATAAGCGAGGTATCTTTGGTATCTATTCGTTACGCGAAGTGGATGAATATACCCGCTTCTGGGCGGTAGGTTCCGGTGCGGAGTATGCGCTGGGAGCGATGAATGCAACGTATGATGTGCTGCAAAGTGCCGAAGAGATTGCCAGGATTGGGGTTGAAGCCGGGGCCAAATTTGATACGGCTTCAAGTTTGCCGATGACCTCTTACAGCATTGAACTTGACGGTGAGTGATTACGTTCATCTGTCATCCATATGAACAAACTGTCTATTGCTGCGCAATAAGTTTAACTAACTTCTAATTAATCTATACAGGCTGTTACAACCATGTTTACCGGTATCATTCAGGCCATTGGCCACATTCAATCGCTGGAACAGAAAAGTGGTGATGTCCGCTTAACCCTGAATTCCGCTGATCTTGTGCTTAACGATTCTGATCTGGGCGATAGTATTGCGGTGAATGGCGTCTGTCTGACCGCGATTGCCTATACCGAGAATGGCTTTTCTGCCGATGTATCGCGCGAGACGCTGGAAAAGACCAGTCTGGGTTTTTTGCGTCAGGGCAGCCCGGTGAATCTGGAAAAAGCGCTAACCCTGAATACCGCACTCGGCGGTCATCTGGTGAGCGGGCATGTGGATGGACTGGGCAAGCTGATCAGCCTGCGTAACGACGCTCGATCCATCCGATACGAATTTTCGGTGCCGCAACCTCTGGCACATTACATTGCAGAAAAAGGTTCGATCACCATCGATGGAACCAGTCTCACGGTAAACCATGTTGACGGCAATGTATTCGGGGTGAATATCGTTCCACATACACGCGATCATACGGTTTTCCAGTTTTATGAAATCAATACCCAGGTCAACATAGAAGTTGATATAATCGCGCGCTATCTTGAGCGCCTGTTAACCGGGCAAAGCGCGACCAGCGAGCACAGTTTGTTAAAAACCTTATCCGAATCAGGGTTTATCAAGTGAATCCGGATTTATCAAATATCCATAGAGAATTTGAAGTATGCAGTTAAATACGATTGAAGAAATTATCGAAGATATCCGGGCCGGCAAAATGGTGGTCATCATGGACGATGAAGATCGTGAAAATGAAGGCGATCTATTGATGGCGGCGGAAGCCGTAACACCGGCTGATATCAATTTTATGGCACGCTACGGTCGTGGCCTGATCTGCCTGACCCTGTCTCAGCAGCGCTGTAAACAACTGCGTCTGCCACTGATGGTGGGTGATAACACGGCTGCACTGGAAACCAATTTTACCGTATCGATCGAGGCTGCAGAGGGTGTTACGACCGGTATATCGGCATCCGACCGTGCGGTTACCGTGCTGGCGGCGGTTAAAGCGGATGCAACCCCGGAAGATCTGGTCCAGCCCGGACATATCTTCCCGTTGATGGCGCGCCCTGGTGGTGTGTTGACCCGAGCCGGACATACCGAGGCAGGTTGTGATCTGGCGCGTCTGGCCGGCTTTGAAGCGGCTTCCGTGATCGTTGAAATCCTGAATGAAGATGGGACTATGGCGCGACGCAACGATCTGGAGCTGTTTGCTAAAAAACACGAGCTAAAAATCGGCACGATCGAAGATCTGATCCGCTATCGGATTGAAAATGAAAAAACCCTTGAGCGTATCGTTGAAACCAATTTTCCGACCGATTATGGGGACTTCAAACTGATCGCTTATGAAGATGCGATCGATCAGGAATTGCATCTGGCCATTGTTAAAGGTGAGATCGATCCTGCTCAGCCCATCCCGGTGCGTGTGCATGTGCAAAACACCCTGCATGATTCCCTGTGTGGGACCAGCGGTCGCGGTTGGCCGTTACAGGATGTGATGCATAAAATCGATGAGATGGGCCACGGCGTCATTGTTTTTTTACGCCAGTCTGAAACGCCGCGCAAGATGGTGCAAAATATTGAAGCCGTGATGCGCGGTGAAGATAACGACAAGTCGGTGATCAGTCAGTCGGATGATCTGCGTACCTATGGTATCGGCGCACAAATACTCGCAGACCTCGGAATCCACAAGATGAAGTTACTCAGCGCACCAAAAAAATTCCATGCTTTGGCGGGTTTCGGGCTTGAAGTGGTAGAATACATTTCCGACTAATTTATATAACAGATTAAAAGAGAGAACAGATGAGCGAGATTCAATATATCAACGGTGACATCAGCGTAAATAAAGCCAGAATAGCGATAGTTGTCGGGCGCTTTAATGGTTTTATTGTGGAAAGCCTGTTATCCGGTGCGATCGATACCCTGACACGTTCCGGTATCAAGCCAGCCGATATTACCGTCAGCCGTGTTCCCGGTGCATTCGAGATGCCACTGGTGATCCAGCAGTTTGCCGAAAAAGGCAAGTTTGATGCGATTTTAGGACTGGGCGCGGTGATCCGTGGCTCGACCCCGCATTTCGATTTTGTCGCGGGTGAAAATGCCAAGGCGCTGGCAGCGCTGGCGTTGAAGTACAATATTCCCGTCATCAATGGTGTGCTGACAACCGATACCATTGAACAGGCGATCGAGCGTGCAGGCACCAAAGCAGGCAACAAAGGTGCTGAAGCGGCGATGGCGGCGATGGAAATGATCAGCCTGTTACAGAAAATAGGTCAATAACCCACCTATGACTTTACAAAAAACGCCACGCAAACAGCCACCGAATATCGAGCGCGCTCAGGCGATTAAAAAACGTAAGCATGCTCGGGATAAGGTACTACAGGCGCTGTATCAGTGGCAGCTATCCGGTGAAGATCTGGACTGGATCCGGGATCAGTATCTGAGCGAGCAGGGTGTTTCTTCCGGCGATGAAGCCTACTTTCTGGAGTTGCTGTATAAAATACCGTCGGATGTGGACGCTATCGATGAGCAGTACAGGCCGTATGTGGATAAATTCGAGGACCATATGGATCCAATCGAAACCAATATCCTGCGCATAGCCACCTATGAGTTTAAGCATCATCTGGAGATTCCTTTTAAGGTCGTCATCAATGAAGCGATCAATCTGGCCAAAACCTATGGCTCGGATGAAAGCCATAGGTTCATCAATGGGGTGCTGGATCCGTTATCGCGTGAAATGCGTACGCTGGAAACCAGTCAGCCGGATACCCACAGTAAGTCGCGCGAATGAGTGAAAGTGAATTCTCGCTGATCGAGAAATACTTTTCCTTACCCGCTCAAAAATTCACTCATTCCCATACCGTACTGGGTATTGGGGATGATGCGGCCGTGATGAGTGTGCCAGCAGGGCATCAGCTGGTGGTTACCATGGATACCCTGATTGCCGGCAGACACTTCCCGCTGCAAACCAGCCCTTTTGACATCGCGTATAAAAGTCTGGCGGTAAACGTCAGTGATCTGGTGGCGATGGCGGCAACGCCGGCATTTTTCTTACTGTCGATTACCTTGCCAGCAGCGGATGAACATTTTCTGGCAGAGTTTTCTGCCGGACTTTTTGCGGCAGCGCATGAGTTTTCGATAGTGCTGGTGGGCGGTGACACCTGTCAGGGGAGCTTGTCCATCAGCATTCAGGCCAGTGGCCTGGTCGCAGAGCATGCCTATATCACCCGCTCAGGTGCAGGCATCGGTGACCGAATCTTTGTCAGCGGGCCGCTCGGAGCCGCGGCTCTGGGCCTTGCCAGCGTGCAAAATCGAGTGCAATTGACGCCTGAGCAGCAACAGTTCTGTATCAATGCACTAAATCGTCCACGTCCCAGACTGGATATGATCGATTTATTAAGAGATTTTGCCTCTGCTGCGATTGATCTTTCGGATGGCCTGCTCGGCGATCTTGGGCATATACTAACAAAAAGCCGATGTGGCGCTTTGCTCGATAAACAAAAAATTCCAGCCTATCAGGCCTTATCGTTACATCACTGCCTTGATTATGCCTTAAGCGGTGGCGATGATTATCAGATACTGTTTAGCGTGCCAGTGGATAAGCTGGAGGCGATGGTTTCTGCAGCCGCTGAACAGGGGCTTGAGTTATTCGACATTGGTGAGATTACGCAGGCTGGCTTTTTCATGCAGGCCGATAATGCCACCATCGATCTTTCAAACAGCAGGGGGTTTGATCACTTTGCCGCGTAATAATGTTCCCATCCGGTTACTCAAGCATCCGGTTCATTTTCTCTCGCTCGGGTTTGGCTCAGGGCTGTCGCCTTATGCGCCCGGTACTTTTGGTACGGCGGCTGCCATTCCGCTGTACCTTTTGATTCAGCCGCTCTCCACATCCTGGTATCTATTGATTACCCTGGCGGCCCTGATCATCGGGGTCTACCTGTGTGAGCAAACCGCAAATGCGCTGGGTGTTCATGATCACTCTGGAATCGTATGGGATGAAATCGTGGGTTTCTTTATCACCATGTTTACGGTGCCGCTGGACTGGAAATGGATTCTGATTGGTTTTTTACTGTTCCGCTTTTTCGATATCGTGAAGCCATGGCCGATCAGATGGATCGATGCCCGCGTATCGGGTGGTACAGGGATCATGCTGGATGATGTCGTGGCTGGATTATTTGCATCGATAGGGTTACATTTAATCCTTTATTATTTTTAGCTCGGTCCCTTGAATAGACTTATCCTGATTTTCTTACTCAGTGTGATCTGGAGTAGTGGCTGGAGCGCTTCTGCACAGAATTCGGTCAAGGTAATTGCGCTGTTTACGAATAAGGCCATGCTGAACATAAACGGGCAAAGTATCATCATGCAAAAAGGTGATACGATACAGGGCGTTACTCTGCTGTCAGCGTCCGGGCGCGCCGCTCGTATTCGTTTTGAGGATGGTTCAGAGAAAATGTTGGGGCTCAACCGCTCGATTCAACAGGCCTATAAAAAACCGCAAAATAGCAAGTTGACGTTATATTCTGACAGTGCCGGCATGTTCACCGTGAGCGGTGAAGTAAACGGTAAAAATACGCCGTTTTTACTCGATACGGGGGCGACCTATATTGCGTTAAGTAGCGATGAAGCCGATCGCCTCAAACTGCCGTATCAGTCGGCGCGTAAGGGGGCTGTGCAGACCGCCAGTGAAGTTGTGGCTGTCTGGCATATCAAACTTGATCAGGTTAAAGTAGGCGATATTAGCGTGCCCAATGTCGATGCGGTGGTATTACAGGGAAATAATCCGCGCCCCGCTTTGCTTGGGATGTCATTTTTAAAGCACGTAAAATTACACCGTAATGGTGCTGCAATGGTGATAGAGCAAAAATACTAGATTTACACCCGCTATTTATATTGCACTACGTTTCGATAAACACGAGGTAAACATGCTAGATTGGATCGATCCCATCATATTAAATTTTGTGTATGCCGCACTCGGTGGCTTTTTAACCATCTGGTTTATGAAGCGGGGCTGTAGCAGCTTTAACAAAAGCGTCAGTTTTAACATCAGTGACGAACTGGCCAAGGGGAATGTGGCTGTCGGTCTGATGATCGCGGGCATGTTTATCGGTATCGGTGTCGCAACAGGGCTGGTGATAGGACTCGGGCTCAGCTAAATCAGTAGCAACAATCAATTCTTTATCAATCGCGCGAATTTTTTTAGAATGTCGCGCCTTTTCATTTTATTTGCCGGAAATACACTATGATTCGAACTCGTTTTGCACCAAGTCCTACCGGATATTTGCATATCGGTGGTGCCAGAACTGCTCTATTTTGCTGGTTATTCAGTAAGAAAATGGGAGGGAAGTTTATTTTACGGGTAGAGGATACCGATCGTGAACGCTC
>JACNJF010000120.1:64599-74243 GCA_014382695.1 Gammaproteobacteria bacterium | reverse complement strand
TTGCTGATGGCTTCCCTTTTTTTCGGTTTTTCCTTCCGGATGTGAAATTGATTAGCTGCCTTATCCGGGGTTAAGGCCATCTTGCCTCTCCGGGTGTAATCGCTATTCCTGTAAGGGTCGACTGATGATTTAGAGCTCGGAGTCTGGCAGTCACGAATGTCGCATTATCGATCAATAGTCGCCGAATTATTGGGTGAAGGTGCGGCCCTCACATGAATCTGGCTACGGTAAATTGAGAAGTCTGCGTTATGGTCGAAGTTGGAGCCGGAGTACGGGAACGAATCAGAAGTGCGGCTTCTGTCCTGTTTTTGACATTCAGTTTGATGAAAATCGAACTCACATGAAACTTAACCGTGCGGGTGCTGATATACAGTTGTTTACCAATTTCAATATTGGTTTTGCCCTGGGAAATCAGTTGCAGAACTTCCTGTTCGCGATTGCTTAAGGATGACTGTAACCGAAGCTTGCGGGTTTGCGAATGTTCCATCAAGGCATTGGTGACACAGGAAGCCATACTCTTTCCGCCCTGGTGGACGATATGTATGGCATTGATGATTTCGCTGGCCTCGGCCTGTTTCATCTGGAATCCCTGAACGCCCAGTTCTATCGCATTCATAATCAGAGATGTATCGCTACAGTTTGTAAAAATAATAATTTTTACATGCGGTAATTTTGATCTAAATTTTTGCAGGTAAATTAAACTAGTCGGCTTGATCTCCTTGAAATCAACCAGAATTACATCCATTCCTATGTCCAGGCTGTTAGTGAAAACGTCTTCCAGAGTTGGAGTGGACATGACGATTTTAATACTGGGGTCTGTGCCTAATATATGCTGCAAACCGTATCTAATAGTCGGGCAATGGTCACAAATTGAAACTCGAATAGATTTAGACATTGAAACCTCTCAATTCAATAATTATAAATATCCTGACTGCTGATATTCCGATCTAAATTTTTGCAAGCTTTTTAGCTGGCTTATTTCTATTCAAAATGCTGATTAGGCGTTAAGAATAGTTGCGTCAAAATTACTGTGATCTTTAAAAAAACGCGCAAACTGGTCTGTTTATAATTAATGAAAAACAATTTAGGTGGGTTTTTATTCCCAAAAGCGAGAATATGCAGACTGTTCATTAATTCTCAAACCTGGTAAAAAGCGTCGCTTCTCTCCTAAATCTGAACGAATTATGACACATAAATTAATAAAAAGTGAATTAAATGTGAAAATTATCGAAAGTGAGAGAGATATTCCTAGAATAATTGACCCAGGTTAAGAAAATGAAAATATTTAATTGCTTTTAACCGGAAATGATAATTTTATTTCGCTGGATTAGAGTCTGTCCACAGTATTCAATTTCTGCAGAATTTGTGATCTTCAGGCGTTCAGGCGTTCAGGTAACAGGGGGTGGCGTGTTTTAAGGCTGAAAATTATTTGTTTTGTTTAAATCGACAGGGACAGACTTGATTGATTCCGTACACCTTTTGAATGCCTCTGATTTACGGTCGCCTCTCCGCTTTGAGGGCTGAAGCTGTCGATTCAATTACGATACAATCTTATCCTTAAAATAGCGACTCCACAGCACCCGGGATTTATTTTTCACCTCGCTTATCTCATTGGATGTCTTTTCACTGATATGAGCACGAAACAATCCTCGATAGTCTGCGGTTGACCTGCTATGACGTAATATGGCTATCGGTCCATGAGCTTCACTCCATACTGTTTATGAGCGGCTTTAGAATATCTGGCCCGCTTCATTCGCGTCATCAATAATTGGCTTATCGGGCTAAAATGATGCTGGAGTATCGATATGCAAGATTCAGACTGGTTGACGGTCAGAGTTATCAGAAAGTTTTATGTTGATTAAAATCTTTACCCCAGTGTGAATGCGAACGTGGCTTATAACTATTCTTTTAGCTCCAGTTGCTGGCTCTGTTCACCGCGTTTGAATGTTACGCTGGTGTCGCTAATGGATGTGAGCTCCCAGCCCTGATGTTGCATACCTATCGTGAGAGGCAGAATGTCATTGCTGCTGAGATCGAATATCACCGCTACTTTTTCTGCCGGTGAGATAACTATGCCTTCCAAAAGTAAACGTAGCGGGGGCAACCTGACAGGAGCACTCGGTATTGGTTGGGGTATAGATGGTGGCTCCCGACCTGAGATGAATAATGGGCGCTGAGTGATTTCACTGAATGTGGCAACCCCCGGAGCAGTAAAATTTTGTCTGGCGACAGAATCCATTTCAGTCTCTGCCTTTGGCGAGTTACTTTCCGGGGCTTGAATGATGTTGTTACTCTGTATTACCAGTGTGGCGCATAACAGTCCACAGCAGACTAGCAGGTAGGGGGTAAGACGGTTACCTATGGTTATTTTTTTCATTATTTTCGGGGCATGTAGCCAGTCAGGTCAAATTCCACATCCAGCATCTCGACCAGCTCAACTTTGAGCTCTTGCTGTCTTTGTGGAGCGGCTTCAAAATTGATTTTCCGGGAGTGCTGTATACGGCTGCGGATTGAAAGATTATCTATAAAAAGGTACGGCTGCCCCGTCTCCAGTGTGTGGAATACCGTGACCAGATTGGCCAGTTTTCCACGTACACGCACTTTCAGCGTAATACCGGTAAAATCCATTTCTTTTTTTGCTGGCAGGGTCTGGGTGCTTTGCAGCTCGAGACGGTTGGAAATGGAGATACGTTTAATGATGCCCTGCAAATCAGCAGCTGCCAGCGCTTCACTGGGGCTTTTCAGGTATTGCTGATTATTGGCCAGTAAGCTTTTCAACTGATCATGCCTGGAACGTAGTTGATTACCTGTCGCGACCTTGCGTTGGAGTATTTGCAGGCGTTTCTCAAGCAGATCGATACTATCCTGGTAATGACTGTTGAGCGACATTATTGGTGCGCCTACCACCGTAAATATAGATATGATTAAAAGACCAAGTATCAGCAGCGCCAGCAATTGACGTTGTATTTTGCTTAATGAATCGAACATTCTGCCTACCCCCCGGTCACTTCTGCAGAGAGGTGGAATTTTTCGGAATCCGAGCCCTGACTGGTGGTAACGGATGAGCGAAAGCGTGGGTTCTGCAGGCGTTCGGATGACTCGATGAGGGGTATCAGCGAGGCTGCAGCTGTGGAGAAACCCTGGATCTGGATTTCTTTGTCCTTAATGGTCAGGTTATATATCCAGCTGTCATCCGGCAGAATGCGAGTGAGTTCGTCGATGATTTCAAGCGCCATCGGTGTCAGCAGTTTCTTTTTAACGAGGAAGTCGGAGCCGGTGCTGAGCTGTTCGACCTGCTCACGAAGACGCTGGACGATTTTTTCTTTGCTGGTCGCCAGTTCGACCCTGGTTTGCAGTGTGTTGATCACCTGTTTCTTATTGATCAGGGGCAGGGCAATGGTCCCTGCAAGCAATAACACTGCCACTAATGCCAGCACCAGATTTAACTGATGTGACGAGCCCCGTGTGTTTTGACGTGCCTGTTGCGGCAGCAGGTTAATGTTCTGTATCTGGTTGCTGCTGTTGTTAAGCTGAATGCTGACCTGATGAGGCTGAAATCCGATGTCGCTGAGTTTAGCAAGCAGCTCATCAAGATAGATTCGTGGTGTGACTACCAGTTTCAGCGTAATGGTGTTGGCCTTTGAATCACGTTTGCTGACCAGATGGTCGTAGTAGACCTGATCAAGACTGAAGGGGGTCTGTCTATCCATCTCGAAACCTAACACTTCGCGCAGGTTAGTTTCCGTAACCAGTGGCAGGGTCAGCGTCTTCAGCAGAATTTTATCAGCGGGAAGGCAAAGTATTACTTCACGGCTGCGTCCGGCCAGTTGTTCCACTTCCTTTGCCAGAGCGGGTGGCAGTGCTGCTTCGGTTAAAGGGTAACGGCCTATTTCCTCGACAGACTCGTGCGTGCCGCGACTGGCAATTAGCTCTACACCATTGGGTTGCAGCAATAGGCGTTCCAGATCTGGCCGGGTGACGGCTCGTATGCTCTGCGGTAAAATGCCAGCTAGCTCTTCAATCCACCAGTGCCACAGGTTTCCTGTTGTATGTAACAATGGTGACGATAGTGAGAAACTGGACTTCAGGCCTGATGATTTCATATCGTGTTTACTTCTCAAACGTGTTAACCGGAATTCCCGCTGATAGATCTTGCCGGCGCGCGCCAGGACAGGATTTTATAGGGTTCCTTGCCGCTGGCTGCAATATGTACAACCGTATCCAGAGATGCTTTCGTTCCTGCTGTTGTTATTGCCCATACGCTGATGTGATATGTCGAACTACCACTGGATATAACTGTTTTATCGGTAGTAGACGCGTTGTGGGTTTCGAGCAGTGTATCAACTAGCCATGATGGTGCAACGTCCAGTTTGATGCTTGCCTGATCCGAATGCACGGTCAAATAGGGTACCAGTTTTTCAAATAATGGGTTAGTCATACCCAGTATATATCGAAATTCCTCGATGCTAGTGAAAGCACTGTCGCGCGCAGCCCATTTTAAACCGGCATTGTGGTAGTCGTCATCTTCTGCTCCGTGCAGGTGTTTTATATTGTCCGCATCGCGCCAGTCGAGGGTAGCGTCGACCAGAGCCTGACGCTGATTGTCATCTTCAATCCCCGCGCCAGCCAGTACCTTATCCAGCACCGCCGGGGTTACTTTGTTGATATCCATCAGACCGCGGGCATCACGAATTGAGATGATTGCATCACCGTAATCGAATTGAACTTGATGGGGACTGCCGTTTACCGGCCAGCGATCTGTTTTGTCTGACACCAGCATTTCCATGATGGCGTGATAGGTGGCAGCTTCGGCCAGGCCGCGTGCCTTACCGGACTCGATATGGTTTGAGGCAAGACGTGTTTCGGTACGAATGTTTCGAGAATGGCTGGACGCAATCACGGTCATCAAAATCAGCAGCCACAATACCATGATCAGGGCAATTCCACTCTGCTGACGGTTGCACACAGGCGGGTTGAGCCCGCTCATTCGATTAAACCTGTATGCAGTGTCAGAAACAAATCCGGCCAGGCTTCACGTTGCGATAGCGGGACGATCTGGATATGTACCAACTGTGGAAATGTCTCGGCTTTATTCGTCCACAGCTCGTGCCACTGTGGTGCCTTTTTAGCAATAGGAGATCCGTAATAGCGCAAGTTGACCGCGTTAAGTTTATCGACCAGCATGATTTCCTGTCGATCAGCATCGCTGGCCTCAAACCCCGGGCTGTCGGGGTTGTGTAAACGGTAATACAGCATGAGCCGTTTGTTATCGGCATCGGACTTCACCGCCAGCGTATATTCAAATAGCCCGGTTGCGCCATGGTGAAGCGGTGCCGGTGCAATGAAGCGTAGTTGCTCATGATTCGCGTCAAAAGCGATCGTGGTCTTCGCGTTATTGCTCCAGCTGATGGGCAGTGTCTGATTGAACAGGCGTTGTAGCGCGCCACTAACGGAGCGTAAAGTTTCGGTTTTAGCCGTGTGCTTAAGTCCGGCTTCCCAGCTACGTTCACCCAGGCGCAAGGCGCCAAAGGAGGTAGCAACAATCAGCGTCAGCACCACCATCGCTACCATGATTTCGAGCAGGGTGAATCCACGCTGATGGCGACTGTTAGCGTCCATTGGAGCAACGCATTCGGCTGCTGTCGGATAATCCTTCATCAGCCTTGACCCGCTACGTCCGTGCTCTGTTGCAGGCGCACGCTGCTGAGTGAAATCTGGCTGTTGCCACCGCTATGCTGCCAGTATACGTTGACGGTGACGTGGTAGGCCGTTACCGGTGTGATCAGTGCTTTCTCCTGCTGCCAGGGTTGGTAGTGTTCGATGACACTTTCCCAGCGGAAGCGTTCACCCCATTCGCCGGAAGTTGTGCCGGTTTGCAGAGGGGTAATGACGCCGATGATAGAGAGCTGTGATTCAGCGATCATCTCTGCTCGGGCGTAATCTTCGGCCAGGGATATATTGCGTAATCCGCCAGAGAATATTCTAAAGATGACCGTTAATGACATTGCCAGGATCATGAAAGCCACCAGAATTTCGATCAGAGAGAAACCTTGCTGAGACTGGCGTTTGACAGACAGTGTTCTAGCCGGCATGGTCTAATCCTGAAGTGATGTTGATAGCGCCGGTCAACCAGTTCAACTGCAGGTGGTAGACATGATTATTGCCGCTGAGAGTGATCAATTCCCCGCTGGAACTACCGTCGGGGAAAAAGTGAATCACGTGTTTTACGATATTGTTTAATTTTTCTCCGGATATCAGTTGTATGTCCACCGATACGTCGTCAGGCAGAGCCAGAGCCTTGTCTTTGCCGACTCGGTACTGGAATTTTTCCAGATCCAGCTGCACCTGTTGTTCGCTATTGTAGATAATCGCCTTGCTGCGAGCCTCGCGCAGTACGATGGCTAAATCGCGTGCCGACGTCTTCACTCTGGCACCGGAAACTGCGCCGGAGAACAGGGGCGGTACCAGTGAAATCATTAATCCTGCAATTACCATGACCACAAGAATCTCTAGCAGCGTGAAACCGCTAGTGCAGCAAACATTGCTGCGTGTTGTGTTCACCAGCTTACAATATCCGCGTTATTGCCTTCGCCACCTTCCACATTGTCGTAGCCGTAAGAATACAGATCATACATGCCGTTTTTACCGGGTGACTGGTAATGATACTCGTTCTTCCAGGGGTCACTCGGGATATTTTTTTTCTTTAAATAAGGGCCGTTCCAGACGCTTACACCTGCTGGTTGTTCAACAAGGGACTTGAGTCCCTCTTCTGTGCTGGGGTAACGGCCGACTTCCAGATGGTACAGATCCAGTGCTGCGCCCAGTTCCTCTATCTGCAGGCGCGCGGTGTCACCCTTGGCGCTACCGGTGTAACGCAGCACCTGTGGGCCAACAAGTCCGGCCAGTAATCCCAGGATAACCAGTACCACCAGAAGCTCGATCAAGGTGAAGCCGGGTTGTCGATGTGTTTGTAACTGTGTTCGTATTTCCAGTTTAGTGCTCATGTATAGGTTCCAGAGTGATTTAAAATGCAAGTTGGTTGATGCCGAGTATTGCCATCAGAATGGAGATGATAACGCCGGCGATAACAACACCGAGCACCAGTATAAGTGTGGGTTCCAGCAAAGTCAGTGCCCTTTTGATCGTGGTCTGGGTTTCGCGCTGGTAGACATCAGCAACCTGTTGCAGGATTTCTTCCAGGCGGCCGGATTCTTCTCCGACGCGAATCATATGCACTGCAAAGGATGGGAAATGAGCTGTTTGCGCGAGAGGTTCAGCAAGACTCTGACCCTCTTTAAGGCTGTTAGCAACCTGCTCCAGGCCATCTGCGATTACGCGGTTATCGACGGTATCCTTAACGATGCTTAGCGCCTTTAGTAGTGGCACGCCATTGTGCATCAGCATGCCCAGCGTGCGGGCGAATCGGGTGACTTCGATTTTAGTAATAATTTCACCGGCCAGAGGTAGTTTGAGAAAGCGCGCATGCCATCGATAACGGCTGTGTGGCTGGGATAGCTGGTAGCGCATCAACGCGGAGGCCGCCACCACCAGCAATGCGATAACCCAGCCAAATTGCTGTAAAAATTCGCCAGTCGCGATGGTAATACGGGTCGGTAATGGCAGCACCTGGCCGACGCCTTCAAACAGTTCGGTGAACTGGGGAACCACGTAGCCGAGCAGGATAAATATCGATACCACCGCGACAAATACGAGGATGGCAGGGTAGATCAGTGCAGATTGCAGGTTGTCACGCACTTCACGTGCCTGCTCCATATGTTCTGCGAGTCGTTCCAGCACGACTTCGAGTGCGCCGCCGGCTTCACCGGCGCGTAGCAGGTTGAGGTAAAAGCGGCTGAATACCCCTTCCTGAGCCTGTAGCGCATCCGCCAAAGTTGAGCCACCCTTAACCTGTTCCTGCACATCCAGCAGTAGTTGTCGCATGTTTTCGCTTTCAGCCAGGGTTGACAGTATCGATAGCGATTTATCCAGTGGAAGACCGGCTCGAAGCAGGGTGCTCAATTGCTGGGTAGTATTACCGATATGTTGATCCGTAATGCGGCGACTGCGTTTTCTTGTGGGGCTTTTGATGCGCAGCGGCTGACTGGTTTCATCCACCTGAAGCGGAATCTGGCCCAGCGACTGGATTTTGGAAACCACCTGGTCGCGGCTGGTTGCATCCAGCGTGCCAGTAAATATCTCGCCATTCGGGCTGGTTGCCTTGTACTGAAAAACGGGCATGACTCAGTGCCCGCTAACGCTGTGCAAATGCCCAGCGTTGGCAGTCAAGTCAGGCCAGCCAGGGCGCGCTGAGTGCGGTTTGCCTGGTCCAGAAAAATGACCGATATCGATGGGTATTTGCATAGTGTTCACAGACCCTATAGACGTTTCGAGTCGACGATTAGTTTTTTGCGAGGTTTTTCAGTCGTGTCGCTGAGTGGCTGTTCACTGTCTAGTGCATCAGTTGCGGCGGGTTGATCGCCCAGCTGTTGGGTTTGAGACTGTTCCTGGGTTACCCGTTTCACTTCTTCAATGGTGGTTTCGCCACTGACGGCTTTTCGCAGGCCGTCTTCCAGCATCGAGTACATGCCATCTTGCGCAGCCGAGCGGGCGATTTCTCCGGCATCGCTGTGCTTTAGAATGAGTTGCTTGATTGGATTGGTCATCACCAGAAGTTCGACAATGGCGTTGCGCCCCTGATAACCGGTGTGCCCACAATGTTTACATCCGACCGCTCTGTACAGGGTTACGGGCTTACCTGCGGTATAACGATGCAAAGACCAGTGTTGCACCACTTCGTTCATCGGCGAGTAGGCCTCGCGACAATGGTGGCAGAGTGTGCGTACCAGGCGTTGCGCCAGTACCGCGTTTACCGTTGAAGTCAGCAGGTAATCGTCCACGCCCATATCCAGCAGGCGAGTGATGCTGCCGGCGGCGTCATTGGTGTGCAGTGTGGACAACACCAGGTGCCCGGTCAAAGCGGATTGCACCGCAATGGCGGCGGTTTCCTTATCGCGCATCTCGCCGATCATGATGATGTCAGGATCCTGGCGCACGATGGAGCGTAGGGCATTGGCAAAAGTCAGTCCGATCTGCGGTTTTACCTGCATCTGGTTGACCCCCTCGATATTGTATTCAACCGGGTCCTCTACGGTGAGAATCTTGCGTTCCGAGGTATTCAGATGGGTGAGAGCCGCATACAGGGTGGTGGTCTTGCCGCTGCCGGTTGGACCGGTTACCAGCAGAATGCCATGAGGCTGGGCCAGGATATGGTGCATCTTGTTTTCCAGTTCCTGGCTGAAGCCCAGTGACTTGAAGTTGAGGTCTACACTGTCTCTGTGCAACAGTCGCAATACCAGACTTTCGCCATGCATGGTGGGTACGGTAGAGACACGCAGGTCTATTTCCTTGCCTCGCACGCGAACTTTAAAGCGTCCGTCCTGTGCCAGTCGGCGTTCGGCGATGTTCAGGTTAGCCATGATCTTGATGCGCGAAATAACTGCCGCCGTTGAGCGGGTAGGGGGTGCATCGACTTCACGCAGCAGGCCATCAACGCGGTAACGAATCTTGAGTATATTCTCGAACGGTTCTATATGAATATCAGAGGCACCGAATTCCACCGCCTGATTAATCAGATGGTTCACCAT
>JACNJF010000120.1:52783-64305 GCA_014382695.1 Gammaproteobacteria bacterium | reverse complement strand
TATCTTCTTCCTGATCCAGGATCAGCGCCTTGTTCTGTTTTAAAAATTTATGAGAGATTAGCTGGTCGATGGCTAAGTGTTCGGGGAAAAACTGGCGCTCAACGATTGGCAGGTCGAGTTGTTTGGACAGGCTCTCGGCAACATCACGCTCTGAAACCAGTCCGAGTTTTAGCAGAATGGAACCGATCGGTTCCCATTGTTCCTGTTCGAGTTGCAGATGGCAGGCGCGTTCGATATTGTCAGGCTCCAGTTTGCCCGCTTCTACCAGGTAGGAGCATAAGGTCCGATTTTTTTTGGCTGGACTGGCTTCGTTCGTGTCCACGGATTCTGTTTCAGGCTGTTGTGCGTTTGTACCCATGGGTCAACTGTTGGTCAGGTTTGGATGTAGAGTATTTAGAGTATATTATAGATTGATTATTTGGAATGAATAATAAATAACATCGATAACTGATCAGCAGTATTAATCCAGACTTGTATAAAAAATTAACAGGCCATACATGAGTCAGTCAAGCGGGTTTCGTTGCTCGCACTCACACACAAAAACAACTTAAATATCAGTAGCCTGGTTACTAACCTGTACTAAAGTACAGGTTTATTCCTGTACCTTGGTAGCATCAAACTGTACCTTTGGTGGTGCTAAAACTGTACCTTTGTCCCGTTATAAACTCCCTCAATTTACACTACTTTTTACAGTGACTTTTGTTGCGTTTGACGGGTAAGTCTTTTTTACCCTTAACCGATTGATAAAAGTCGGTGAATCACGAATTTTCGTGTTTCTTTTTTAAGTGTTAAACGGGATTACCTTTCTTAAAACGATTCGGTAGTCCTGATTAAGGGGGAAGTAAATATGAAACCAAAAACTGCTAGCTCGATAGCGGGTACCAACACAGTACTTGCTGTCTTAATGTCGAGCATGGCTTCACTTAGCATGCTGTATACACCGGGGGCCTCAGCAGCCATCCAGTGTGATCGCACAATCACGGCGAATGTAATAGCGCTGGACAACCCGACGATATTTAATCGTCTCGGTGCCCAGAATCCTAACTGGCTTATGTATGCGCTAGAGCGTGACGTCGTATACAAGAATCGCGGTAATACCAGCGATCCGTTGAATGGCACGCCGTGTAGCATCGCGACCTGTACCGCAGGTAACGTGGAGCTGCGACCTGACAAGCGAACCCGTCCTCTGGTGGTGCGCGCTGTGGCAGGTGACTGTCTCGACGTCAACTTCACCAACCTGATGGCTCCGGTCGCCAATCCAAATAATCCGATTCAGGATAACCTGTTCAACGATGACCAGGTGGCTGATCGTTGCGCCAGTATGCATTTTGGTGGTACTGAACTGCGTAATGTAGGTGGCAACCCGATGGATAACGACGGTAGCTTCGTCGGTAATAACAACCCGGGTGAAGATCCATTCTCAGCCTGTGGCGCTGGCGCTCAAAAGGCTGGTCTGGTTGGCCCCGGTGGTTCCATGACTTACCACCTGTATACACCCCATGAAGGCGCGTACCTGATCAATAGCTATGGTGCCACAATTGGCTCTGAAGCTAATGCTGGTACACTGGGTATGGGCCTGTTTGGCGCGCTTAACGTGCAGCCTGCTAAAGCGAATATCTACCGCAGTCAGATGACTGAGGAAGAAATGCGTCTGGCTACTGTGGGTCGCACCGCATCGGGTCACCCGATCATCGACTACGAGGCGCTTTATCCAAACGTTTCGCCGTGGATTGCAGAAGGTAAGGCTGGTCTGCCGATCATCAACATGCTGACAGCATCTAACGAGCTGGTGCACAGTGATATCAATGCGATCATCACTGGTACTAATGCCGATGGTAGCTTCACGCCCGACACTTATCCGCTGGAAAGCGTAGGCAAGAACAATCCGTCATTACCGAACCGTCTCGAACCTTTCCGTGAGTTTACCTCCGTCTTCCATGATGAACAGACTAACTCTCAGGTGTACCCGCGCTGGTACTTTAATCCGGTGCTGGTATACACGCTGGTAGGTGTCAGGGATCAGTTTATGATCAACTACGGTTCTGGTGGTATCGGATCCGAGATCATATCTAACCGTCTGCACACAGGTCCAATGCATGACTGTACCGACTGTGCCTATGAAGAATTCTTCCTTGCCTCGTCGACAGTAGGCGACCCTGGCCAATTGAACAATATTCCGGCCAACTGGGGTATCGAGCAATGTGACCCGACCGCGATTGCAGGCCCTACCTGCTGGCGTGACCCGGTCAATCTGGCGAACGGCCCTATTGCAGGTAACTACGCGCTCTACCAGGAAGATCCAGGCAATATACACAATGCCTACGTTGGTGACTTCGCCAAGATACGTAACACACACGCTGGTGCTTTCGAACAGCACATCTTCCACCTGCACAATACGCAGTGGCTGTTCAATCCCAACGACGATAATTCCAACTACCTGGACGCTCAGGAGATTCTTCCTGGTTCAGGTCATACCTACGAACTGGTTTACGGTGGTGTAGGTAACCGTAACAAGACCGCGGGTGACGCGATCTACCATTGCCACTTCTATCCTCACTTTGCGCAGGGTATGTGGTATCACATCCGTAACCTCGACACCATGGAGACCGGTACTGTACTGGCCGTTTCCAATGCTGACGATCCGCAGGTTCCGAGTTTAAATACAGGTTTCCACACATCGCCGTTCGCACTGCGTAGTGGTCAACCCGCTGCAGGTTCACGCGCCATGCCCGACGGCGAGCTGCCTGATGGTACACCGATCCCTGCGATCGTTCCGCTGCCAGGTAAAGCCATGCCGCCGATGCCTGCACCGGTTCACGTAGTGGCCGTTGACCGTGGTTCGCACAGTATCCTTGGTGGTCGTACTGGCCCCGATGGTAGACCTGATTCGTCTCAGGCCGTTATCGACTATAGTGTCGCACTCGGCCCTGACGGCATCGCCGGCACCGCAGACGACGTCTCTCCTGGCTTCCCGTTCTTCGTTGCGGGTAACGAGTGTGGTGTCGCTGGCGCTAGCGCAGCGAATTGCCCGATGGGAACAGTAGGTCAACGCGCACCGACTCCTCCTCTTGATATGCTGACCGAGGCAGGTGCTGCCAACGCTGGTCACAATCCTGCTCTGGCCGGTGGCTGGGACGGTGGTCTGCCACGTCATGGCCTGCTGGGTTATGTTTCCGGTGGTCTGTCTGCTGACACCCAGAACCGTCTGGACTTCCGTAAGGTTATCGAAATGGCCAAACCGGTTTATTTCCCAGAGACTGGTACCGAGATGGAAAAAGTTTCCATGGGTTACCATGCTATTCGTAACCATTCATCTGTAGCTAACAACCTGGCTGATACCGCTGTCACACCCGCTACCTGGGTATTGAATGGCGCTCCTGCGGTACCGGGTGCTCCGTTCCAGGATCCTTGTGTGGATGATGCTGGTGCTGTCTTGAATGCCGGTTTCGTTGGTAGCTGGTTCGATGGCGATGGCGACCCCCTGACCCTGAATACCAAAGGCGGTTCTGCCTTCGGTTCTGATTCTCCGCGTACCTACAAGATCGCTAACGTGCAGATCGACGCGGTATTCAACAAGGTGGGCTACCACTATCCTCAGGAACGTATTATCTCCCTGTGGGATGACGTGGCTCCGCACATCCTGAAACAACGTCCTCCAGAGCCTCTGGTTATGCGTTTTAATACGTTCGACTGTGGCAAGATCCAGCATGCTAACCTCGTTCCACACGAGTTTGAGCTGGATGACTTCCAGGTACGTACGCCGACCGATATCATTGGTCAGCACATTCACCTGCCTAAGTGGGATCTGACTACAAACGACGGCGCGGCCAATGGCTGGAACTATGAAGACGGTACACTGTCTCCAGGTATCGTTCAGGAGCGTATCCATGCGATCAACGAGTTCAACCACTTCGCTGGTACTATTGTTCCTGCTGGCACTCTGCCAGGTCAGTTAGCTCCAATCGATCTTACCGATCTGGTAGCAGTCGCTACTATCGATACTGGTGATATCGGCGGAACCCCTGCTGGTAAGGTTCACCTGGAAGCACTGCCTCATCCGTACTTCGGTGCTGGTGTTGCCGGACAGGATCACCTCGGCGCACGTACTACCCTGCAGCGTATCCTGGTTGACCCTGTGGTCAATGTCGCTGGTGTCGACCGCGGTCTGGGTCTGACCTTCTCGCATGACCATTATGGTCCGTCTACATTCCAGCAAATCGGTCTGTACTCAACCATCCTGGCTGAGCCTGCCGGTTCCACCTGGGTACACAATGAGTCCGGTACTCCTCTGGCAACACGCCATGACGGTGGGCCTACCACCTGGCAAGCCGCTATTCTGCCTCCTGCTTCTGCGCCAAATGGTTCAAACGTAGGTTCTGAGAATATCAAGGATCATCGTGAGTTTTACTTTGAAATGAGTGACTTCCAGCACGCTTATGAAGCGGGTACCTATGTCGGCGCTGACGCCAATGGTGTACCGATTCATGCGGAAATCATCCAGCCTGATCCGTTCAACGCTACGATTGCTACCGCTCCTGCGCTGCGCAACACCTGGGAGAAAGCGGTCAATCCTCCGCTCAAGCTGAAGTCTGTTCCTTTCCCAGATGTGGTTACGGCGCATGACGTTTGTCCTGGTCCTGCAGGTAATGCAGATCCAAGTATTCCACGTCCTTGCCCCGAAGCGATCAACATCAGCCACAGCTCCATGTGGGTGGTTAACTATCGTAATGAGCCTGTTGGACTGCGTGTATTCGATCCAGACGCAACCGGTCCAGATGGCACTAACGGTACTCAAGCCGCTGGTGACGCAGGTGACCTGGCGCTGGCCTTCCAGAGCCGTCGTGACCGTGCTATCCCTCAGCTGAACACCAGCATGGGTGACACTCCATATCCACAGGCGGCACATTGTGGCGCACGTGGCGGTAATGACTTCGAGGATGATCGCGGTAAAGACTTCCGTGTATCTAACCGTCGTTCACAAGGTGATGGTATCAACTGTGACCGTCGTCCTGGTGACCCCTTCACTCCGATTATGCGTACCTATGAGCGTGACGATGTGAAGATCAAGATCCAGGTCGGTGCCACTGAAGAGCAGCATCAGACTACGATCCATGGTATGAAGTGGCTGTCTAACGGTTCCGGTTTCGGTCGTGCACCGAACTCTGGCTGGAGAAACTTCCAGTCTCACGGTATCTCCGAGCAGTTCAGTCTGCAGTCTCCAATCAATCCTGATCCAGAGCAGCGTGGTAACACAGTAGATTACCTGTATGCACAGGACGCTACTCGCGATGGTATCTGGTTGGGTACCTGGGGACTTCTGCGCTCCTATGGTAAGGAACGTAACGACCTGTTCGTGCTGCCTGATAACTCCGAGATCAACAATGTGAAGGTGGTCAACGAGGGTGATTTCAACGGCGTATGCCCGATTGCGGCTAACGTTGTGAATCATGACGTCACTGTGGCGCTGGTGAATGACATCCTGCCGAATAACCTCGGTGTGACAATCAACCCGAACCCACAGATTCGTGACACTGAAGGTCGCCGCGGTAACAAAGGTCGCCGCGGTAACAACGGTAGACGCGGTCGTGACGATGATGATGGTCGTGGTAGAGGTCGCGGTGGTAATGGTCGTATCCTCGGTGGTGACTCCGATGGTGATGGCCTCGGCGATAACGTCGGTGGTCCGCTAGATCCGAATGGCGGTACTCTGGTATTCAACCGTCGTGGTACCGTCGTACCTGACGTGGTGATTCCGGGTGAAGGCGCGGAAGGTCCGCAGCTGCTGACTGGTGGTGCAGGTCCGTTGAACGACCCGACTGCGATGATGTATGTGATGACCAGTGACCTGATCGTGGATCCATCCACTCGTCGTGACAGAAAAGCCTGTAGAAAAGGGGGAGTGACCAATCCGGCATGCCCTGTGATACTGAGCCCCACTGCACCGGTCGAGCCGATTGTACTGCGCGCCAATGCTGGCGACTGTATCAATGTTACGCTGCGTAACCGTCTGCCTGAGGTTGCTCCTGACCTGGCCGGCTGGCAGGACATGATGTGGCTGGTCAAGCGCCAGATCCAGGATGTTCCGATGGTTGATGAACTGGGTGCTCCAGTGGTCGATGCCGCAGGCAACCAGATCATCGGTAAGCAGATGCGTTTCTTCAACAACAACCTGGTACGTCCTTCCAGCAAGGCAAGTATGCATGCCCAGTTGGTTGAGTACGACGCAAGCCGTCATGACGGTGTAGCGGTTGGTCAAAACCGTGCTAAAGCGTTGGCTGATCCGGGCGAAACTATGACTCTGCGCTGGTACGCTGGTGATATTCAGCATGTTAAGGAAGGCCGCAATGTCACTATCGTCGCGACTCCGGTAGAGTTTGGTGGAACCAACCTGCTATCTGCTGACCGTATCAAGCAACCACAGAAGGGCCTGATGGGATCACTGGTTATTGAACCAGCTGGTGCTGTCGTGACCGAAGACACTCTGGTGGCCGATGGTCAGGGTAGTGGAACTGCTACACGTCTGACACGTGCTCAGGTAACGGTAACAGCCCCTGTGGGTGATGCCGGTTCCGGTGGTACTTACCGTGAAGCATTGTCGATGGCTCATAAGATCAACAACATCCGTTGGAAAGATGGTCGGGCGGTCGCTAACGTGAATCAGGCAGAGCTGGGCCGTGAAGGTGCGGAAGACAGTGGTCATGCCGGTTTCAACTACGGTATGGAGCCAAGCTGGTTCCGTTTCATGCTGCCACCTGATGTACCTTTCGGTAATGCAGGTACGCCTAACAGCTTCGGTAGCCTGATTAACGCTCACGCCATGTACTCCAACAATCTGGTGACTGGCGAGCCCAACGCGGTTCCGGCCATTGCGGGTGTGAGTGCAGCGGGCGATCCAGCGACTCCAGTGTTCAACTCAACGGCTGGTCTGCCGACTCGTATGCATGTGCTGAATGGCGCGTCTGCGGATCGTGACAGTGTGTTCATGTTGCATGGTCATGTGTGGCAGCGCGATCCTTTCGTGTGCACCGGTGCCTCGCAGGATGATGAAGTACTGTTGGCAGGTCGTTGTGATCCTGATGCAGCTGTCGGTTCCATGGCACTGGGTCTGAATCCACTGGGCAAGTATCAGGGTGGTGAAGAAGGTATGGGTCATGTCTTTGGACATTGGCCAATCCTGTTCGACGCCGGCGGTACTGACGCTGTAGCGGGTGACTATCTGTTCCGCGACTACGCACCTAATGGAAACCGTAACGGTATGTTCGGTATCCTGAGGGTACAGTAAGGCGATAACACGCGGCCCAACGGATGGGCCGCAATCTAAAACGTGGGTGCGACTGCAAGGTCGCACCCTCTTTTTTAAGGGAGATGGCCGTTAGATTCGAGCCATCATGTCATTATCACGGAAAGTGCATTACGCACAGGCGCAGCCAACATTAGCGCCAGTTGTGACCACTTTGTACTTTCCATGGTGATGCTTTAACCGACGGGTTTTGCTGCAGACTAAAACCTGGTCTGGGTAGGCCAGTCCAGGTATATGAAAACAGTACATATCTGTATCTGAATTTGAAATCACCAGAAATCAATGATCTGGCGGGGTAAATTTCACAAATACTGGTTAATTTTTGGAATCCCTGAACGGGTTGTTGGTCCTAAAAAGTGAATGATCTGAGCTGTGTGACTTAATAGCTGTTGTGTTTTATTTTCTTTCAACGATGAGTACATGCAAACGTCCATCCGATAGTTTAGAATCGCTATGCTTTTTTTACTGCGACCGTTATAGCGGTTGTGCAGGAAAATGGTTGTGGCGAGCAGGCATGTACCAGCGCTATTCAAACAGCTACTGAATCCCGCACCGAGCAACCTATAGAATACTGTCTGAGGAGAATATTCGTGCAATCTACAATCAATCCTTTATTTCGTGGGGCGACTTTAGCCCTTTTGATGTCAGCCGGATGGATGGCATGGTCACCATCCGTGAGTGCCGCAGAATCCGTGGAGTCGACCGATTCCAAACCAAAGTCGGCCGAATCCAGCGTTAAGCGTATTACTCGCGAAGGCGTGGTGGTCGAGTTCGCCGCCACTCCAGTCAGCGAAAACGTGCAGCAGGTAATGGCTTCCGACTGGTCCGATATTACCTTTCGCATCACGGATGCGACCACCGGAGAGCCGATCAAGGGACGTTACCCGGCTGCATGGATGGACCTGGCGTTATCCTGGGAAGCCAAGGGCGACAAACCGATGAGTTGCACCGACCGTGTTCAGACGTATCTGCAGGGCATAGTCGGAATACGCCCGATGGTCGACCTGAATAGCCACTTCCTGCTGGTGATGAATGCGGATGCGTCGATATCAGTGATAGACCCCATTGTCGGCATCACCGGCGTCACCAACCTGTTCGCGCAGATCAATCTGGAACAACCGGGTGCCGACTGGGCCAAGACCGATGACCAGAAAAAACTCTTCATCAGTATGCCGCTGGCGAATAAGGTTGCCCAGGCGGACACCGATTCGTTCAAGGTGATCAAAAATATCGATGCCGGTGAGCGTCCAACTCGCGCCGAGTTGCAGAATGATGAACGCTATCTGTGGATCGGTAATAACGCAACCAGAGCAGAGTTGAGCGGTGTGACTATTATCGATGTCGTCAATCAGAAGCCGGTTAAGTTCATTGCCACCGGTGAAGGTCACCACGAGATCGCTTTCTCCGACGATGACCGGTTCGCGTTCGTGAGTAACCGTAAAAGCGGTACGGTGACGGTAATCGATGCACAGAGGCATGAAAAAATCAAGGATCTGATGGTTGGCGAAATTCCGATTGCGTTGGCCTATTCAACGCTGGGCAAGGCATTGTACGTGGCCGACAGCAAGACCGGAGACGTTACCGTTATCGATGGCGACAGTCTCGATGTACGTACTCGCATCAAGACCAAACCCGGCCTCGGGCCGATGCGATTCGATGAAAACGGGCGCTGGGGAGTCATCGTCAATCCGATTGATGACTCGGTATTCATCGTTGACGCTACCAAGGATACACTGGCTCACAAGGTGACTGTCGGTAAGCAACCCTATCAGGTTACGTTCACACGTAGCTTCGCCTATGTGCGTTCTCTGGGCACCCATGATGTCGGGCTGATCCCTACCTCCGAACTGGATAGTGACAAATTCCCGCCGATCACTTATGTCGGTGCCGGAACCAAACCGCCGGGCGCGGCGGCGAAGATCAGCATCGCGGACAGTGTTATTCCGTCGGTCAAACAGGCGGCCGCCTATATCGTCAACCAGGCCGATGGCACGGTGAGTTACTATATGGAAGGCATGACCGCACCGATGGGCGCATTTCGTAACCGTGGCCACGAGATACGTGCTATCGAGATTGTTGACCGCAGCCTGTCAGAAAAAGCGCCCGGTGTTTACACGGGGCGCGTCAAACTACCGGTAGAAGGCACCTATGATATCGCCTTCATGATGGATACGCCGCGCTTCCTGCACTGCTTCGAAACGGTGGTGGTGCCAAATCCGGATATAGAGTCGACAGCCGCCAAAATGGCCGTTGAATTCCTCACTACCGAGCGCATGTTGACGATTAACTCTGATCATAAATTCCGTTTCAAACTGACTGATCCACGCTCTGGAAAGACGATTGAGGATCTTCACGATGCGCGGGTACTTTATTACCGTACAGATGGACGTAACCAGAGTGTTACCGCAGCCCCTCAGGTCGAAAAAGGCGTTTATGAAGCGACTTTGAGACTGAGTGAAACGTCCGCCTACTATGTGTTCGTGGGTTCCAAATCGAAAGGACTCAGCTTTTCGGATCTACCGTTCTACAGTGTGATGGGCGTGAATGCGCCGGTTCCAGCAAAGACGACTACTATGAAAAAAGCCGGGGAGGGAGCATGAGACTACGGCAGCATGTTGCAGCAGCTATTTTGGCTCTGTTGAGCCTGGTGTCGTTGAGTTCGGCCTGGGCGTTACCGAGTTACCCCGGTAATGTGGCTCGGGTCAACGATATTGACGTTAGTTACCAGCGCTTCATGGGAATTTACAACGAGCATGTGCGCGACAATGGTATCGCAATCGGTGCGCGTGGTGACCAGCTGGAATTGTTGACGCGTTTACGCAAGGAGGCGCTGGAGCTGCTGATAAACCAGGAGCTACTGATACAGGCATCCAGCAGCGCCGGGATCATAGTCAGCGATGAAGAGGCCCAGGCTGAATACGATAATATTCGTAAGCCGTTCAATTCTGATACGGAATTTGCCATCAGGCTTGAGACCGAAGGTCACACTGTAGAAAGTTACCGTGTTCATCTCAGGCGCATGCTGATGGCAAAGAAATACCTCGACAGTGTCCGCCTTAAGGTGAGGGATGTCACTGATGAAGAGCTGGAACAGTACTACAACGACAACCTGCACCGTCTGACGCTTCCCGCTAAAGTACGCGTAAGACATGTTCTGTTGAGCTGGAAACCGCTCGGTAAATCGAATGATCGCGCTGCTTTACGCGAGCAGCTGGAAGACATTCGTAACAAAGCACTGGCCGGTGAAGACTTTGCCGAGCTGGCGAAGCGCTACTCTGAGGATTCCACTCGTATTAACGGCGGTGATGTTGGTTTTTTCCGTCGCGGTGAAATGGTGCCAGCTTTTGAGAAAGCGGCATTCTCTTTACAGCCCGGGGAAATCTCTGAAGTTGTCGAAACCCCTTTTGGCGTTCACTTCCTCAAACTGGAAGAGCGTGAGGATGCGCACCTGCTGCCACTTGATGATGTTCGGCAGGATTTGTTTGAACATATCAGCAATGAAAAAATGAACAAAGAGGTCGAGGCAGAATATCAGCGCTTACGCGAGCAGGCCGAGATTAAGATTCTAATGCAGATGGAAAGGCCAAAGCAGAAATAAGCGGAGCCTGCAGACCACAGCGAAAAGAAGTGCAGCGGATAACTTTAGCTGAGTGATCCAGGTTTGAAACAGGAGATTCAATATGTTGAGTAAAGCAAAAATTTTGAAATTAATTCTCACCCTGGCGCTTTTTAGCGGAGCGGGTTTGATGACTGCTTACGCCGCTGGCGCTGAACATGATCATAGTCAGCACGAGCATCAGCAACCTGCTCCGGTGCCCACCATCAGTGGTGAGGAAGACCCCCATGCGCACCATAAGGCGATGATGAAAAAGCCCGCTGAGCCAGTCAGCTCGACTCGGGTGGAGCTACTGGACAAGGTGCTGCTCGACCAGCATGGCAAGGAAGTCAGGTTCGTCAGCGATGTGATCGGCGATAACATTGTGGTGATGGATTTCATTTACACCAGCTGTACCACGGTGTGCCCGGTACTTTCCGCTATATTAACTCAGGTTCAGACTAAGCTGGGTGATCGGATGGGCAGGGAAGTGACGCTGATATCGGTGAGTGTCGATCCGATTCGGGATACTCCACAACGCCTGAAAGCCTACGCGGCGAATCATAAGGCCAAACCCGGCTGGAGCTGGTTGACCGGGCAGAAACGTACGATGGATGAGGTGCTTGA
>JACNJF010000120.1:45507-52478 GCA_014382695.1 Gammaproteobacteria bacterium | reverse complement strand
GGACGCCGTATCGGCTGACGATGCTGCGGCAGAGGAAAAGGCACGCAGCTTTTTCACCGATCTGGAGGTTATCGACCAGAATGGACAGAAGCTGCGTTTTTACAGCGATGTGCTGAAGGGGCGAGTGGTATTGATCAGCTTTATCTTCACCAGTTGTCAGGACGCCTGTCCGCTGATCGCGCAGAAGCTGATACAAACCCGAAAGTTGATGGTTGAATCGATCCGGGATGAAATCTGGTATATCTCCCTCAGTGTCGATTCGGAAAACGACAGCCCTGAAGACTTGAAGGAATTCGCGAAAAAGCAGGGTGCGGATGAAAGCCGCTGGATATTTCTCACCGGTGACAAGAAAAATATCGACACCATTATCTCCAGGCTGGGGCAATACGCCGATGATATCAATGCGCATTCCACGCTGATGCTGGCAGGTAATGCCATCACACGACACTGGATCCGGGTTGTACCCATGACCCAGGCGGGTGGCGTAGCTGAGCAGATGCGTCAGCTGGCGAATGAATCGCCACGATGATATCTACTTTTAATATAGGTCGTCCTGGTATTGCGCTAGTTCTGTTTTCACTGCTTTTTACCACATATCCGTTGCTCGCGTCACAGGGGCTGAATGCCTCACAGGCGCGCGGCAAGCATATCTACCTGTATGGAGAAGCGGATGTTGATGGCGATGGCGATGAGATCATGGCAACAGTCGGTTCTGATGGTTTTACTCTCCCTGCCACTGCCATGCCCTGCGCCAGTTGTCACGGTCGTTACGCGCTGGGACGTCGAGAGGGTGGTGTGATACCAACCGATATACGTTGGAGTGAATTGACCAAGATATATGGACATGTGCATGAGAATGGCCGTAGTCATGAGGCGTTCACTGAGGTGAGTCTGGCGCGGCTGATACGTTCCGGGCGTGATCCGGCGCATAATCTAATCGATAATTCCATGCCCCGCTACGTGATTTCGAATAAGGACATGGATGACCTGATCAGCTACCTCCGCTTCCTGGAGAAAGATCTGGATCCGGGGATCGATGAAAAACGCATACAGGTAGGAACATTACTGCCATTGAATGGTCCACTGGCGTCGCTTGGAAGCGCTATGGCGCAGGTGATGCACGCCTATTTCGCTGAACTGAACAAGAGTGGTGGCATCTTTGGACGTAAAGTCGATCTACTTGCCATACCGCATGGCACTACACCAGCAGAAACCCTCGATAACCTGCGCTCAGCTTTGTCCAGGGAAGGTATTTTTGCCCTTGTCGGTGCATATACTGTCGGGCTTGATGAGGCGGTTCTCGGCGTGCTGAATGAGGTTGGTGCACCATTAATAGCGCCGTTTACACTCAATCCAGAGGCTTCTATGTTTTCTAATACGTCGAGTTTTTATATGTATTCGGGATTCGATGACCAGGCTCGCGCTCTGGTGCAGCAGGCGTATGAAAAAGACGCAGAGAAAATGGTAAAAATGGTAATTGCCGGCCCGCATGGGGACAGTATCGATCGTTTGATTTCATCGGTAAGCGATGTGTTGCCGAAGAATTACAACGACCCACCTGCACCATTACGTTACCCGCAGGGCAAGCTGGAAGCCGATGCTATGGCCGATGCGATACAGGATAATGGCAGTAACGCGGTGCTTTTTTTAGGCTCTCAGACGGAGCTTAAGACGCTGCTTGCAGCACTGGACGTGCGCAAGTTGAGTCCGAAAATATATCTGTTGTCGGCGTTCATCTCCAGACCTCTGTTCGATGCGCCAGCGGCATTCGACAAGCGTATATTCCTGGCCTACCCGACCTTATCCAGCGATATTACGGTGGCTGGTAAAGCGGAGTACCTGCGTCTCGCCGATTTGCATGCCTTACCACATGATCATTTGCAGGGGCAGATTGCCGCTTTCGCCGCCAGCAAGCTTTTGATCGAGGGTCTGAGAGGTGCTGGCAAGACCTTGAACCGAGAAAAAATGGAGCATGCTATCGAGACGTTATATCGTTTCGATACAGGCGTGACGCCACCGCTGACCTATGGTCCTAACCGACGTATTGGCGCACGTGGTGCGCATGTAATGATGGTAGATCTGGTGAAAAAGACCAATACTTCTGTTGGTGACTGGCGCGAAGTAAAATGAGTAGCAATATTCGCCTGAGTTTGAGCTATAAAAGAGGCTACTTGTAGAAATATGGCGGGCAGTATTTTGATTCGACAATTGCTAGGTTATGGTGCTCTTTGCATGCTTGTCTCCTGCGCTTCTGTGCAGCCTCAGCAATCCGAGCAGTCTGAGCAGCCTCAGCAGTCTGAGCTATCTGAGCAGCAAAAACTCATACCGGATGAGAAAACAACAGTCTCTCCAGTGAACTCTGCACCGTTAGCGGAATTTGAACCTGTCGTACAGACTTTTTTTAGGGAACCACCGCAAGAGCCCGAGTACGGGTCTCAAAATACTATCAGCAGGGGAAGCGGTCAATTCGTTGCGCAAAACTCCACAGATGAAAGCTTCAGACGGCAGGCAAAAGGCAAGTTAACGCTAAAATTTAAGGAGGCGTCGCTAAATGAATTTATCAGCGTTGTGTTCGAAAAAATTCTGCTTAAAAACTATCTCATTGATCAAAAAGTACAGGGTAAGGTTACCCTGCATACCATATCACCGGTCAGTCAGGATGCCATACTTCCCATCATTGAGTCGGTATTACATCAGAATGACGCCGCTTTAATTTATCAGCAGGGTGTATACAAGATCATTCCGATTCAGGAGGCGCCTGGTCAGGTGAACGCGCCGCTGGTCGGCGGTCGACTGTCAAATGGTGGCGCGTATGCGATGCATGTGGTGCCACTGCAGTACATTTCGGCCAGCGAAATCGAAAAAATTCTGGCTCCGATGATGCCCAAGGGTAGCAGCTCGATTCAGATCGACGAGGCCAGAAATCTACTTATCCTGACCGCCTCTAATTACCGCCTCGAGCAGATGCTGGATACCATAAAAATCTTCGATGTCGACTGGTTCAAGGGCATGTCCTTCGGGCTGTTTCGCCTGCAATATGCCGAAGCCTCATCACTGGTGAATGAACTGGAATCGCTGCTGCTGGGAAGCAATGGAAAATCTCCGTTGTCTGGTATTGTGCGATTGCTGCCGATTGAGCGTTTGAACGCTGTTATGGTCGTCACCCATGCGCCACATTATATCGATGAGGTGAGCAAACTCATTGATCAATTCGACTGGGGGGTAGAGGGTAATACCGGCCGACGCCTGTTTGTTTATCATCTGAAATACAGCAAAGCTGACACACTGGCTTCGGTTTTGCGCGATATTTATGAAATCGGAGGCAATGAAAGTCCTGCTACAGGTGGTGCTAAGCTATCACAGCTGCCACCTGGAGAGCTGGATAATGTTTCGCGTACTGGCCCCAGAGTGATGAATCGTCCCCCTTCTTCCGGGCAAGCGAATGCGCGAGACAGCAATGCCGATGCGCAGTCAACCCAGCGGGCGGAGACTATCGCAGAAAATGTGTCACAGTTGGGTGGTTCGAATGCGCAGGAGTCAAATCTGGCTACTGCAGCCGGTATCAATATCATTGCAGATCAGGTCAGTAATTCACTACTGGTGATGGCCAATCCTGCCGATTACCGAGGTATTGAGTCAGTGATCAAGCAACTCGATGTCGCGCCTCGCCAGGTATTAATCGAGGCCAATATTGCAGAGGTCACGCTCTCTGATTCGATGTCTTATGGCGTGCGCTGGTTCTTCGATAGCAATGGAGGTAATGACAAGCTGGGAATTAATGCCCCGGTATCTTCTGAAGTAGGCGGTGCGGGATTGTCTTTTTCATCGTTCTCCTCGAGTGGTAATGCGAGGGCCTTTATCGACCTGATAGCCACCAAGACCTCGGTTAAATTCCTTTCTGCTCCACAGGTCATGGTGCTTGATAACCATACGGCTAATATCCGGGTTGGTGACCAGATTCCTGTAACGGTGCGTAGCTCGCAGGGCACGAGTGATAGCGGTGCTCCGGTTGTATCCGAGGTTCAGTTCCGCGATACGGGCACCTTGTTAACCGTTACTCCGCGCATTAATGCTGGTGGTCAGGTTACCCTGGAAATCAGTCAGGAGGTTAGTATTCCAGGTTCTGATCCGGCAACTGGCGGTAGCGGCAACGTATCGATCTCGCAGCGAACCATAGACAGCAGTGTAGTGGTGCAAAGTGGCGAGACTGTAATGCTTGGAGGGCTGATTCTGGAAACCCATAACGAGGGGAGGTCAGGCATACCGTGGCTGATGGATCTGCCGTGGATTGGTAATCTTTTCAGCACCTCGACCGATGTGGTTTTTCGCACCGAACTGATCGTTATGATTACACCTCGGGTGATTGAAAGTGGAAACAAGATGCGAGATTTGATCGATGAAATGCGCATCAAGATGAAAAAAGCATTTGAATTTGGTAGTACAGTCGAATCCGTTGACTTATAGATCTTAAAAACCGAAGTGTCGTGCTTAGCGCGACTTTTACTGATAGTAATTTCAGGAGAAAAATATGTATTTACCGTCTGCCGCGAGCATCTCTGCCTGGCTGATAGTATGTTTCAGCGTTTTGTATACACCTGTCAGCCCGGCGCTGGAATCGTTGGGTTTTCTGGATTTAAATAAACGTGTCGAGCAACTCGAAAAAAAGGATGCCTACACTCTTTCCAGCAAGGAACTGTCGAAAAAAATTGAAGAACTCAGCGAAGATGTAGAGAGTTATGCCAGCGAAAACCCGACTAATGTGGATATTACCATTCTCGCAGTGCGTCTGGGTGTGCTGGATGAATATTTTGTAAAGAGTAAGAATGAAAATACTAATGGGGTCATGGTCGATCCCGAAGAAAAATTCCTTTCGCTTCATCAACGGCTGGACAAGGCTATAGAGTTATACCCGGAGTTTTCTGCGGCTTATTACTGGAAATCGTCCCTGTATGCGATGACCAGCACGGTATCGGATGCAAACGGTCAGATGAATCAGAGACCGATTAATCTGCAAAAAGCCATCCATTTCGCTGAGAAGGCGGTCGAGCTGGATAAATCGAACTCCGGTTATCGGCAGGCGCTTGCCATCTATCATGTCAGCGCGGGAAATCGTAAAGCGGCGCTCGAGTTACTCAAATCCTCAGATACGCAGAATAGCCCGATCACTCTGCTGCTCGAGGATATGGAGAATTTCCCGATACCTGATAATGCAGTATTTTCTCAGGAAGACACCGATAGCTATATAGAATTACTGGTGAAGAAAAATTCTCTCGAAAACTATCCTACTTTACGTGCACAGGTATATGTTGTGCCTATGTCGGTTGAGGAGTTGACCAATTTTTATCGCAGCAAGTGGCCAGATTTCCAGTTTTTCGCGCGCGAGCGTAGTGACCTATTTTCACAATACATGTTATTACATGCCACGGGTTTGAGGCCAAGCGCACATATGGGTGAAGCGAAGGCATGGGCGTCCCAGAAATTGGGCGGCATCATTCTTTCCGGCCAGGAAATCAGGAATGCAACAGACGCACAACGTTTGAAAACTCCGGCTGGTCATAAACTGCCTTTCAAATGGAGTAATAACTACTGTTTTCTGTTTTACGTCAATGACCGGGTAGTACAATAAAAAATTAACCTGAATTGGTACTGAGATTTCAGCCTCAAGTTCGGATTAAACTTGCAGCTAAGTTCTGAAACAGGTTTTATTTTACGAATAGCAAACAAGCTTCATTTTGATAAAACAGCCTGGCGCTCTTTAATCGAAGCTCGATGGGTAAGCGATCCATCGTCTACCCATTCCGCTAGTCGGATCGAACTCACTGATTTTGCTGATCAACAGGTTCCGAGTTCAGGCCCTGTTCCCGCTCCTTCTTGCGTTGCAGGGACATGCGTTCCTTGAAATTGGGCTTGTCGTTGCGAGGAATCACCTTCAAGTTTTCACTCCGAGTATCACCATAACCGGATTGGCTGCCGCTATAGTCGTATTTTCTGTTCTTATGTTGATCATCGTTATCATCTTCGTGATGGCTGCTATCATTATCTCCACGATGTCTGCGGTCATCGTCATCATCTTCTCGATGCCTGCGATCATTATCGCTGCCTTTCACTTTCATCAGTCCCCCCCATTCATCGGAGAGGTAGTTATTGCCATCAGCCTGTACGGGAATCACGGTAATTCCAGTGGCAACTATTAACAGGTTTATTAAAAAGGTGTTCAGTCTCATCGAGTAGCCTCCTATCTTGAGTTTGAGTGCAATTCTAGCGTACCAAGCTTAATTGAAACTTAAAATGTCTGCTCCAAAATAATACTATTAATGAAATTTCATATCTTATTAAAACTATATTGAGAGTGGAGGGCATCCGTGAAGGGAATTTTAAGGTATCAACTTAGACGACTCAGGTTAAGTTGATCCTTTTCAGGGTGAAAGCAGAAAGCTGGCGGACTTTTGCGGTCTTGCTAAAAATCCTAACCCTGTTGCAAAGACATGTTTTAAACACTTTTTACCACGAAGCACACGATGAGCACGAAGACCTGATTAGTATCTTCGTGTACTTCGTGCTGTTCAAATTGTTCGTGACACGCTTTTATCCGATTCGGAATGGATGCCAAAAGAAACCGTCTTACTGGGCTTTCTAGCGGCTTTATTTTCTGCATCGGGTTTACTCGCTCTGACTTGTTCGCGATAATGCCAGCTCCTGATTTATACACTGTGCTTTATGCCGACCAATAATAATTCTAACTTCCGCTGGAGCAGTCAATCCGCTTTTATCGTCGTTTCTGTTGGTGCCTCGCTAAGTCTGAATGATTTTCTAAGCTTTCCAGTGATGGCGGGTGAGAATGGGGGCGGTGCCTTTCTGTTGATGTACGCCTTTTTTCTGCTGGTGCTCGGTCTGCCCCTGTTGATGAGTGAATTCATGATGGGGCGCATGACCCGGGCCAATCTGGTCGATGCGCTGGATCAATTAGCGGC
>JACNJF010000120.1:0-44686 GCA_014382695.1 Gammaproteobacteria bacterium | reverse complement strand
AAGTATCAGCAAACCCGTTTAAGGGCTGCCAGTCAGATCGGCTTTGCAGTATGGTTGCTGGGACTGGGTACCATCTTTTCCTATAGCCTGTGGAGCGACTCGGGTTTTACTATGACCCTGTATTTCGGTGACGAAGCCTACCGCATTATCAACCAGGCCGGATTCCATGATGCGGTGATTTTTTTATCCAGCCATATCCTGCAACCGCTGGTGGCTCTTTTTGTGTCGCTATTTGTGGGCTGGGTGATTCCGCGCAGTGTCAGCTATGAGGCTCTTGGCCTGAAAAATCGTAAACTGTATGAAGTGTGGAATTTTGGGATTCGTTATATCACTCCCGTGCTGGTGTTTGTGGTGATGCTTTCGATGCTGGGCGTGGTCGGTCACTGATGCCCACGATCAATAGAACAGCATTAATGCCCTATAGTGCGAGTCAGATGTTTTGTATTGTCAACGATGTGGAAAGCTATCCAAAGTTTCTGCCCTGGTGCGCCAGCAGTCAGATCCTGCAAAAGTCAGAGGACACGATGCAGGCTTCGATACTGATGAAAAAGGGTAAGTTGAATCATAGCTTTACCACGCGTAACAGTTTCATTGAGGATCAGATCATTCATATCGATCTGGTCGATGGCCCGTTTAAGAAGCTGACCGGGCACTGGCAGTTTACCCAGGTTTCGGATCAGGGCAGTAAGATCGAGCTGAATCTGGAGTTTGAGTTTTCCAACCGTCTGGTCAGTCTGCTGATTGGTCCGGTGTTTACCCAGATTGCCAGCTCTCTGGTCGATGCCTTCTGCCAGCGCGCGCATCAGCTGTATAGAAAATAACGGGATAGTGACTAACTGGATAGTGAATATGGACACCAATACGCTACACATTGAAATTGCTTATGCGACACCGGAGCAGCAGATCATACTCGAGCAGCAGGTGGCGGAGGGAACCAGTCCGCGGGATGTGGTACTGGCATCGGATATCGAACAGTATTTCCCCGAGATAGATAAGCAGAGCTGTGATATTGGCATCTTCGGCAAAGCCATTCGCCCGGATCAGCAGCTGGAAAATGGTGATCGTATCGAAATCTACCGGCCGTTACTGGCGGATCCGAAAGAAGTGCGTAAGCGCCGGGCAGCCGAAGGTCTGCGCATGAAAAAAGGGGGTGGCAAGGTAGACGCTGCAGAAGAGGCTGAGACTGATGCAGCTGGTTAAGCGCTTAATTCAGGCTCATGCAGCTTTAGGGTCGATTAAAGCTCGCCCTTGATATCGATCAGAATATCGTTTTCATAGGTCAGAATCATGCTTTTAACCGTGGAAGTTTGCACCTTCCCTTCATACTTATAATAAACGTAATGCGCCTGATTCGCATGATGGCGGTCATTGATAGCAGCGCTGCCGAGTAAAAATTCGACCTGGCTGCGGGTCATGCCCGTTTTAAGCTGTGCTAATTTCTCCGGGTTGATCTGATTGCCCTGAGGTATGTCCATTCGGTAAACGCAGCCCTGTAATGCTACAATGGCGAAAATGGTGCATAGTAAACGGCTTATCTGCATGGTACTCATTCAAAAAAGGGTTAAATAACTGGTCGCAGATCATACTTGGCATTGCCAGAAACAGCAACGATAGTCCTAACAATAGAGATAAATATGGAATCTTCGGATATTAAAAAAGCAGGCCTTAAGGTCACCCTACCTAGAATGATGATTCTTAATTTACTGGAAAATAACAGTGAACGGCATTTAAAGGCGGAAGATATCTACAAGCTATTACTCGACGCCGGTGAAGACATTGCGCTGGCCACGGTATACCGCGTGCTAACGCAGTTTGAAACGGCTGGACTGGTGACGCGTCATCATTTTGAAGGCGGCCATGCGATCTTTGAATTAAACGATGGTGATCATCATGATCATCTGGTGGACATCAAAACAGGCCGGGTGGTTGAGTTTTATGATGAAATCATTGAAAAGCGGCAAAAGGAAGTCGCTAAGAAACACGGCTTTACGATTACCGAACATACCATGGTGCTTTACGGCGAGTTTGACGATTAAGCCAATTACTCACTAATTCAGCGGTCTAAACGTTAGCGATCATTTCCCGTGCATGTGCGCGGGTCTGTTCGGTGATGGTCATACCTCCCAGCATACGTGCAATTTCTTCCAGTCGCTGGGTTTCATCCAGTAGCACCACATCGGTTTTGGTCTGATTTTCGGTTTTAGTTTTATTCACCTGCAAATGCTGATGCGCCTGCGAAGCGACCTGCGGCAGGTGAGTCACACAGAAGACCTGACGATCGGCGGCAATCCCGCGTAGCTTACGCCCGACAATCTCGGCGATACCGCCACCAATACCACTATCCACTTCATCGAATATCAAGGTCGGTATCTGGCTGGAGCTGCTGAGTATGACCTGTATGGCCAGGCTGATACGGGATAACTCGCCACCGGAAGCGACCTTGCTCAGGGGCTTCAGCGCCTGTCCCGGGTTAGCGCTGACCAGAAACTGGATCTGATCGATGCCGTTAACCGTAAACGGTGTAGAGGCTGGCAGGCTGAGCACTTCAATTTCAAACTGACCACCCTGCATTCCCAGCGTGTGCATCTGCTGGGTAATCTGTGCGGATAGTGTTGTTGCTCTGGACTGCCGTAGTCGGGTGAGTTCGGTAGCCTTGAGTAGATAGACTTCGCTGGCCTGGTGCAGCTTCTTTTCCAGTTTCCCTGAGTCGGCTTCGTCGAGCAGTAACAGATCCAGTTCCTGCTGCAGGTTCTGACTGTAATCGGTTAAATCTTCCAGCGTAATATGATGCTTTCTGGCCAGGCTCTGAACCTGACTCAGGCGACTGTTGAGCCAGTCCAGTCGGGCCGGGTCAACATCCATATCATCCTGATAGCTGCGTAATTCAGAGGCGGCTTCTTCTACCTGGATCAATGCATTTTTGACCAACTCTACGGTGTTACTCAACGAGGGGTCGATTTTAAGCAGTTGCTCAAGATCATGCTGACAGGCCGATAACAGTTGCTGGACATTGGCTTCCTCGTTGTCATACAGGCGCGAGATAACCGCCGCCGAGGTTTCGATAATCTGTCCGGCATGTGAAAGTCGGCTGCTTTCTTCCTGCAAGCTGGTGATTTCATGGTCACCGAGGGCCAGATGTTCGAATTCGCTACAATACATTTTTAACAGATCGATGCGCTGCTGTTTTTGCAGGGATTGCTGTTTCGACTGGCGCAGTTGGTCGGCCAGGGCTTTCCACTCGCGATAGGCGTTACGGACTTCTTTGAGTAACGACTGGTCGTCCATCGAGGCATCCAGTAGCTCGCGCTGTATGGTTGCTTTCTGCAGAGACTGGTGTTCATGCTGGCCATGCAGGTCGACCAGCATTTCGCCCAGTGTTTTTAGCTGGGTCAGGGTGGCTGGCGAGCCATTGATAAAAGCCTTGCTGCGACCATTCGCAAAAACCATCCGCCGCAGCAGGCATTCGCCGCCATCATCCAGCGCATTTTGCTGCAGCCAGTGACGTGCGTCTTCAAGTTGTGTGATATTGAAACTGACCGCGATATCAGCCTTTTCACTGCCACTGCTGACACAGTCACTGTCGGCACGATCGCCCAGTACCAGCTGGATGGCATCCAGCAGGATCGATTTTCCGGCGCCGGTTTCACCGGTCAGGGCAGTCATGCCCGGATTAAATTCGAGTTGTATACGATCAATAATGGTGAAGTTATTGATCACGATTGATTCTAGCATCAGGGCTGGTTACTCCATTTGAGCTTGGCTCTTAAGATATTAAAGTAATCATAATCGGCCGGATGTAACAGGGTGATTTCTTTCGCATAGCGACTGATTTTAACCCGGTCGCCATATTTAATAATGGCCCGGGTGATGCCATCGAAACTGATCTGGGCAACCATATCCGGCTGGCTCAGGCGAATCTCAATCTGCTGACTGGCATGCAGAACGATCGGGCGATTACTCAGCGTATGCGGACAGATCGGAACCAGTGCAACGGTATCCAGCGTCGGGTGCATGATTGGGCCGCCGCCGGATAGCGCATACGCGGTGGAGCCGGTGGGGGTCGACACAATCAGCCCGTCTGCACGCTGTTTGTTGATCAGTTGATCGTCGGTGAACACTTCAAACTCGATCATACTGATGGACTGATGACTGTGCAGAATGATGTCATTCAGGGCAATATAGCTGACCGGTTCGGCATCCTGCATGTGAATCTGGCCCTCCAGCAGGAAGCGTTTTTCAACATTGTAGATGCCTTCAAAGATTTCACCCAGCTGCCGATCCAGACCGGCCATGGTAACATCGGCCAGAAAGCCCAGGCGTCCCAGATTGATGCCAACCAGCGGGGTGGCATAATCAACCAGCCGGCGTGCAGCGGTGAGCAGGGTACCATCGCCGCCCACCGATACCGCGAGATCGGCCTGTTCGCCAATCTGATTGATCGTGACCACCGGATGATTCGCGCAGTCCACTTGTTCGCCCATGAAGTGGATCAGCAGTTTGCCATAGGCCGACAGCGACTGGCAGATCGTGCTGATCTCTGCCTGGTGCTCGAAACTGTCCTGACGGATGATCAAACCGATGGTTTTAAATGAAGTCTTTAGCATGGCTCTTTGACAGAAGGGATATAGGGTTTACACTTTACGCTTAAAAAATATGAATTCATTATCCTTTAATTACTCGATTAAATCACCGATGCCCGAAAATTACGACCTGGATGAACGCACGCAGACTTTATTCCGCCATCTGATTCATTCCTATATCAAAGATGGACAGCCGGTGGGTTCCAAGAATCTGGCGAAGATTTCCGGCATCGATGTCAGTTCCGCCACGATCCGTAACATCATGGCAAATCTGGAGCATCTGGGGTTGGTTAATTCGCCGCATAAATCGGCCGGGCGCGTACCAACCCAGGCCGGATACCGTTTTTTCATCGATAGTCTATTGGAAGTCAGTGATTTAGGAAAGTCAGTCGAGCAAACATTAACCGACACCTTCAGCGTCGATAAAACCTCCAACGATCTGATTCAGAGCGCTTCCAGCATACTCTCGCAGATGACTCAGTTAACCGGCCTGATCAGCGTCAGTCGCCCGGCCAAAATCGATGTGCGTTACATCGAGTTTATGAAACTGTCTGAGCGTCGCATTCTGGTGATCATGGTGGTCAATTCAGACAAGGTACACAACAAGGTGATACAGGTCGATCGGGAATACACTGCGCTGGAGTTGACCGAAGCCGCTAAATTGCTCAGCCGTTACCTGATCGGTTCCGATTTCAGTTCGGCCAAAGCCAAGCTGCTGCAGGAAATCAAAAAACATAAGGATGATGTGAATACGATCATGGAATCGGTACTGGATGTGATGGGGGCGGTGTGCGGTAGCGATCAGGATGCCCTGATGACCTCCGGTGAGTCGAATCTGCTGCAATTTGCCGAACTCTCCGATATCAACAAGTTAAGGGATATTTTTGCCATCTTCAATCAGAAGCGGGATTTACTACATATCCTGGAAGGTTGTTCCGGTGCCAGCGGGGTACAGATTTTTATCGGTAGCGAATCCGGCTACAGTGTACTGAATGACTGTAGCGTTATCGGTGCCCCTTATAGCATTGGCAATCAGGTAGTGGGTGTACTCGGTGTGATAGGTCCGACCCGTATCGCCTATGAAAAAATCATACCAGCGGTCAGCCTAACCGCAAGATTACTCAGCTCGGCCTTGAATAGTCAGAAATAATCCACACATATTCCCCTGTATTTTTTTAAAGCCCTTTTCACGGAGTAAGCACATGACATCTGACCCTAATAATTCGGCCCAGCAGCCGCAAGACGATATTGATCTTCAGGCTAACGCCAATGCAGACGTCGAAAACGACGAATTTGCCGAAGAATTTGCCGCAGCCGATCAGGATGCTGAGCTGGCTGCAGAACTGGCCAAAGCACAGATTACGATTAAGGATTACTGGGATCAGATCGTACGCCTGAACGCAGAAATGGAAAATTACCGTAAACGCGCGCAACGCGATGTAGAGAATGCGCACAAATATGCGGTTAAAAGTTTTGTCGAATCACTGTTGCCGGTGGCGGATAGTATGGACATGGGGCTGAGTGCGGCAAGTGCCGAGAATGCTAATCTGGACTCAATAAAAGAAGGCATCGGGATGACCCTCAACCTGTTTCAGCAGACGCTGGAAAAAAATGGTGTCAAGCCGGTGGATGCGCAGGACCAGCCCTTCGACCCCGAACAGCATCAGGCCATCAGTATGCAGCCAAGCAATGACGTCGAGCCAAATACGGTACTCACGGTAATGCAGAAAGGCTATCTGCTGAATGATCGACTGGTACGCCCTGCCATGGTCGTTGTATCCAGCGCCAAGACGTCGTGAAAAACCGGCTAAAAGGCTGAAAATATATCGATTCGGGGCTTGAAAGCCGAAAAAAAGCCCCTACTTCTGGTACAAGTTAAATAATTTAGGAATTTGGAGATTTATTATGGGTAGAATTATTGGTATTGATCTGGGTACAACCAACTCGTGCGTAGCCGTGATGGAAGGTGGTAAGCCCAAGATTATCGAAAACAGTGAAGGTGATCGCACCACGCCATCGATCGTAGCATTTACCAACGATGATCAGGTACTGGTCGGCCAGCCTGCCAAGCGTCAGGCGGTAACCAATCCTAGAAACACATTATATGCGGTTAAACGACTGATCGGTCGCCGTTTTGAAGAAAAGGCCGTTCAGAAAGATATCGATCTGGTGCCTTATACCATTCTGAAAGCCGACAACGGCGATGCCTGGGTTGAAGCCAGAGGCAAGAAAATGGCACCGCCTGAAATTTCTGCCCGCGTACTGCAGAAAATGAAAAAAACGGCGGAAGATTATCTCGGTGAAGAAGTCACCGAAGCGGTCATCACGGTACCTGCCTATTTCAATGATTCTCAGCGTCAGGCGACCAAAGATGCGGGTAAAATTGCCGGTCTCGAAGTCAAGCGTATCATCAATGAGCCAACCGCCGCCGCACTGGCGTATGGTATGGACAAGGCATCCGGCGATAAAACCATCGCGGTGTATGACCTCGGTGGCGGTACCTTCGATATTTCCATTATCGAAGTGGCTGAGATCGATGGCGAACATCAGTTTGAAGTGCTTTCTACCAATGGTGATACCTTCCTCGGTGGTGAAGATTTTGACTTCCGTCTGATCGATTATCTTGCTGACGAATTCAAGAAAGAGCAGGGCATGGATCTGCGTGGCGATCCGTTGGCGATGCAACGTCTGAAAGAAGCCGCTGAAAAAGCCAAGATTGAACTGTCATCCAGCTCCCAGACCGATGTTAATTTGCCTTATGTAACGGCTGATGCGAGTGGTCCGAAGCACCTGAACATGAAGATTACCCGTGCCAAGCTGGAATCTCTGGTGGATGACCTGATTGCGCGTACCATCGATCCACTGAAGATGGCATTGAAAGATGCTGGTCTATCGGTATCCGGTATCGATGATGTGATCCTGGTCGGCGGACAGACCCGTATGCCTAAGGTGCAGCAGGTTGTAAAAGACTTCTTTGGTAAAGAGCCACGTAAAGATGTAAACCCGGATGAAGCGGTTGCCGCGGGTGCTGCGATTCAGGGTGGTGTTCTCGGTGGCGACGTGAAAAACGTACTGTTACTGGACGTGACACCGCTGTCTCTGGGTATCGAAACCCTGGGTGGCGTGATGACCAAGCTGATTGATAAGAACACTACGATTCCTACCAAGGCATCGCAGACCTTTTCAACCGCAGAAGACAACCAGACCGCGGTAACCGTGCATGTTCTGCAGGGTGAGCGCGAAGTTGCTTCAGCGAACAAGTCGCTGGGTCGTTTTGACCTGTCAGATATTCCGCCGGCTGCACGCGGTGTACCACAGGTTGAAGTTACCTTCGATATCGATGCCAACGGCATCCTGAATGTGTCGGCCAAAGACAAGGCAACCGGCAAGGAACAGAAGATCGTGATCAAGGCTTCCAGCGGTTTATCCGATTCTGAAGTGGATAAGATGATCAAGGATGCGGAAGCGCATGCCGACGAAGATCGTAAGGTGCGTGAACTGGTCGATACCCGTAATCAGGGCGATGCGATGATCCATGCGACGGAAAAATCGCTGAAAGATCTCGGCGAGCAGGTGGAAGCAGGTGATAAGGAAGCGATTGAAGCGGCGATTACTGAACTTAAAAAGGTAATGACAGGCTCCGATAAGGACGCCATCGAAGCGAAGACCAAGGCTCTGGCTGAGGCTTCCGGTAAACTGGCCGAAAAGGCCTATGCCGCGAGTGCGGGCGATGCAGCCGGTGCTTCCGACGCTGGTGCTGGTCAGTCAGAGTCCAAAGCTAAGGATGATGATGTGGTTGATGCCGAGTTTGAAGAAGTTAAAGACGACAAGAAATAAGCGTCAAAAAACTTTTAATGCAATCGCAGCGGACGAGTATGTAAATACTCGCCCGCTGTATTTATTTAAGCAGTCATAGAAAAGAGCTATGTCACAAAGAGATTATTACGAAGTCCTCGGTGTTAGCAAAACGTCTACAGAGGCTGAGCTGAAAAAAGCCTTCCGCCGGCTGGCGATGAAATACCATCCCGACCGCAACGCCGCGGGTGATGAGGATACCGAGCATAAGTTTAAGGAAGCCAAGGAAGCCTATGAAGTTTTAACCGATGCGAAAAAGCGTGCGGCCTATGATCGCCATGGCCATGCCGGTGTCAACCAGCAGGGTGGCGGCTTCAGTGGTGGCGGTTTTGGTGATGCCTTCAGTGATATCTTTGGTGATATCTTCAGTGGCGGTGGTGGTTCGCGTGTGCGCAAAGGCGCTGACCTGCAATACAATCTGGAGCTAAGCCTGGAAGAAGCGGTTGCCGGAACCACGGTCAAGATCAAGGTGCCAACACACAAGGTGTGTACCGATTGTGCTGGCAGCGGCGCGAAGCAGGGCACGGCTCCGGAAACCTGTACCACCTGTGCCGGTCATGGTCAGGTGCGTATGCAGCAGGGCTTTTTCTCGGTTCAGCAGACCTGTCCGAGCTGCCGTGGCACGGGGCAGATGATTAAAGATCCGTGTAATACCTGTCATGGTGAAGGACGCGTCCAGCATTACAAATCATTGTCGGTGGAAGTCCCGGCCGGGGTAGATAATGGTGATCGAATCCGTCTTAATGGTGAAGGGGAAATGGGCGATCATGGCGCTCCTCCGGGTGATCTCTACGTGCAGATGCGGATTAAACGCCACGCCATCTTCGAGCGGGATAATGCCGATCTTTACTGCGATGTACCCATCAATATCGTCATCGCGTCTCTCGGTGGCGAACTGGAAGTGCCAAGCCTGAATGGCCGCCTGAAACTGAAGATTCCAGCCGGTACCCAGTCACACAAGCTGTTCAGAATTCGCGGCAAGGGTGTCAAGCCGGTACGCGGTGGCCCGGTCGGCGATCTGATCTGTCGGGTGATGCTGGAAACACCGGTCAAGTTGAGTCATGAACAGAAAGAGTTGCTGGAAAAATTCGGCGAATCGATGGGCAAGTCTGCCAAGAAACACAGCCCGAATGAAAACAGCTGGCTGGACGGCGTTAAAAAATTCTTTGAAGATATGAAATCCTGAGTATGAACCGATACATCGCTGGCGGGAGTCGATAATCATGATCAAAATTGCAGTCGCCGGAGCTGGCGGACGGATGGGGCGTACCCTGATAGAAGCCTGTCAGCAGTCACCAGGCTGTGAGCTGAGTGCCGCCACCGAAAGACCCGAAAGTAGCCTGGTGGGTACCGATGCCGGTGAGCTGGCGGGTGTTGGTTCGTTACAGGTAGCGGTCTCTCCATCGCTGCAGGAAACCGCAGAATTCGATGTGTTGATCGACTTTACCCATCCGACCATCACGACTCGACATATCGATTACTGTGTGGCGCATAAACGCAAGATGGTGATTGGAACGACCGGTTGTGATGAAGCTCTGCAGGCCAAGATCAAACAAGCTGCTGAAACGATTGCAATCGTGTATGCCCCGAATATGAGTGTTGGTGTGAATCTATGCCTGAAGCTGTTGCAGATGGCGGCTCAGGTACTGGGCGACGAAGTCGATATCGAAATCATCGAAGCCCATCACCATCACAAAGTGGATGCCCCCTCCGGTACGGCGCTAAAAATGGGGCAGGTCGTGGCTGAAACGCTGGGGCGTGACTTGAAGGAGTGTGCGGTATACGGCAGAGAAGGTCAGACCGGAGCGCGTGACCCTAAAACCATCGGCTTTTCCACTATCCGTGCCGGCGATATCGTCGGCGATCATACCGTGATGTTCGCCGGACTCGGTGAACGGGTCGAGATTACCCATAAATCCTCCAGTCGTATGACCTATGCCAAAGGCTCGTTACGCGCCGCGCAATGGCTATCGGCAAAAAATACCGGCCTGTTCGATATGATGGATGTGCTTGATCTGAAGTAAAACGATTTCTTAGGTTTTATGGTTAAGTCTCTAGTGCCCGTACACGGTAAAGTGTTTTCAAGTATGGTTTGCACAGTTCGCTGCAGCTATCCTGAATAGTCAGGTCTGTAAATTAGCGTTGCCAAAACCTTCAGGGAAACTCCTGTTCAAAGGATCGTTGTGTACTTCCGCAGTCGACCCAGGCTGTGTGAAAACTATTCTCGATAATTTAAAGTGGTAAATACCATCTTCTTTAATCTCGATTTTTAGCATTTAGTGGATAATTACTATCAAAATAGCTCAAACTTTATTTCGGTGATGGGAATAGTTTTCAATAAATTGAAACTACCTGAGTTTTCACACAGCCTGGACCCTTTGGAGGCATTCCTTACAGGCTGTAGGTTGCTTCGGATTTTGGCGAAACCGGGCACTGAATGAAATGCGAGATAATGTGTAATCATAAATCAAAGACCTGGCCACAATAAACCCAGCCAAAAATTACTTAAGAGGCAAAAAATCACCAGAGGCTGGGTCGTAAACCTCGTTATAATTAACGACATTCAGATTACTATCGAACCCGCCTATGAATAAAACAACCCCGTTTTCGATCCTGATCGCAGTATGTTGGAATCGAGTGGAGGCCATACTTTTACTCGAAAGGGTAAAGGTGTTAAGCAACGGATCATAAATTTCCACGCTACCAACAAAAGATCCACCGTCGTAACCTCCGGCGATTAGGACAGTCCCGTCATTAAGTAGTGTTGCCGTATGGCCATACCGGGCGCTAGCCATAGTATTAACAAGCGGTGTAAAACGTTCAGTGGCGGGATCATAAATTTCCACACTATCGAGCGTTAAGTTACCGTCATAACCTCCTGTGACAAGGATAGATCCATCCATCAACAAAGTAGCAGTATGTCCTTTGCGAACAGTCTCCATGATATTGAGAAGAGGAATTATATTACCCGTTGTCCAATCGTATAACTCTGCCGTGTCGAATATCACATCGGGTATGTTAACGTTAAGACTGCGTTCATAACCGCCTATAAATAATACGCTTCCATCGCCAAGCAATGTCGCTGTATGTTCCGAGCGTGGTAACCCTAAAGATTCAACTGACGGAGTGAAGTTGCCATTTTCAGGGCTAAATAGCTCGACAGTATTGAATGTTAAATTTATATCTTCGCCACCTGCAATTATGACAGTCCCATTAGGTAAAGTCGTGGAAGTGTGGCCATAGCGTATGCTTGTCATGTACCCAGGTAAAAACGATAAGCTATTGGTAGAATAATCAAAAATTTCTGCATCATTTAGATATTTATTACCGCTAAAACCACCTGTAGTTAAGACGGTTCCATCATTTAGTCGTGTTGAAGAGTGAGATTCCCTCAAGCTTATCAATGGGAAAAATCGTTCGGTTTTAGGGTCATATATCTCAGCACTATCTGAATATGAAAATACTGCATAACCGCCAATGATGAGCACGGTGCCATCATTTAATAAGGTGGCTGTATGGCCTGTACGTGTTTTGGTTAATGTGGCTGATAGTGATTTCCAGGCTTTTTGTTCCGGATCAAATATTTCTGCACTATCGAGGTATCCTACTGGACTGTTTCCTCCTGTGATGAGGACGAAACCATCGGCCAGTTTAGTCGAAGTGTGACCCATTCGTTGATCCGCCATATTATTCGAAAGAGCGATAAAATTATTGTTCATGGGATCATACAGTTCCGCACTTCGCTCTCTAAAGCCAGGCAAGCCAGGATAGTCTTTTATCCCGCCAGCAATCAATATCCCACCATCATCCAGGCTAGTAGCGGAGTAGTCACCATAGCGCCCGCTATCCATGTTAAATATTGTACTCGTAAAACTGCCGATGTCGGGATCAAATATTTCGGCGCTATACTGGGCGCCATTTGCGTTTCTTCCACCAATTATTAGCACTTTACCGTCTTCCAGCAGAGTCGCTACATGACCTGTTCTAGCGATGTTCATCGTGCCAGGTAATGTTTGAAACGTACCGCTTATCGGATCATAAAGTTCAGCGCTGTTAAGGGGAGTTGAAGAATCAATCATACCTCCGAGTATTAGTACAGTTCCGTCTTTCAATGGTGTCAGCGTGTGACCATGACGTGTTATAGCCATTGAATTATCCAGAAGGAAAAACTGGCCGGATTGAGGGTCGAATATTTCACTACTCTTTAAGTAATCAGTACCGTCATATCCCCCAGTTACAAGTACTGTACAATCGAATAATAATGCTGACGCATGTTCAATTCTTGGTAGGGACAATCGAGAAGCACCGGATTGATTATCGTAAGCATTATGCGAAATGCCGCAACTATTGAGGTTAGCGTCCTGGTTTTTGTTTTGGTTATTGTTTCCGTTCCCACAGCTCAAAACGAAAATAAATAATGTAACCGTTACTAGAGTCCGTGAAATAATCATTTTTAGTTCCATATTTTCATCATCGCGAAATATACATGACAGCTATACCGAGTGAATAAAGTATAAAAACCCTACCCATAAATATCAATTCGAGGAGCCTCGCCCAACATTCAATCATTTTTTCTGACATCAACCCTATAGCCTGGTAACTCCACCTACTATTCCTGTTAATTGCACATCATTTTCAAGCAATAACCTACGAAAGCCAAAATGAAGTATCAGGGTCAAGTCTATTGATAATAATATAAACCCCAATACATGTAGCTCACTGAGGCGACCATCAACGGGCACTTCTCTGCCTTTGCGGAAATGCGGTTCTAGCTTTTAACGTCAAGTCTTTCGCCTGCATTCAATTACTGAGCATTTGTTTTACACACAAAAAGGCTCCTCACTTCGTAGCCGATTATTACAACGTGTGTGAGTTACTTCTTGTATTCCGGGCGTCCTTAACCTAAACCCTTCGGGCCGCACAAAAAAAGTAACTCACACACCTAGAGCAATTAACTACGAAGCAAAGACAGCTTTAGTGTGTGAAAAACTATCCACTAAAATTACTCAGGAATGAGGACTGAATGAAGTCCAGTAACTGGCACCAGGTTGCCTTTTAGCGAGCATCAATTCAATCAAGTCTGCTTCAGAATAGGTCACCGGGCAGGACGCAGAGTTCGAGTCTGCTGAGTCGGATCATTGATCAGCGCTGAAACTATTTTCAGGGATATGCTTTTATCTACAGGTGTAGCTTTAGCGGCAAACAGCAGCCATTGATTTCTGTGCAAAATAAAACAGCTCCGGCTTAAACCGGAGCTATTTATGTGTTATCTGGCAGCCTGATAAAACTTCATCATCTTTGGGATCAGGTTATTCAGTGCTTTTTCACGATTGCCGGGTGCAGGATGGGTGCTCAGAAATTCGAGACCGCCGCTGCCGCTGGCCTGGGCCATTTTCTGCCACAGAGTCACCGCTGCATTCGGGTTGTAACCGGCCTTGGCGGCGATTTCGATACCGATCTCATCGGCTTCTGATTCGGAGGCTCGGCTATTCGGCAGGGTGATCGCGACCTGTGCGGCGGCGGATGCCAGTGAAGTGGTCCCGGTTGCATCGCCAATGGTGGAGTTATAAAGCTTGACCGCCATATCACTGGCCATAGCCACAGACATCCGTTCAGCGGTGTGATTGGCCAGAGCATGCGATATTTCATGTCCCATGACCTGGGCGATTTCATCATCGGTGGCTGACAGTTTATTGATCAGTCCGGTATAGATCGCCATTTTGCCACCGGCCATACACCAGGCATTGATGGTTTCCGGCTCATCGATGACTTTAACGCTCCATTCCCAGTTCTGTGAGGCGGGACGCAGGATCATGGCCTGTTTAATGAGTTTGGCGGTAATCTGATTGACGCGTTTAACCATGGCGGGATCTTTATCCAGCTGGCCTTTTTTATCATAGGCATCCAGCGTGGTGATATACGCCTGTTTTGACGCATCGATAGCACTGTCTTCTGAGACCAGTATGACCTGTCGACGCCCTGCAAGATTGGTCGCACAGGCGGAAATTAGAGTGATTAAAAAAAGAGAAATAAAAATTTTAGGCAGATTTTTCATCATGAATTTATCGCTTACGTTGTGAGTTCAGCGCATACGATAACAGACAATGGGTTTGAACAGAAAACCAAAATACGTGATTATTTAATAGATGGATTATTATCTACCCTGTCTTTCCCAGCATTTTTTATGTTATTGGTTGCTAAAAAAAAATTCACCACGAAGCACACGATGTACACGAAGTGTTAATATTGAATCGGCCCTTTTTGATGGGCATCATTTTTCGGCCGGGATTAAACATGGCTGATAAATCGGTCTTCATGAACTTCATCCTCTGCGTGGAGAGGTTCTATATATTTACTCTGAGTGAATACTCCGAGGATGGGCAGGGTGCAGGGCTTCGACATCGAAAAAGCAACTAGAATCTGGAAAACGGCCTGCCGCATTCCGCGTGGGAAGGTGTCCAGTTATGGTGTGATCGCAGATCTGGCCGGGTTGCCTGGCCGCGCACGACTGGTCGGCAGGGTGTTGCAGCAGGCACCGACTGAGATGGGCGTACCCTGGTACCGGATCATAAAAAGTAACGGCCAGATTGCATTTTCTGCTGGATCTCTTCAGGCACTAACCCAATCTGGGTTATTGCGCGACGACGGTGTTGTGGTGTTGAATAACCGGGTGAATTTGAAGCTGTATTTGTGGAAACCCGATCTGGCTGAACTGCTGGCGATGGAATTTTAAAAATACGCTACGCCGAGTTCCAGCGCGTCTTAAACTACCGGATCTGAATGAGTATGAAACAAACACAGAAGCCATCGATTAAGTCCACAGCCGAGCATTACTTTAACGAGGGCTTCTGCTGTTCTGAAGCGATTGTGCTGGCCACGGTCGATCACTATCAACTGCCGCATTCGGCACAACTGGCTCAGGCTTCGGCCAGCGGTCTGTGTGGTGGTATGGGCGGTCAGCAGGCCAGTTGTGGGGTTTTCACAGGGGGTGCGCTTGCGATCGGTCTGGTGATGGCGAAAGGGGTTAAAAAGGATGCACGCATCAAGGCGCTGTCTGCGCACTATTTTGAGCAACTGGAACAGCACGCTGGCGGGCATCAGTGTCAGCAGTTAAAAAAGCAGATGGGCCTGAAAAACTGGAATGGTTCACGTTGCCGTCAGCTCACCGCAGACGGCGGTGCCATATTGCAGTCGATACTGGAAGCGGAACTGAGTAAAAAATAACGCCTTTCCAGTCTTACTACAGGGCTGCTGGTAACGCCGTCATGCGCTCAGGTTAAGCAGTCGGCGAACCTCGAAAACCCCGACACTCGCCATCGTAAAATCGAGTTTTCTGCTCGCCTGTAGTTCACTGATCAATTGATCGTAGCGGCGTATCGCATAACTGTATTTTTCCATCCACTGCTTCAGCGCCTTGGTGGTGTGTCGTTTATTGCTGACCGATTGCAGGATCAGTTCGGTGAGTTGACGTTGTACCGCATGCAACTCGTTACGCATATTGGCGATGGCCAGTTGATGCCAGTGGTTGCGCACATTGGTTTCGGAAATCTGATCGCGTATCCAGTTCAGCTTGAGTCTTTCCGACAGCGAGAAAAACAGGTGTGCAGTGTTCTCAATATGGGATTTCTGCGCAAGCTTGATCTCAATAATGTCGAAGGAAGAGGCGAGTATGGTGATTTCGGCCAGTCTGATCGCAATCGCCTGTGGAAAGCCCTGCTTCAATAGCTGCCGTTTAGCCGTGGTATAGGTCTTTCTGGCCTGACCGCTGAGTGCGTGCGGAATGACCTTGCGTAGCAGGTTGCTGTCCGCCTGATAGCGCTTGATCAGTTTGTCGACATTTAGCTGAGTACTCTGATTGCGTAATAGCCAGCTGATCGATCGTTCCAGAAACCCGCTAATCATTTTAAATCCGGCATAACGGTTAAGCTCATTCACCTGACTGTCGAGTAGCTGTATGTCCTTCCACAGCACATCGGTCGAAAATACTTTTTTGCAGATTACATAGGCTTTGGCGATGCTAACGATGTTGGCGCCAGTTTCTTCGCGCATTCTGAAACCAAAGCCGGGGCCGATCTGATTGATCACCTGATTGCTGAGCTGGGTTGCCACGATTTCCCGCTTCAGTGGATGGGCCAGGATTTCGGCTTTGAAATCTTTCTGCACCGCAGCCGGAAAGTAATCAAACAGTATCTCGTCCATAAAAGGTGCACTGGTGAGAGTGGAGTGCAGCAGTGCATCTTTATAGGTGAGTTTGCTGTAAGACAGCAGGATACAGAGCTCAGGTGCATACAGCCCCTGATTGTGCGCAATTCGATCCACCACCACATCTTCCGCCGGCAGAAACTCCAGCTTTCGATTGAGAATCTTCTGACTCTCCAGATGACGCAAAAAACGATTATGTTGATGCATTAATTCCGCTGCCTGCAGCTGGATCATATCGATAATCTGAGTCTGGTCGTAGTTATTCTGGATACACAGTTTTGCTACATCGTCGGTCATGCTGGCGAGGAGCTGATTTCTGTCCTGCAGCGTGAGTTTTCCCTGCTGTACGGCCTGGAACAGCATGATCTTCAGGTTTACCTCATGATCGGAGCAATCCACGCCAGCCGAGTTATCGATAGAATCGGTATAGATACGACCGCCTTTTTTGGCGTACTCAATGCGGCCCAGCTGGGTAAATCCTAGATTGCCACCTTCAGCGACTACTTTGGCCCTTAAATCCTTGCCATCGATGCGCAGTGCATCATTGAACTTATCTTTCACCTGTTCGCTGGTTTCAGTGCTGGCCTTAACATAGGTGCCAATGCCACCATTCCACAACAGTTCGACTGACATTTTCAGCAGCAGGGTGATGAGTTCATCCGGTGTAACATAATCCTGATTGCAGCCCACCAGAGTTTTCATCGGCGCCGAGAGAGCAACTTTTTTCAGGGATCGGCTGAAAACGCCACCGCCCTTACTGATCAGTGACGGGTTGTAATCACTCCAGCTGGAGCGGGGTAACTGGAACAGCCTTTGTCGTTCCCGCAAGCTGCTCGCAACATCTGGGGTCGGGTCGATGAAAATACTCTGATGATTGAACGCGGCGATCAGCTGGATGCAGGGAGAAAGCAACATTCCATTGCCGAACACATCACCCGACATATCACCGATCCCGAGCACGGTAAAATTCTGTTGCTGGATATCTTTACTTATACTGCGAAAATGACGCTTGACCGATTCCCAGGCACCGCGCGCGGTGATGCCCATTTTCTTATGGTCGTAGCCAGCCGATCCACCGGAGGCGAAGGCATCGTGCAGCCAGAAATTTTTCTGCGCAGAAATGCTATTTGCGGTATCCGAAAAGGTGGCGGTGCCCTTGTCTGCCGCGACCACCAGATAGGGGTCGTCCTGATCGTGGATTCGGGTAGCGGCTGGATGCTGAATTTTACTGTCGAGCAGATTGTCTGTCAGTTCCAGCAGCGCAGTGATGTAAAGCTGGTAACAGCTTTTGACTTCCTCAAACAGTTCATCTCGCTTCAGGCCGGCAATCTGTTTGGTGATAAAGCCTCCCTTCGAGCCGGCAGGAACGATGACCGCATTTTTCACCATCTGTGCCTTCATCAGACCCAGCACTTCGGTGCGATAATCTTCTTTTCGATCGGACCAGCGTAATCCGCCACGAGCAACCTGGCCGCCGCGCAGGTGAATACCTTCAAAGCGAGAGCTGTAGATAAAAATCTCATACGCCGGATGCGGGAACGGGAGCTTATTGATTTCAGTCGATTTGAACTTGAAACTGATGGGCTGGTTTTGCTCTTCGCTGGTCTGGAAATAATTGGTTCTGACCGTCGCATTGATCAGGTTTAGCAGCTGTTTGAAGATCAGATCCTGATCGAGTGATTCGATGTCATTCAGCAGGGTCAGGTACTGCTGCCGGGTTTCTTCAAATTTTGACTGCAGCTCCTGCTGTGGGTCGAATTTGTATAAAAACAGCTTGATCAGTTTTAGCGTAATCGCCGGATGGGCGGTTAAGGTGCTGATGATCAGGGACCGGCTGTAGGGGAATGTTATCTGATGCAGATAGGCAGTATAAGCGCGTAGAATATTGATATTGCGTGACTTCAGACAGGTCGAAAACAGAAGCTGGTTGAAGGCGTCATTTTCGGTTTCCTTACGCCACACCGAGGTGAATAGTTGCTGGAAGTAGCGCGGTAATTTGTCGTGATCATCGGTGCAGGGTTGATGCTGTCGTTGAAGCGTGAAATAGTGCAGCCATACAGAGCGCTTAACAATTTTCAGTTCATACGGTTTTTCGAGTAATACCTGCAGACCCATAGAGTCGAGTATCGACATCGATTGCGACAAGGTGACGGCCTGATCCAGCGAATAGATTTTTATCGAAAACTGATGGTGCTGAGCATCATCCTGCAGGCTTACCTGCAGACTGTTCTGGCTGAATAACTGCTCGATGCTGGTGAGGTCATCCAGCGCATCCTGAATACTGAAGTCATCTCTATAATTTCTCGGAAACAGCTTCTGAAAACTTTGCGCTTTTACAAAGCCGGCTAATGCAGAGTTCGCAAGCTGTTTCTCCAGTTGCTCGATCCATTGTTTGGTCATGTTTGTACGCCAACTATTGTTAAAAGTGTTCTGCTACAGGCTGTTCAGCCAGTCACCCATGCGTTGCGGTGCGGTAAACAGTCTGTGCAGTTCTGGCGTGTTTTCATCGAGCACCAGATCCGGGTTATCTATCACGCGTTTCAGTAATGCGCTACTCTCAAAATCAACCAGTGCCAGACGCATCAGTAACCCCTGCTGGAGCCCAAAGTCTTTCCCTGGCAGGCCTGCTACACCGGTGTGTTGCAGTAATTGCTCGGCTAGCTGTTTAGCGTTGTCGATGCCTTTGGCGGCCAGCTTTTGCTGAAACGGGGCAAAGTCTGCCAGACAGTAAAACCCGCCATCCGGTGCGACTACCGGTATGTTTTGCTGTTGCAGAAAACGGCTGAAGATTGTGCCAATGCTGTGCATGATTTTGCGGCTGGCATGAATATAATCGAGCAGTGCTGTGGAATCTTCAAACGCGCATATCGAGGCCATCTGTATCGGTGCACTGACCGAAGTGAAGGTTTCACTCGCCAGCACCACCATCAGGTTTAATACGGGTTTTAAACTGGCAGGGAAACTGAAAAAGCCCAGTCGCCAGCCACCGGCTCCAGCCCATTTACTGATGCCGTTACTGATGATCGTACCTTCCGGGTAGTAGCGGGCGATCGAAATATGCTCGCCCTCAAAGTGCAGTTCCGAATAGATTTCATCCGATACGATATAGATCTGATATTTAGCCGCGACTGCAGCCAGTGCCTGTAGCTCCTGTTGGGTAAAGCAGGCGCCACTCGGGTTGTTGGGGCTGTTTAAGATTAATAACTGTTTACGGGTAGTGTGTTGCCGGCAATGCTGCTCCAGGGTTTCAGCGGTTAATTTCCAGCCATGTTCGGCCTGGCAGGGCAGCCAGTGCACCTTTTTACCCAGTAGCCGGGCCTGCGGTTCGTAGGAAACCCAGCTCGGTGACGGTAGCACCAGATCACAGTCGAGTACCATCTGCACCCCGAACAGTAATTCCTTGGTGCCAGGTCCAATGATGATATCTTCTGCCTTGCGCTGTAGCTTCTCGGTGCGATTGACGAAAGAGCTAATCGCTTCACGTAACGGTAGATACCCCTGCACCGCCATATAATCCTTGGCACTGGCATAGGCTTTGAGTGAGTTTACCATAATCTCGGGAACCGGAAAGGGTGACTGGCCGAGTCCCAGGCGGATGATATCTCTGCCTTCTCGTTGAAGCTGGCTACTCTTTTCATTGATCGCGAGGGTGGCCGATTTGGGCACGTTCATCAGGGCGGCAGAGAGAGGGATAGAGTGATCTTTAGTTGCTGAACTATTCATGATTTATTTATCTTTATAAAAGGTTTAAATAAAAGGTCGCTGTGGCGACTGCTTGCTATGAAATATTGCAAAGCATTAGTGCACTGAAAAATACCCAATCAATCTAACCATAAGCCTGATGCAGCTTTATGCAAAACCGTCAGCTGAGTATTTATTTTTAACGGTTGTAGTTAGTATCACCTGATGGGGTCGTTATTACAAAAAATTATAGCGAATAAAATGTTGCTGAGCTTGTGATGAAGGTTTTGGTAATGGCCAATTATTCCGAGCGACTCATCAGCATTTCAGCGAGCGTGCGTGATTTAAATTCGCGTCGATACAGGATCAACATGATCAGTGTACTTAGCCCCATGAATATCCACGGATTGATAAACCAGCCCAGTACCGCCATGCTGAAATAATAGGTACGCAGTCCGGTATTAAAATTGCCTGCAGCGAGTGACATGGTATTCGAAATGCGAAGTGCGTAGGCAGTGCGCGCCTGGTTAACCATCGCATCGGTGGGCAAGGGCGCGCCGCCGATCATCACCGATGCAAAGCCGTACTGACGCAGACTCCAGGTGAACTTGAAAAAGGCAAATATAAATAGTATCACCATCAACAGCAGCTTCAATTCCCATTCCGCGGTGGTTGCCTGGCTGGCGAAAGGAATATCGGAGATGACATCGATTGCTTTTTGGGTGGAACCCACCACGGTGATCAGGCCGGCCAGTATCAGCAACGTGGTGGAGGCAAAAAAAGCGACGCTGCGTTCCAGGTTAGCGATGGTACTGGTATCAGCGATGCGGTTTTCGCGTGTCAACATGCGTTTCATCCATTCAACCCGGTATTGATGCATTTCACTGGCGAGGCAATTGACATGCTGTGCAGCACGGTTGGCGTACAGGCTATAGCCCTTGAAGCAGAGCAGAAACCAGCTCACGGCTAAAATATTTTCCCAGTGGGTGTTGAGGGCAGCAGAAAGCTCAGTCATATCGTTGGGTGTCTGGATGATCGAACTTAATTTAACAGAGTGGTGTGGCAAAGCAAGCGGCGGGAATTATCGGAATTAAACGCCAGCGCCTGGTACGGCTGAGGTGATTGGTAAAAGCTATTCGTGTAGAGGGTTGTCATAGGATTATTCAATTGGGAATTAATTCCCATAAAGATATGATGGCATCATATACTCATAAATCCACAGGACGACAGTCAATGGAAAAAATAATACTTAGTACCGATGAAGATATTACCGAGTTTACCGATGAAGAGCGGATCAAAGTTCAACTGGTTAACCTGGAGTTAAAGCAAAGCAGCTGGCTAAAGCAGGAACAACGCGAATTCATGATTTTTAATAATCGCCAGTGCTACCAGAAGGTACAGTTCAAAAATGCCGGGAAAAAGAAATTCCGGATCAATCTGAGTTATTTGAATACCAGCCCGGAATGCCAGGTTAACTATGCCTACAACTGGTTTATCGGTGCTGCGTTGATGCTGGTGATTGCTGTTGTACTGATCATCAGTGATATACGGGACAACCAGAACTTGCAGATTTTCTCTGTCAGCCTTGCGCTGGTTAACCTTTCAGGCAGCCTCACGGCGCTGCTGATTGGCTGGAAAAAATCCACTCATCGGCTGATATTCTATAGCCATTATGGAAAGGCTCCAATTCTCGAATTTATCCATGCCTCGCCGGATAAAAAAGCCTTTAGAACCTTTATCGAAGTCCTGACGGATAAAATCAGTCTAGCCAATAAACCGCACGACAACGATATGAAAGGCTATCTGTTAAAAGAGCTGGATGAGTTAAGACGTCTGAAGAATGAATCCGTGCTGGGCTCGACAGAATTTAATGCTGCCCTGCAACGTATTGTGCAGCAGCCGGCCTATAAGGCGTAAATTGATTACAGTAATCTCTGGATAGCGTTTAAACTGCGCCGCTAAGGACTTCAGCGTCACCTCGTCACTCCGTTCAACAGCCTTCTTTTTTATAGGAAAAATATTTTTTGCGATCCAGCTACAAAACGGTTGAAAAGCTGAGCCCGAATTTATATATTTTTTGTGGTAAGCGTTAATTTATCTTTAATCTGGAGGATTAATCTCATGAAAATGCTATTAACAGCAGCCGCATCATTATTACTAACAACCTCGGCTCTAGCTTTCTGGGGCGACGACAATAATAGTAGTGGATATGGAACTGGCAGATATTACGGGGACGGTTCTGGATATGGCAATGCCTACGGTAATTACTACGGAGATAGTCGTGGTTCAGGGCGTGGTAAAGGTCGAGGTAGCGGTGATGGAGAAATGGACTTTAATATGAGCTTTAAAGGGCGTGCCAAAGGCGATATGGACGCCAATATGGACGCTGATACCGACTGGTACGGAAATGGTTATGGTAACGGTTACGGTGGTGGTCGTTATTATGGAGACGGTTATGGTAACACTTACTACAACAGCTACGATAATAACGGCTGGGGCTACCGTGGCTACCCTTATGGTGGGAATGGATACGGCAGCAATCCCTTCTGGGGAGGTTACGGTTATCCTGCCGCTCCGGCAACTGCTGCTCCGGCCAAATAGATCCTTTTCAGCTTCTCGGGAACAGGAGGTTTCCGAGAAGCTTTTAACCGTCTGATCAAATATGCTCGGACAAACTCAGATCTCTCATCAGGGTTTATTCCTGCCCAGCAGGCGGTGAGGCACTTTTCTGGTATCCACTTATTGTGTTTATTGTGATCTATACGTAACTCGTTGTTAAGCATCAAACATTTCCCTTTTCTAATGTGCTATTCAGGGAGCTGAAGATAGTTCTAATAACAGTCTGGAAAATTCATGGATTACTGTTTGACTGCAAAAATATTTACCTGGAGACGCCAGTTTCCAGTTCTGCTTCCACTTTTACTGCTTATTTTTTCGAATACTGTTGTGGCGTTTACATCATCGCTAGCGTTAGATTTAGATGATGATGAACGCCAATGGTTAAGTGAACATCCTACGATTCGTCTTGCGGTTGATATCGACTGGTCACCCTTCGAGTACATCGATAAGGATAAAAACTATGTCGGCATGGCGGCCGAATATATCGCGCTGATGAGTCATAAACTCGGTATCCAGTTCGAGGTTGAGAAAAGCAAACCGTGGTGAGCGGTTGTTGAGTCAGTCCAGAGTCGGGAGCTCGATATGTATTCCTGCGTGGTGTCCACCGAACAGCGCCGTGAGTATGTCAATTTTACCGAGCCCTATCTTTCCTTTCCGATGGTTATAGTCACCAGTGATCAGATCTCTAATGTGAATGGAATCAAGGACCTCAAAAATGAAACCGTTGCGGTGGTGCGAGGCTATGCAACCCAGGACTTGCTGTAGAAAAACCATCCAGAACTCAAGCTGTTGCTAGCCGAAAATGTAGCCGATGCTCTGGATGCGCTCTCGCACGGTAAGGTTTATGCCTATATCGGCAATATTGCTACGGTCAACGAAGTTATAAAACGTGAAGGCCTAACCAATATCAAGATTTCCGGTGAAACCCCGTATCGATATGAACTGTCGATGGCGGTCAGAAAGGACTGGCCAGAGTTTATACCGATATTGCAAAAGGCACTCGACTCGATCACCGAGGAAGAGCATGACCAGATCTACCATAACTGGATAAAACTTCGCTATGAACTTGGTTTTGATTATGTACTGATGTGGAAAATCCTTGCCGTAGTATTTCTGATTGTTCTGTTTATTCTAATCTGGAACCGGCGCTTATCGCGTGAAATCGATAAACGTATTGAGGCAGAAAAATTACTCAGTGACACGCATCAACGACTCGAGCAGACCAATCAACAGCTGGTTAACTATGTTGGCATCGTCGATAAATACGTCATCACTTCTTCGACTGACCGTGCTGGCCTTATTCCCTATACCAGCGATGCTTTCTGTGAAGTATCAGGATACAGTCGCGCTGAACTGATTGCTAGCAGTCACCGCATTCTGCGCCATAGCGACATGCCAGATTCCATTTATACCGAGTTGTGGAGCAGTATCTCTCAGGGCAAAACCTGGCACGGAGAAATCAAGAACCGTAAAAAAAATGGCGATTATTACTGGGTACAGGCTTACATCTCGCCAGTGTTTGATGAGCAGGGGAGTATTACCGGCTACACCGCTATCCGCCAGGATATCAGTGATAAAAAACGCGCTGAAGAACTATCCATCACCGATGGCCTGACGTCTTTATATAATCGTCGGCATTTTAACTCGGTGTTTCCGAGTGAACTGGCTCGTGCCGAACGGGCTAATAAAACGATTGCGCTGATGATTATCAATGTTGATTACTTCAAACCCTATAACGATAACTACGGACAACAGCAGGGTGATGTTGCGTTGCAGGCAGTCTCCAGTGCTTTCAAACAGACCGTGCGACGTGCGGATGATTTTGCCTTCCGCATAGGCAGGGGAGGAATTTGCAGTGATTGTGTCAGTCGATAGCAGTGAAGACGCGTTAAAGATTGCCGAAAAGCTACGCAAGGCGGTTGAGGACCTGCAGATAGAGCATGGATTTAACAAGGCTTCTGCTTATCTGACTGTGTCGATCGATATGAAAACACATCAATCGAGTGGTACTCACTCAGCAATAGAGGATGAGATGTATCGTCAGGTGGATGATGCGCTGTATCAGGCCCAGGATAATGGGTGCAATCAGGTAGCGTGCGGCTGACTTAGAGCAGATTTACCAATGTGTTTGAGTTCAGCTTCAATCATCCCCCCACATCAGGTCGCCGCACTGAGCAAAGTCATAGCCACCCAGTCTTAGTGCTGTTTGCTGTCCACTGTCAGATTTAATATTGACAATCAGATTCTGAAATAAATGGCGAAACCAGATATTGCGAGGAATAACGAAATCGAAGGCTTCCCAGCCCAGACTGATAAAATCCAGACCGAATTCGCGTGCGATGGCTCGGGTTCCAGAGGCAATATCGGTTTTTTGCATCACAATAGAGGCGGCGGCTTCACGTTCTGATAGTGAGGTTGTGGTGACATTTAACTGATCGGAATTGAGTCCATACCGGCTTAAGGTTTCCATCAAAAAGCGACGTGAGCCGGAGCCTTCCTGGCGCACTGACCAACGGTATTTCGATTCAAATATTTCCGGTATTTCAGGAGAAGCCTCGAGTAAAGCCGCTTTGTATAGCAGTCCCTGTTCACGCTTGAAGGCACGAATCATGACCCAGTCATGATGCCGGGTATATTGCTGTAACAGGGAAGGGTGACGCCGGAAGCTTTCCTTTTCCGGACCCCAGTGAATGCAGCAGGCATCGATCTTGCCGGCATTCAATAGTTTAAGGCCGGGCCGGGTACCGGTCGACGAATAGCTGATGAGTGCCTTGCTGCCGAGCGTTTCGGTATACCCGAGAATAACCCGATACAGTAGTGGGTCGTCACTGCCGGCGATGATCAGGCGGTCATGCAACAGTCCATTATGGGTGGAATCGAGCATCCATTTATCGATCAGTTCTTTCGGAAACATCCATTTGCCGGTGATTTTGGTCGCTGGTATCTGCCCTTCATTGACCATCGTATAGATCTTTTTTTCATTCAGATGCAGGTAGTTTGAAACCTGTCTGACGCTCATAAAGACATCGATCTGATTATCCAGCAGGCTGCTCATGATCCATCTTTGCCGATTGACGTGTATTCAGTTTTTGCGATGCTGGCAGGCGGACTGGGATCGCATCAAAGTCAATATCCTGGTGGCCGTTATACACCATGAAGTGCTTTCCCTTGGCTCGCGCAATCAGTACCACGCCCATTTTTCTGGCGATATCGAGCCCCATCTGGGTCGCTCCAGATCTGGACAGCAGCACCGGTATGCCCATCAGAGCAACCTTGATCACCATTTCCGAAGTCAGCCGACCGGTGGTGTAAAAAACTTTATCGGCTCCGCTCAGGCGGTTAAGCCACATGTGACCGGCAATGGCATCCACCGCATTATGTCTGCCGACATCCTCAATGAATAGTTCGATATGGGTATTTTGGCACAGCGCACAACCATGCACCGCGCCGGCCCGTTGGTAGATTTCATTGTGAGCGTTAAGGGTGTCCAGCAGCTGGTAGATCATCGACTGTTTGAGTCTGGGACGGGCCAGTCTGATTTTATCCAGTTCCTCCATCAAATTACCGTAAACAGTACCCTGACCACAGCCGGTAGTGACGGTTTTATGGTTAAGCTTGTTGTCCAGATCATCGACTTTGCTGTGGGTGGTGATCGCTACCGATTCGGTCTCCCAGTCTACCTGGATCGATTTCAGCTGGTGGATGTCGCGTACGATGCGCTGGTTATGCAGCCAACCCAGGATTAGCAGTTCAGGGTGATTGCCGAGGGTCATCAGAGTAACGATTTCGCGCTTGTCCAGATAAATGGTTAAAGCCCGTTCTACCGCAATATTGCCGTTAACCTCTTCGTTGAATTCATTCAGTCCGATGACTTCACTGGTGCTATCCAGACCCGCATTGGTCATTACCGGTCGATAGGGTTGCTCAACTCTGGTTGGCTGATCCACGTTTGATCATCCACCGGTCATGTTCATATGGCGTAACAGGATTTCATTCGAGTGGATATTGAAATCATGCCCTTTGGGTTTGATATCGAGTGAGTTGATAATGGCCTGTTTAAGGATTTCCGTATTACCGGGATTTGCCCGAATCACTTTTTTCAGATCGACTGAATGCTCCTGTCCGAGACACAGTAACAGGCGTCCTTCAGCCGTCAGGCGAACCCGGTTACAGGTGTCGCAGAAATTATGACTATGCGGAGATATGAGGCCGACCCGGGTTTGCGGGTGCTGTGGAATTCTAAAATATTTTGCCGGGCCTGCGGTGTGCTCGGTGGTGGGAATCAGTTCGAATTGATGGCGCAGGTCTTGCACGATCTGATCGCTGGAATAATAGCTGCCCTGATGGTTGTGCTCGCCGGTGATGCCAAGCGGCATATTTTCGATGAAACTGACATCGATTCCACGCTCAATGGCAAAGTTGACCAGATCGATGACTTCATGATGGTTTCGATCCTTCAGAATCACGCTGTTAATTTTAATCTTGTTAAAGCCCTGCTGGATCGCTGCATCCAGTCCCTGCAATGTTTTTTCAATCTGACCATTGCGGGTGATAGTGTGAAACAGCTCGGGATTTAATGTGTCCAGACTGATATTGATACGCGTCACACCGGCAGCTTTCAGGTCTGCTGCATATTTCTGTAATTGAGTGCCGTTAGTAGTGATGGTTAAATCCTTTAATCCCTCCAGTTGTCCAAGACGGTTAAATAGCGAGATGATATTTTTTCTAACCAGAGGCTCACCACCGGTGATACGGATTTTAGTGACCCCCAGTTCTACATAGGCGGAAGCAATTTCTTCGATTTCTTCCAGTGTCAGTAACTGTGAGCGGGGTACAAATTGCATGTCTTCTGACATGCAATAGACACAGCGCAAATCACAGCGATCGGTTACCGACAGTCGAATGTAATCGATCTTGCGTCCGTAGCGGTCAATCAACTGGCTGGCTTCATTGGTCGATGTCTTCATTAAATATTCATCAATTTAGATAGTTTTAAACAACATCAAGCGGGTGTGCTCAATACAACTCAAACCTTTGTTAAGCAATAAATATACCCGTTTCTATGTGCGTCTTCATATTACCGTCTTCAGGGGTATTAAATGGAGGATTAACTCCATAAAAGGCTTGCATACCTGCTAACGGGTGGGAACTTATGTCGCAGTCGTTGCAGGGGTGGCGGTACATATTGTGCCAGTACAGGCGCGCTGATTGACCAATACGTTCAGTAGAAGACGCCGATAATTGGCTATGACAATCTGGTACAACATTTGCAGACAGTTAACGCCATACTTCAGCCCAATAAGGTTATAACTGATGGAAACAATCAAACTGACTGACTTCGATCAGAATCTTCCTGAACAGATGCCTGTGTCCGTCATTATGGAAAAAAGGCCTTCCAGTCATCAGTGGGTCGATTTTACCTATAAGGCGATCGGGGTCATTCCTGGCGATAGCCAGCAGGGAAGCTCGGTACGCAAAATTTATGAAGAAAGTGGGGTGCAACATTATCTCTACAGCGGGTTTAAGCTGCAGTTATATGTCGATGAATGTGAAAGTTACTATCACAACCTGATGTCTCCTAATCCCGGCTGTTATGTGGTCGCTTCGAATGAAGATGATCCGAATGACATGCCGGTTCCCTATCTGGTGAGCCTCAGCTTCGATCATGTGCACTCTTATCTGGAGGGCGATCAGCAGGTGTATGCGGTGGAGATCCCGCCGGCGCTGTATAAGTGGTCGGAAGCTTTTATTCTGACGCATTATATTGCGACCAAAAAGTTTAAACGTAAGCTGGATAACTGGAAGCAAGTATCAAAGGATGATTCATCCACTCAAAACCCCCGCACATGAGCGTCAGCAACGAAGAGAATCTGCTGTCGCGCTGGTCGCGTCGTAAGCAGCAAACACAGGAGCAAAGCCGCGAGGAAGATCAGGTAATCTCTGCACAAAGTCGCGAATTTCCCGATGCCGCAGCGCTTTCTGGTGTCGTACCAGAAAGTAGCAACCAGATCGAGTCGGAGGTCGAGGTTTTGACCGATGCGGATATGCCGCCGATCGAATCCCTCAGCGAAGATTCAGATTTTAGTGTTTTCATGTCGGCAGGCGTGAGTGATGAACTGAGAAATCTGGCGTTACGAAAACTGTTTCAGGCTCCTTCATTTAACATACAGGATGGTCTGGACGATTATAACGATGACTATACCTCGTTCGAAAAGCTGGGCGATATCGTTACCTGCGATATGAAACACCAGATCGAAATGGAGGCGAAAAAGAAGCTGGAGCAGGAAGCGGAAAAGTTGATGCAACAGGAAGCTGCAGAAAATTCACCCGCAGATGCGGTGCAGGAAGTACTGCCCGCAGATGCTACCCCGGTACAGGATTCCGCATTAATCCAGACTGACATTACCCCAGAAACGGAAACAATCCATGAATGATTTAACCACGCATGCGCTTGAGCAGGCTTTACAGACCTACCAGCAGTTCCCAGCCGTCCCTACCAGCCTGATCAGTTATCAGTCGAATGGGCGGGTGATTATTGTGGGCGATGACGCGGCTCTGAGTCTGTGCCGGGAGTTTGCGGCCCCGCTCAAACTGACGCTGATTTCGATGCAGGCCAAAGCCGCACCCGGCCAGACCGATGTGATTGCGTTGAATGGCAGAAAAATCGAGTTGCAGGGATATCTGGGAAACTTCGTGATGCGCCTGAGCGATCAACAGGGCAATACTGAAACCCTGCGTGCAGACATGGTTCTCGATCTGAATGCGAAGCCCTTACTGACGCAGCAACTGCTGCCGGCGGGCTATCTGCATGAAGCGGTCACGGAGCAGAATAAACACGAACTGGAAGCGCGCTTGCAGGAGATGACGGGGGAGTTTGAAAAACCACGCTATTTTAATTATGACGCTTCCATCTGCGCCCACGGAGTGAATGGGAAAACCGTTTGCACCAATTGTATCGACGCCTGTCCGGCTGGCGCTATCAGCAGTCTGATCGAAACCATCGAGGTGGATGCTCATCTGTGTCAGGGGGGAGGAAGCTGTGCCACGGTCTGTCCTTCCGGGGCGATTCAATATGCCTATCCGCGGCTAACGGATAGTGGCAACCGTATTCGTAAAATGCTACAGACCTTTCATCAGCAGGGTGGCGAACAGGCCGTCGTGGTGTTTCATGCAGCGCCAGACCCGGCGCTCGATGCACTCGCAAAGAAATGTGCGGTATTGCCGCTTCGCGTTGAAGAAATCGCCAGTGTCGGTATGGATCTGTGCCTGTCTACGCTGGCTTATGGCGCGTCACAGGTGGTACTGCTGGTTAATAGTGAGGCGCCGCAGCTTTCACAGAATCAACTGTCTCAACAGCTGGAGTGGTTGCAGTCAATGCTGAGCGGGCTGACGATCAATCCGCAGCGCATCAGTCTGCAGTATCAGGCTGACCAGATCGAATTGATCGAACAGAAGTGGGGCTATACCCCTGCTGCCTACAGCATGCCGCAAAACAAACGGCATGCGATTTTTCAGGCGCTCGATCATCTGTATCAGCAGATCGAAAGAACCAGAGAGCTGGTCAGTCTACCGCTGGCGGCGCCGTTTGGAACTGCCAGTATCGATGAAACGCGTTGTACCTTATGTATGGCCTGCATCGGTGCCTGTCCGGGAAAGGCCCTGCAGGATGGATCCAATCGTGAAATCCCGGAAATATTTTTTATCGAAAGTCACTGTATCCAGTGCGGTACCTGTACCCAGACCTGTCCTGAGCAGGCGATCAGTATTTCGCCCAGAATTATCTATAACCGGGAGAAAAGGAATCAGTCCAGAGTGTTGCACCAGGATATACCGTTTGCCTGTATCAGCTGCGGTAAGGCCTTTGCGCCGACCTCCATCATCCACAAGATGAGTCATAAGTTAAAGGATCATTACATGTTTAAAACCACGCGTGCGCTGGACCGTCTGAAGATGTGTGATGACTGCCGTGTGGCTGATATTGTCCAGGATCCTGAAGCAATACAGGGTAGTTTTGACCCACTAAGCAATGCTTCGGCTAAAAGATTGAGTTAATACGTTATAAAAGGTGACTATTTATCCGGAAATAATGGAACGTAAGTTGCTATCCATCAATGGTGAGGAAAATATTGAAATGACATTACAAGCCCAGACGCCTGTTTACAGCGAAGATTATTCTGCAGATGCTTCAATTGCTGAAATTCCGGAAAACAACGTTATTGAGCCGGAGCAGCAGCACCGGGCTTCGGCCTACAGTCTGTTGGCCGCATTACTCAGGGCTGCACCCGATCAGGCCATGCTGGAAAGACTGAGCGGTCTGTCGCAGCAGACTCAGACCGATGGAGACGATCTCATGGTTGCCATGTCGATGCTGGGTCTGTCGGCAAAAATGCTGACAGCAAATAGCATCGAAGATGAATACCAGGATCTGTTTATCGGCCTGGGTAAAGGTGAAGTGGTGCCTTATGGTTCCTGGTATCTGACCGGGTTCCTGATGGAAAAGCCACTCAGTGACCTACGTGATGATCTGGTTAGACTGGGCTATCAACGCAATGAATCGGTGAGTGAGCCGGAGGATCATGCGGCTGCTTTATGTGAAGTTATTTCATTAATGATTACTGAAAATGCCGAGCTTTCAGTACAGAGAGATTTTTTCCAGACTCATATGGAGAGCTGGATGGGTCGTTTTTTCAGGGATCTTAGCGACGCCCGTAGCGCAATATTTTATAAAGCGCTGGGTCGTTTTGGATCGGCATTTGTAGCATTTGAACTCAACTATTTAACCATGCCGGTATGAAGCCGTTTGTTTCAGCAGGCATATTGCGATTAACGTATTTATAAACAGATAACAATATCACCCTGCAAAGGGGAGGAGCTTTTGGTGAAAAACATAATCAATGTGTCAGATCAGATAAAACTGGATAGTGAGCGCAGAGCGTTTGTAAAGCTGTCCACGTTTGCCGGTGTCGGTATCGCTGCCAGCGCTGTCATTCCGGGAGCTGCGATAGCTTCGGTGGCTGAAGAAAAAGCTGAAGTTAAAATGCAGAAAGGTTATCAATTGACCCCGCATGTCCTCGAATACTATAAAACCGCAGCCAGCTGATCAGAGGTGAAAAATGAATAAATTAATAAAAAAGTCGAATTCGATTCAGAGCACTGAGGCTACTTCCAGTGCCAGCAAGCCGGTTGCCGATGCGATTAATCGTCGCGCCTTTCTGAAAGGTTCCAGCCTGATGGCTGGTGGGGTAGCGCTGGCGAGTACTATTTCTCCGGTCATGATGAAGAAGGCACAGGCGGCTCCGGCTGCCAGCAGCGCCACTGCAAAACAGATTAAAACGGTCTGTACCCATTGTTCTGTCGGTTGCGGCATCATTGCTGAAGTTCAGAATGGTGTATGGACAGGTCAGGAACCCGCGTTTGACCATCCGTTTAATCTGGGAGCGCATTGCGCCAAGGGTGCGGCAATTCGAGAGCATGGACATGGTGAAAAGCGTCTGAAATACCCCACAAAACTGGTGAATGGTAAATGGAAAAAAGTTTCATGGGATGAAGCCCTGAACGAAATCGGCGACAAGCTGCAGGAAATCAGGGGGTCTTCCGGTCCTGATTCCGTGTACTGGCTAGGCTCTGCCAAACACAGCAACGAACAGGCTTATCTGTTCCGTAAGATGGCTGCGATGTGGGGCACCAACAACGTCGATCATCAGGCCCGTATCTGCCACTCAACCACGGTTGCAGGTGTTGCTAACACCTGGGGTTATGGTGCGATGACCAACTCCTATAATGACATTCATAACTCGAAAGCGGTACTGCTGATCGGCTCCAACCCTGCCGAAGCTCATCCTGTAGCGCTGCAACATATCTTCAAGGCGAAAGAAGAAAACAATGCACCTATCATTGTGATCGATCCACGTTATACAAGGACTGCTGCGCATGCTGACCATTATCTGAAAATTCGTCCGGGTTCCGATGTGGCGGTTGTCTGGGGCATGCTCTGGCATGTGTTCAAGAATGGCTGGGAAGATAAGGAATTTATCCGTCAACGGGTGTATGGCATGGAAGAAATCAAGGCCGAAGTGGCGAAATGGACCCCTGAAGAAGTCGAAAAGGTTTCCGGTGTGCCAGAACATAAAATACTAGCCGCTGCCAAGGCCATGGCCGATAACCGCCCTGGAACCTTTATCTGGTGTATGGGTGGTACCCAGCACACGATTGGTAACAATAATACCCGTGCCTACTGTATATTCCAGCTGGCACTTGGCAATATGGGTGTTTCCGGCGGTGGTACCAATATCTTCCGTGGACATGACAATGTGCAGGGTGCAACCGATCTGGGTGTTCTGGCGGATACACTGCCCGGATACTACGGTCTCGCCGAAGGTTCGTGGAAACACTGGGCCCGGGTATGGGATCTGGATTATGAATGGATCAAGTCGCGTTTTGATAAGGAAGAAAAGCCAGGTGAGTTTTTTAACGAGCATGGAGAAGATGCCAAGAAAACGGTACCGATGAATGAAAAAGGTATCCCGGTCTCGCGCTGGATCGATGGCGTACTGGAGGAAAAAACCAATATTGCACAGCGTGATAACGTCCGAGCAATGATCTTCTGGGGCCATGCACCGAACAGCCAGACCCGCGGCGTTGAAGTGAAAAAGGCGATGGAAAAACTGGATATGCTGGTCGTGGTTGACCCCTATCCTACGCTTTCAGCGATCATGCATGACCGCACAGATGGCGTCTATCTGTTACCAGCCTCAACGCAGATGGAAACCTACGGTTCGGTGACCGCATCCAATCGCTCTATTCAGTGGCGCTCTAAAGTCATTGAACCGCTGTTTGAGTCGCTGCCTGACCATACCATTATGTACAAGCTGGCGAAGAAGCTCGAGTTTGATCAACAGATGTTCAAAAACATCAAGGTCGCGAACGATGAGCCTCTGATCGAGGATATTACACGCGAAATCAATGCCGGTATGTGGACCATCGGCTACACCGGTCAAACCCCTGAGCGACTCAAATTGCATCAGGAAAACTGGGGAACCTTTGACTATACCTCGCTGAAGGCCGAAGGTGGTCCGGCAGATGGTGACTTCTACGGTATGCCATGGCCGTGCTGGGGAACCGGTGACATGAAACATCCAGGCACCCCGAATCTGTATGACACTTCTATACCGGTTGCAGAGGGTGGCCTGACTTTCCGCGCCCGTTTTGGTGTTGAAAGAAACGGTGTCAATCTACTGGCAGAGGGTTCTTTTGGTAAGGACTCTGATATCAAGGATGGTTATCCTGAGTTTTCGGCTGATGTGCTGAAGAAACTAGGCTGGTGGGATGATTTGACCGATGCTGAAAAAACTGCCGCAGAAGGTAAGAACTGGAAAACCGATCTGTCCGGCGGTATTCAGCGGGTGGCGATCAAGCATGGTTGTTCTCCATTCGGTAATGCGAAAGCCAGAGCCGTGGTATGGACTTTCCCTGATCCGGTACCGATCCATCGTGAACCGTTGTATACCTCACGCCGTGATCTGGTCGAAAAATATCCAACCTACGAAGATCGCAAGGCATTCTGGCGTCTGCCGACTCGCTATATGTCGATTCAGGTCAAAGATTACTCTCAGGAGTACCCCATTATCCTGACTTCTGGTCGCCTGGTTGAGTACGAGGGTGGTGGTGATGAAACCCGTTCTAATGCCTGGCTGGCAGAACTGCAGCAGGATATGTTTGTTGAGATCCATCCACGTGATGCCAATAACGCTGGTGTTAAGGATGGCGATGATGTCTGGGTCGAAGGTGCTGAAAGCGCGAAAGTGAAGGTCAAGGCGATGGTCACCCGTCGAGTCGCTTCAGGTGTTGCCTTTATGCCGTACCATTTTGGAGGGCATTTTCAGGGCAAGGATCTTGGCTCCAAATACCCTGAGGGAACCGCACCTTATGTACTGGGTGAGGCCGCAAATACCGCAATGACATATGGCTATGATTCTGTAACACAAATGCAGGAATCTAAATGCAGCCTGTGCCGTATTACAAAAGCTTAAGCAGAGAGGATTATAAAAATGGCTAGAATGAAATTCTATTGTGATGCGGAACGTTGTATCGAATGTAACGCCTGTGTAACAGCCTGTAAGAACGAGCATGAAGTTCCATGGGGCGTCAATCGCCGACGCGTCGTCACCATCAAGGATGGAGAGCCGGGCGAACGCTCACTGTCCGTTGCCTGTATGCATTGCTCTGATGCACCCTGCGCCGCAGTCTGTCCGGTTGATTGTTTCTATACCACCGATGATGGCGTGGTGCTGCACGATAAAGACATCTGTATCGGCTGTGGTTACTGTTTTTATGCCTGTCCTTTCGGAGCGCCACAGTTCCCGTCGGATGCAGCCTTTGCTTCGCGTGGCAAGATGGATAAATGCACCTTCTGTGCCGGTGGTCCGGAAGACGATCATAGCTCGGCTGAGTATAAAAAGTATGGCCGAAATCGTCTGGCTGAAGGCAAGTTACCGCTGTGTGCAGAGATGTGCTCCACCAAGGCGCTGTTAGCGGGTGATGCGAATATGGTGTCGGATATATACCGTAAGCGTATTGTTAATCGGGGTGCCAGTGTGATGAACTGGGGTGTCTCCTACGATAATGCCAAACTAAGGACTCGATAGGGTTAAGCGTTAATTTACCGGCGCGACTGTATAAGTGTCGATACAGTGCTGTATCGACACTTATTTATCAGCTTGTAGTCCGTCCCTATAATAATAAACCTTGAGGTTGAATTCGTGATCAAATTCGTTGTTTCCAGACAGTTGAGGTTGTTACCAGGCTTGCTCAGTGTATTTCTGGTTTTACTCTTCATCTCGTTGCCCCAGCCAGGCATTGCAGATGAGCATCAAAAAGTTGAAGGTATCTCGAATAAAAATCCAGGGGCCGACCTGTGGAGAAATGTTCGACAGAGAGATCAGGAACTACTTGGAAGCTTAAAAAGTAATAGTCAGGGAAGTAGCCAGGTTAAAAGTGTCGACAGTAAAATGCTCATCAACCAGCAGGGAGATTTATGGGCAAGATTCCGTATGGAACAGTTGATCAAATATGGAATGATGTCGTTAGGTGGCATTCTAATTCTGATTCTGGTGTTTTATCTATTGCGTGGCCGGGTCAATATTGACGGCGGTCTGTCGGGTAATATGGTGCACCGTTTTAATTCCTATGAAAGAGTTTTGCACTGGGTTCTGGCACTGGTGTTTCTGTTTCTTGCGATCACCGGATTAACCCTGTTATTCGGTCGAACCTTGTTGATACCCGTGATGGGGCATGAGTTATTTTCGGTCATCGCGTCATCGAGTAAAGAAGGGCACAACCTGTTTGGCCCCATCTTTCTGGTTTCCGTCGTGCTGATGCTGATTCGCTTCGTGAAAAAGAATATCTATGCCAAAGGTGATTTAACCTGGCTGTTAAAAGGCGGTGGCATGATTGGAAAGTCGCATGTCACTGGCGGCTTCTTCAATATGGGTGAAAAGTCCTGGTACTGGCTGGTGATACTGATCGGGCTGCTGATTTCTATCAGCGGACTGATACTGGTGTCACCTAATTTCGGACAGGGCCGAGTCATTATGGAGCTGTCACATGTGGTGCATGCTGCTGGAGCGTTGATCCTTATTGCGGTTTCCTTTGGCCATATGTACCTGGGTACAGTGGGCACAGAGGGCACAAATGAATCGATGAGAACCGGCTACGTTGATATTAGCTGGGCCGAAGCCCACCATGATCGCTGGGCGAAAGAGTGTCATGAAAAGCAGCTGATTGTTTCGGCCGAACAATATGCAAAATTACAGGGACGCAATCCGATCAATTCCGAAGACTCACTTTCGCTGGAGAAAAACCAATGATTGCCAACCTGATTGATGGTCTGTTATGGAATATATCACTGGTCGTTTTTGCCGTTGGAGTGAGCTGGAAAATGCTCTCTATTATTTTTGCAAAAAGGCCTGTGGATCTGTCTGTCGCACGTGCTTCTTCCATTCCTGGAGCGATTAAGACGGTATTTACCCGTTTTAAACCTGCTGCGGGAATGGCTTCCCGTATCCAGATGAAGATCGTTGCTGGCTATATGTTTCATCTGGGTCTGTTCGCACTGATGTTTTTTGCGGCACCGCATGTACGTTTTCTGGATAATGAGTTTCTCGGCTTTAGCTGGACGGCGATGCCGCATAGCGCGTTCATCATTTCCGCACAGTTTGCTTTTCTAGGACTGTTGATGTTGTGGTTATATCGGGTGCTCGACCCGGTCAGTAAACTGATTTCCACAACAGGTGATCATGTTGCCAGCATTCTGACGTTTGTGGTGATGCTCACCGGCTGTCTGGCCTTACTTGAATCGTTTAGCGAGCTGCGTCTGTTGCATCGTTTTTCAGTCGAATTATTTCTAATTTATTTTCCCTTCAGCTCATTAATGCATACCTTTACCTTCATCCCCAGCCGAGCATTTACCGGTGCCTGGTTTGGTCGTCGGGGTATCAGCTCATGAGCAGGCGGTTTATAAACTCTAAGAGGTCTATAGCATGAGTGAAAGACTGGAACGGGGACTCAACAAGTTGCGCGCACAGATCGACAGCAAGGTGCAGTCGTATTTCTCAAGCTGTGTACATTGTGGTATCTGTGCAGAATCCTGCCTGTTTTATACAGAAACTCAGGATCCACGTTATACCCCCATCTACAAAACCAAACCCTTACACACGCTGTGGCAACAGGAATATACCTTCTGGGGCAAGCTGTCGAAGAGCCTTGGTTTTTCCAAATCGTTGACTGAGCAGGACTTTGCCGACTGGGAGCCACTGGTGTATGACGGCTGCAGTATGTGCGGACGTTGCAGTATGGTATGCCCGGTGGGCGTTGATATTGCGTATATCATACAAAAGGTCAAGGAAGGCCTGGCGGCGGCAGAGTATTCACCGGATGATCTGGTGCAGGCTACCAAACGTGCGGTAGAGATTGGCAGCCCGATGGGGGTTAAGCTACCGGCACTGCAGGCGCAAATTCGTCATGTAGAGGAAGAAACCGGAATGAAGGTTCCGATCGATGTGGTAGGTGCTGATTATCTGGCACTGCTATCTTCGATGGAAATCATGAATTTTCCGGAATATATTGCCGCTCTTGTTCGTATTTTCAAACAGGCAGGGGTGAGCTGGACACTGTGTTCGGAAGCGTTTGAAGCAACCAATTCCGGCCTGCAGATTGGCAACAGTAAAATTGCCGGTCAGCTGGTACAGAGAGTTGTCGATGGAGCGGTCAAACTCAAGGTGAAGAATGTCATCAGCCCGGAGTGTGGTCATGCCTATTCCGCGATCCGTTGGGGCGGCCCTAATTTTATTGGTAAGGCTTATCCTTTCAAGGTTGTGCACATTCTTGAATTACTCGATGAACTTCAGCAAACCGGTCGCCTCAAAACAAGCGGACTGGAAAAGGGTCGAATCACTTTTCACGATCCGTGTCAGATCGTGCGACGCGGAGGTGTGGAAGCACAGCCGGTACGCCTGTTAAAGTCTATCTCTGAAAACTATGTAGAGATGACCGAACATGGACATATGAACTGGTGTTGCGGTGGCGGTGGCGGTGTGAGTACGATCGAACGCGCTGAAGACCTCAGAATACAGGTTTTTAAACGCAAAAAGTCCCAGCTCGATGAGTTGAACGTTGAAACCATCGTGACGGCCTGTGCGAACTGTCGACTGGTGATGGAAGAAGGACTGGAGCATTATGATATGGATATACCAATCATTGGTATGACTGAAATTATCGCCGAGCATCTGGTCGAAAACTAATTTTAAAACAGGCGTCGATACGCAATACAGGAAACCTATGGCAGAAGATGAACAGTTGTTAAGTGATGACGAGCTGGATGCGCAATATCGTAGCCTGATCGACAGTTTTATCGATCAGGCTAATCAGCAGGCTCAGTCCAGTAGCATTGAAAATATCAGTATGGCATTGTTGCATGCGGCCTCTCGTTATAATGCTTACGTTGTCTCGTCTCACGCCGAAACGCTGGCTGAATACGAAAAAGAGCTGGATCGTGCGAGAGCTTTCTTTCTCTCAAAATACGATGAAATGTTGAATGAAAACCTGGATGACTATAAAAAAGTTTACCAGCAGGGCATGAAATATATCCATTTGATGAAGTCGTTTTAAACTCACCTTAAACGCTCAGCCTGGCTTTTGCTGCACTCAAAGCCGACTCGATAACGAACGATTTTATTATCTACTGCAATTGCAGTATTTACTATCGAGTCTCCACTTACTAACCTTCACTCACTATACAAATTTTGTGTACGTGTTGCTGCCTGTTGAGCAAATAACGTTTTGGAGACGGAATGAGTACTAATCTTAAATTATTGAAACAAGAAGCCTACGTTAATGGACAATGGATTGTTGCCAATAGTGGTGAACGTTTTGCGGTAAACAATCCGGCAACCGGCGAATTACTGGCTGAAGTTCCCAATCTGGGTGCTGAAGAAACACGTGTAGCGATTCAACAGGCCAATGCCGCCTGGCCGGCCTGGCGCAATAAAACATCGAAAGAACGCGCTGCCATCTTACGGCGCTGGTTTAACCTGCAGCTTGAGCACCAGGAAGACCTGGCGCAGTTGATGACGGCGGAGCAGGGCAAGCCGCTGGCGGAAGCTCGTGGCGAAGTCATGTATGCCGCCTCGTTTGTGGAATGGTTTGCAGAAGAAGCGAAACGTATCTATGGCGATGTCATTCCTGGTCCGACTAATGATCGCCGCCTGCTGGTCATTAAACAGCCGATCGGGGTTGTCGCCGCGATTACACCGTGGAATTTTCCACTCGCGATGATTACGCGTAAATGTGCACCGGCGCTGGCTGCCGGTTGCCCGGTTGTGGTTAAGCCTTCCGAGCTGACGCCTCTCTCTGCACTCGCACTCGCTGCACTAGCGGAACAGGCGGGTGTGCCCCCCGGAATTTTTAACGTTCTGACGACGACGCGTTCTGCCGAAGTGGGTGGTGAACTGACGTCGAGTCCGATCATTCGCAAGCTGTCTTTTACCGGCTCGACCGCAGTCGGCAAGTTGCTGATGAAGCAATGTGCCGATACGGTTAAGAAGTTGTCGCTGGAGCTGGGTGGCAACGCGCCCTTTATCGTGTTTGACGATGCGGATCTGGATGCGGCAGTAGCCGGTGCAATGGCCTCCAAATATCGCAATGCCGGCCAGACCTGTGTCTGCGCCAACCGCCTGCTGGTGCAGGATGGTGTCTATGATGCCTTCGCCGAAAAGCTGGCGGTTGCGGTAGCGGCGCTGAAGGTTGGTCCAGGAACCGAAGAAGGGGTCACGCAGGGGCCGTTGATCAACGAGTCAGCGATAAACAAGATCGAAGATCATATCAGTGATGCGTTGAGTTATGGTGCTCGCATCATGTGTGGCGGCAAGCGGCATGCGCTGGGTGGAACCTTCTTCGAGCCAACGATCCTGGCCGATGTCACCCCAGCGATGAAAGTAAGCAGAGAAGAAACCTTTGGCCCGGTTGCACCTCTGTTTCGCTTTGAGGATGAAGCCGAGGCGATCGCGATGGCGAATGATACCGAGTTTGGCCTGGCGTCCTACTTTTACAGCCGCGATATCGGTCGTTGCTGGCGTGTAGCGGAAGCGTTGGAATACGGCATGGTCGGAATCAACGAAGGTATCATCTCGACCGAACTGGCACCTTTTGGAGGTGTTAAGGAATCCGGTCTGGGTCGTGAAGGTTCGAAATACGGTCTGGATGAATTTACCGAAGTGAAGTACCTGTGTATGGGTGGCCTCAATACCTGAAGTAAAGCTTGTGCTTTTACTAGCCATTAATTGATGACAGTAGTGTCAATACTGATTGGAGTTATGAACGTGACAACAAATGCTGAACTGCAACAACGTAAACAGAAAGCGATCGCTCGTGGCCAGGGTAATGCCGCACCGGTGTATGTGGACAGGGCTGAAAATTCCGAATTCTGGGATGTGGAAGGCCGTCGCTATATCGATTTTGGTGCAGGTATCGCGGTGGTGAATACCGGTCATAGCCATCCGAAGATCATCGCAGCAGTCAAAAAGCAGTTGGATAAATTCAGTCATACCTGCCTGATGGTCAGTCCATACGACAGTGCGGTTGAACTGGCCGAAAAGCTGAATGATCTGGTACCGATTCAGTTTGCCAAGACCATGTTTGTATCCACCGGAGCTGAAGCGGTTGAAAATGCGATTAAAATTGCGCGTGCGCATACCGGTCGTCGAGGAGTGATTGCATTCAACGGTGGGTTTCATGGGCGCACCAGCATGTGTATGGCACTGACTGGCAAGGTTGCCCCCTACAAGGCACAGTTCGGACCATTCCCTGGCGAAATTTATCATGTGCCTTTCCCGATTGAATATCACGGGGTCAGTGTTGCTGACTCACTGGCTGCTATCGACACCCTGTTCAAGGTTGAAATAGAAGCAGAGGCTATCGCCGCGATGATTATCGAGCCGGTACAGGGTGAGGGTGGTTTCTATGCGGTTCCGACTGGTTTTCTGGCTGCGTTACGTCAGCTGTGTGATAAGCACGGCATCGTTTTGATCTGCGATGAAATTCAGACCGGTTTTGCACGTACCGGCAAGATGTTCGCGACCGAATACGATGGGATCGAGCCCGATCTGATGACGATGGCGAAAGGTATGGCAGGTGGCTTTCCGCTTGCCGCTGTGGTCGGTAAGGCTGAAATCATGGATGCGCCTCAGCCCGGTGGGCTGGGTGGTACCTATGGTGGCTCCCCGATTGGCTGTGCCGCAGCGCTTGCCGTGCTGGATGTGATTGCAGAGGAAAAACTGTGTGATCGGGCGCTGCAAATTGGCACGATGATCGGTAAAAGTCTGCAGCAGTTAAAAACAGCGCATCCGCTAAGAATCGGAAATATTCGCTATCGTGGTGCGATGGTCGCGATGGAACTGGTTAAAAATGGGAATGCCAGTCAGCCCGATCCTGAGCTTACAAAGTCGATTGTGGCTGAAGCAGCGCTACGTGGTTTGATACTGCTCTCCTGTGGTATTCGTGGCAACGTGATTCGGATACTGGTGCCTTTAACCATCAGTGATGCGCTACTCAGCGAAGGCCTGGGTTTGCTGGCTAATATTGTCAGTGATTCGGTAGCACTGGTTGCTGCGGCCTGAAATGTCCCAACTCACACGAATTGCTAGCACTGCGTGTGAGTCTCCTATGCAGCAAGCGCGTCAAAAAACAGGGTGAATAACTCGGCCTGTGACGATATCTGCAATTTGGCGTAAATATTCCGTCTATGCACCCGTTCCGTGGTGGGTGAGATACCCAGCTCGCGTGCGCAGGATTTCGATGAGTGCCCGCGCAACATCAGCTGAACAACCTTCTTCTCCTTTTCTGTCAGCAGCGTTGAACCAAAAACCTCCAGCGTATCGGCCATCTGTTTCTTCAATGGGGTGGTGCTACTTTGTGCTGAGTCCGGCAGTTTTGATAGCATCGAAAGATGTAATTGCACCAGTCGGCTGATAAAGGGTTCGACAGCGTGCAGGCTCTGTTGCTCATGCTTACTGTAGACCTGAAATTGAGCAGTACGTCCGAGCGAAATGAGGACCGCTGATTCATTTTGCAGAGGCACTATATAGCCCATTTCATCGCATAAACCGGTGCGACCGTAGTAGTCGGTATAGTAGAGGCTGTCAAAAAATCCTTCGGGTGCAATATTCTGCAGACGGTAAAGTGCACTCACTTGAGTGGCCGCCAGCCAGCGTAGATAGAATGGGCTGAGTAGATAGGCGCCTTCGAAGTAGTGCGCGTACAGCGCCTCCTTATCCAGACGGTCGAGATCTTCATGCAGGACAAGCGGAACATAGTGAGGGTGATAGGCGAGTACAACAATACTGTCACAGCCGACCCTGTTTTGCAGAAAACAGATGAGTTTTGGAAAGAAATTGTTTTGACCGGTTGCCTCAATCAGTGTGGCAGCGGCCAGGGCAAAACGTTGTTCTACCCCAGCGACTGGATCCGACAGCTCAGTTTTCATTGCACAAGCTTCTACTGAGATGTTCGCTTTGTAACGGAACAGGGTGACATTTGTTTTCAGCCGCTCTTTAGACTTTCGTCATATGGTACGGCAGGTATCGCGGGTGCTGCAGGTACAGCTGCGGCAATTGGCGCAGCAGCCGGAACAGGAATTTCAACATGACTCACGGCCGGAACCAGTCCAGGGCGAACCGCTTTGGTCAACGGACCGAGGCTGTTCAGGTAGCTGTGATCAAACTTGTCGGTGTAGACGGCAAAATCATGCTGATGATCTCGAAAGCTTTTTAATGGCTGGCCCAGTGCGCGGATACCGGTTTCACGCTCGCGTCGGACGCGCTCCAGGTTAATTTCGACCGGCATGATTTCTTCACTGCTACCGGCCTGATGGATGACGTAACCGGATGGTCCGACAATAATGGAATGACCGTTACCGCATTCACCGGAACCGTTGATATCAAACATATAACATTGATTGATCGCTGCGGATGCTCTGGCAATGGGTAGCTCAACATCACGATCGATGGTATCTGTCATGGTCGGATGCAGAATAACCTCAGCACCCATAGAGACCAGGGTCCGAGTCGTTTCGGGGAACCACATGTCATAACAGATGGAGACACCAAAGCGGCCGATATCGGGGATGTCGAACACCAGAAATTCACTGCCGGAGGTTACGCCGACTTCATAAGGTCGAAATGGAAACATCTTACGATAACGGCCAACCACCTGTCCCAACGGGTTAATCACCGATGCTGTGTTATACATAAGGCCGTTGTCGATTTCGAAGATGGATCCTGGAAGCAGCCACAGCCCGTAGCGATGGGCCATTTCACAAAAACGATTTTCGGTAGGACCGGGAATCGGTTCGGCTTTTGCCGGATCGGGCCCGAGTGCCGAAAGTTCACTAAACATCACCAGTTGGACCCAGGGGAAACGGTGTGCAATAGAAGCAATACGCTGCTCCATAGCGGCAAGATTATCATGCGTGAAAGAGACATTCATCTGCACGCCGGCGATACCGAAAGGAACCATGTTACTTCTCCAAGTGTTGTGTAGGGGTTAGTCTGGAAGCGAAACCCTGACAGACATTCAGGGCAATTATTCTAACACGATAGCGCTATTGATGGGTGTTATCGAAAGTGCTGGTTCAATATTATGAATAAAAATCGCAACTGAATCCTGTAGATATAAGAGTTGCTATGGCTAAACTGCAAGCGCATATAGTTAGCTTGATGGTGGCATACTTATCCTCTGGCAATCGTTGCATTTTTATGAAACTAAAAATTCGCAGGGTTTCATTTACATCTTATTCTGTAGCGGACAGTCTTAGCTTAGATGTGACTCACAGAAAAATTTGATTAAAAAGCGTTTATGTTTTTTACTTGAGTCACCCGCAGAATTACACCGAGTGCGAATTACTCAATCTTATTGCCGTGCATTTGTTGCAGTTATTAAGTTGCATAGATGTTCAACCAGGCTTTCAAAGAGAAGACTTTAAGAGCATGTTTTTCGGTGTCATTCTGTGCTAGTAGAGCGAACCGGATTTCTGTATTACCGTATATGTTTGCTCAATAATCAGAGCAAAGGGTGGAGCAGAAAATAATCAAATTGACCTGAAATATATAAGGCCATTAAAAGGCCATCAGGTTCGTATTTTAACCAAAGTCGAAGAGGAAAGAGTATGAATATAAAGTTGGGAATGTTATCTGCCACCA
>JACNJF010000094.1 GCA_014382695.1 Gammaproteobacteria bacterium | reverse complement strand
CGCCGAATACGGGGTGCGATAACTTTGGGCGGGGGTATCGATGCGTATTTAATTATGCACGATAAAGGACCGATAATTTAAAGATTACTTTTGCCGCTCGGGGGTGGTTAGGTTATGTGTATTTTCCATAATGATCGATTAGCAGGCCGGATTTTGATGTTCGCTACCATAGCAACCATGCTGATGAGTTGCTCGTGGATACCCAAACCTGAAACCATGGACAGTTTTACCAGTGCGCGTCAGAGCCGTGAAGCGCAGATGCGCGAACGTTGGGAGGGGCATCTGTATGCCGAGCTGGTAAAGGAAATGGGACGCACTGGCAATTCGATGACGGTGCCAAGCAAACGTGGGGAAAACCGCTCGCTGATCATTTTCGGTATCAATGATCCCATCAGCCGTTGTATTGACAGTTTTGGCGTGATTAATGGTGATGAGCCTATAATCGACAGCTACTCCTGCCGTTAGCTAACGATCGCCCCCCCTTCGTTTACTGTTCGTTCACTCCGACGATCAGGCATAAATCACTGCACAGGCGGCATTATTATTGCTGTTCCTGTCGCGTCGACACCTGTAATCCTGAACCACTGCAGCGGTTCGATGGCTGGCTTTGCAGCAAATATCGAAATTCAGGGCATTCAGAACACTGCGCGTTATTAATCCCTGTATCGGTCGCTGGATAACGGCTGACTATGAAAAATCGATCGATTTATTGCGTGGTGAGAGATTGATCTCATCGAACACTATGTTTGTGCTGCTGTGTAATATGTTGATTACACAGTCAGCAATATCCTCTGCCTGTATATAGTTGCTGGGGTCCTGGCCGGGGCGGAAACTCTGTTCATCGAAGAACGGGGTTTTGACCATGCCCGGGTTGATCAGGCTGACGCTGATGCCATCCTTACTGCAGTCTTCGCGGAGCGCCAGTGCCAGCCCGCGCAGGCCGAATTTGGCACTGCTGTAGAGTGCGCCTTTTTTGCCGGCCGTGAGAGCGGATTCGGAACCGATGAAGATGATGCGTCCGGCTTTGTGGCGGCGCATGCCCGGTACGATGTGATGTGCGAGTACCAGTGCGCTGCTCAGATTCGCTTTCAGGTACTGGTCGATCTGGGTGACCGAAAACTGTTCGATAGAACCAAACAGGCCGGAGCCGGCGCTGTGGATGAAAAAATCGATGGGGGTGTTTTTGCAGCGCTTTTTGATCCAGTCTGAAGTACCTTGGAGGTCGCTCAGATCCTGCGTATTGGCTTCGAACAGCGGGTTTCCTAGCGTGACCTTGGTAAAGTCACGTGCCAGACCGATGACCCGGCATTGCTGTTTGAGTAAGGCCTCGCTGATGGCCAGTCCGATACCTGAACTGGCACCGGTGACGAGTGCGGTTTTTGTGGAAAGTTCGGACATGGTCTTGGGCTTAAGTTGATGGGTCGAGCAGGGAATATACGGCAAGCGGGTGAATTGACAAAATAGTTGTGACCGGTTGCGGCTGATTTAAGTGCACTGGATCCCGGCTAAAAGCCTGCCGGGATGACGATTTCGATAGATGCCGGGAGAGCGGATGCGATAGATACCGGGATAACGGATGCGATAGATACCGGGATAGCAGATACGATAGATGTCGGGATAGCAGATACGATAGATGTCGGGATAATGGAACGATAGATTCAGGAAAACGGATACGCTGGCTAGCGGAGAATCGACTTCAATAGATTCAGGAACAACGAATACGCTGGATAGAGGGAAAACGAATTCGATCAATACCGGGAAATCATGTCGACGACTATCGGAGTGCTCATTCGATAGATATCGGGGTGGGCGTTAGCGGAGTTGGTGTAATTGTGCTGCATAGTCGGTGATGGCGGGGATGTTGTCGGCGATCAGCTGGCTGATTCTGGCCTTGTTGCGATGCGGCGGGTTGTCGCTGTTATCGCTGATGATTTTTATGCTTTGGCACCTTTCAGCAGGGGCGTATTGGCGGGTACTGTGGATGAAGGCAAAGGCTTCCATGTCATACAGTGAGTCCGAATCATAATCGGTCTGTTCGCGCTGCAGGCTGGTGACGGCTTTAGCGATAAAGCGATGTGCAAGCGGGGAGCTGGTTTCGAGCCAGTCAGTCTGACCGCTGAGGTCGATCTGGCTGACCCGGCTGGCCAGTACCGTGCTGCCGATGGCGAGGCTTTTATCCCCGGCCACACCCAGATTGATCCAGCAGGAGACGGTGCTACTGGAAAATTGGTTGGCAGCCCAGTCGATCGCCTGCGCCATATTGCGCTGTCCCATCCCGCTCACGATACAGCTGATCTGATCCCGCTGGTAAGTATCATAGGTGCCACGGTCGGCAGATTTTTTGAGTCGATAAAAATCGATCAACGGTTTGGCTTCACAGTGCAGCGCGCATACCCAGATCAGCATGGCAGTGACTCGTAGTGCTGCAGCAGTGGGCTGAACTCATCGAGTAGCGCCTGATTCTGATGTTTGTTTGCTCCTTTTAGCAGGATGCGCAGCTTTTTAATCAGCATCTGTATGGCCTGTGCTTTCTGTTCCGGCTGCAGCGTGGGGGCATCCAGCAGGCGATGCAGGGCGCGGATGCGGAAGCGGTCCATGCCCCAGTATCGGGCGGACAGTTGATCATCGTGACCACCGTACTTTCTGATCAGCGCCTGATCGATATAGTGCACCGGATAACGATGGCACAGGCGTAGCCACAGGTCATAGTCCTCGCAGGCGGGCAGGGTTTCATCGAACAGCCCGATCTGATCAAAGATGGCGCGATGGATCACCGTCGCCGAGGGCGAAATGACGCATAGCGGCAGGCAGTTCTGAAAGATATGGCCACCGCTCTTGGCATGCTTGTTCATTGGGTTCACTCTGACCCCGTTGCGGATCCAGATTTCATCCGAGTGGAACAGTTTTAGTGCGGGATGCTGTTGCTGTGCGAGCTGAATACGTTCGAGTTTTTCAGGCAGCCATTCGTCATCGGAGTCGAGCAGGGCTATCCAGTCTGACCGTGCGGCACGGATGCCGCTATTGCGCGCGGCACTCACGCCAGCGTTGTTCTGGATGATGAGTTTGACCTGCGGGAATTCGTTAGTGATGAGTTGCTGGGTATGGTCGCTGGAACCGTCGTCGATGACGATGACTTCCTGCGCCGGATAGTGCTGACTGAAAACCGAGGTTAACGCGCGTCCCAGGGTATGCGCCCGGTTGTAGCTGGGAATAACAACGCTAATATCCACGGCAGGGCAGTTGAATCAGGAGCGGGGCAAGCTACTGACGCTGGAGCTTTCGGCATCGTGGATGCGGTTTTTACCTTCTTTTTCAACCTCGTCGATGCGGATGATGGCATGGTGTGGAATATAGGTGTGTTTGACATCACCAAACTCGGATTTTAGCTTTTCTTCGGCAGGATCGACCAGCAGTTTTGAGCGCTCGCCAAAGATGATCGAGCCGACCTCGATAAACCCCATCATGCTGGACTGGCTGACTTCGCGTGCATACAGTTCATAGATCTTGTTCTGATTCTGGAACATCACGCGGAAGATGCTGTTGTGCTTTTTGAGCATGGCTTATGGCTGCTCCATCAGGTCATCCAGCTGATCTTCCATGTGCATTTCGGTGAGTTCGGTAAAGCCGCCGATCCATTGATCATCGATGATGATCTGCGGCACCATTCGTGCACCTTCGGTCAGTTCGGCAAAGCGCCGGTGTTCCGAGGGTTCCAGATCGAGGCGGATTTCATGATAGGGGATACGCCATTTAGTGAGTAACTTTTTGGTCTGTTCGCACACCGGGCAGCTGCCGGTGCTGTAGATGGTAAGACGAGGCATAATGGTTAGTTCGTGCGATAAAAAACTGATTCTAACAGATCTTGCGTGTGCCGGTTGTGCTAAGCATGCAACCGGCACTCGACGGTCTGACTATTTACGGACTTCGAACGGTGGGTGCTGCAGATGTTTTTCGCCCGACTCGTAGATGGTTTCGGCAGAGCCGACGATGAGCTTATCCGGCACCCGCGCCACGCTGTTATTTTTGTTCGGGTAATCGGCGGTCGACAGCACATGGCGGATCGCATTCAGGCGCGCGCGTTTCTTGCAGTCTGACTTGACCACGGTCCACGGTGCGTCTTTGGTGTCGGTGTAGAAAAACATGGCTTCCTTGGCTTCCGTGTAGTTATCCCATTTATCCAGCGAGGCGAGGTCGATGTCGCTGATTTTCCATTGCTTGAGCGGGTCATGCTGGCGCGCCTGTAGGCGTCTGAACTGTTCATTACGACTGGTGGAAAACCAGAATTTGATCAGACGCACACCACTGCGCACGATCATGCGCTCAAACTCGGGGCACTGGCGCATGAATTCGAGGTATTCCTGTGGGGTACAGAAGCCCATTACACGTTCCACCCCGGCGCGGTTGTACCAGGAGCGATCCAGAAACACGATTTCACCCTTGGTCGGCAGATGCTGGATATAGCGCTGGAAATACCACTGACCGCGTTCGCGCGTATCCGGTTTTTCGAGTGCGATCACGGATGATCCGCGCGGATTCAAATGCTCGGTGAAGCGTTTGATGGTGCCTCCCTTGCCGGCGGCATCGCGGCCTTCGAAGATGATCAGGTATTTCTGTCCGGTTTCCTTGACCCAGCGCTGAAACTTTGCCAGTTCGATCTGCAGCAGGATTTTTTCCTTTTCGTACTCGACCTTGCGTAACTTGGTTTTATACGGGTAGTTGGCGGTCGGGAAAATTGCATTCTTCGGCATCTTGTTGATTTCTTCAATCGGTGCCAGATAGTTCGTGCCAGGGTGGGCGAGTGTGAAGATTGGTGGTTGTTCGGGTTGTTCAGTGTTTTCGGTCATGGCAACGGACTCTGGGCTGGTGAAAATGGGAGTGGGTTAATATAGTCAATCTACAGACTGATTCAAGCCATTGTGGTGAAAAGAGTGTGCCAATTATGCTAAGGTGCGATTTTTTTAGTGATGAAGGAACTTTAACATGAAAGTTGATGCAGCCGTTCAACGCCTGGCCCATATCTTACCCCTCAAGAAACAGCTCGATGAGCTGGCGCCGGCACAGGCAAAAATCTATTTAGCGGTACTCAACAGTTTTTATCTCAAGGGGCGAGCTGCGCTGGTATCGGAGCTCACACCAACGAATGCAAACGCTCTGGCGATACTGGCACAACTGGCTGAAAAAGATATGTTGACGCTGGATGACAAGGGTGAAGTCAAAGGCTGTTACCCCTTTACCATGGAACAGCGAGTTCACCGCATCGAATTGAATGGGCATAACCTACATGCGATGTGTGCAATGGATGCGCTGGCGCCGAGTTCAATGTTTGGCGGGCCGTCGGTCGTTGTTTCTGAATGTGCAGTAACGGCACAGCCTGTACGGGTTGAACTTGACGGTGAACGCATCGTCAATACCGATCAGGTCGCTGATCTATATTTTGGTATCAACTGGGCGGCCGCGAGTGCCTGCGGTAGTTGTTCTGAAAGCCTGTGTACCGAAATGCTGTTTCTGAAAGATCCCGTAACGGCTGCAGCCTGGCTGAAACAGGATGCGGATAATCGTGAGACTTTCACCCTGGCACAGGCCGTGCAGTTTGCCAAAGGTTTTTTTACCCCGCTGATGCAACAGGGTTAATCGAGTTGCCGCTGCTGCCCGGGTTTAAGTTTGAGCAGGAGAATGGAAAATTAAATATCTATGGGCTTTGATCTATCTATTGACGCTGATCTGGTCGGCGATTGATCCGTATGATGGCTTTACCTGGTGGCTGGAGGTCGCGCCTGCGCTGATTGCTGCGGTGGTTCTGCTGCTGAGCTTTAATTCGTTTCGCTTAACGCCGCTGCTGTACACGCTGATTCTGTTGCATTGCATCGTGTTGATGGTGGGTGGTCATTACACCTATGCCGAGGTACCGCTGTTCGAGAGTATGAAAGAGTGGTTTGGGTTTGAGCGAAATAACTATGACAAACTGGGGCACTTCATGCAGGGCTTTGTTCCGGCCCTGCTGGCGCGCGAAATTCTGATCCGTAAACAGGTGATGAACGGACGCGGCTGGCTGAATCTTTTTGTGGTTTGTTTCAGCCTGGCATTCAGTGCGCTGTATGAATTAATCGAGTGGTGGGTGGCGTTGGCTTCCGGCGAAAACGCGGACGCTTTTCTGGGTACCCAGGGCTATGTGTGGGATACCCAGTCGGATATGGGGATGGCTCTGCTGGGCGCGCTGCTGGCCATTGTATTGCTGGCACGGCTACACGATCGCCAGCTTAGGCATATCTAAAAAGGTAGCGCTGGCAGGCTTTAACTCAGACTTTTGATCGCGAGTATGGCCTGGTTGCGCAGGGTTTTCAGCAGGCTGAGCTGACTGTCGGTGATGGAAATGCTGTCACTCTGCGGGCTATCGATGTAGATCATTGCAATCGGGCTGTGTTTGACCACGATAGGAAACAGGATGAATGATTTCGAGCCGACCTTGCGGTGATACCATTGCGGAATCTTGTCGTGAATTTTGACCTCACGGGTGTCATCGATCTTGATGTCGACATTGTTTTTGAATGCGATATGGAACACATCCGGCTGGTAGGCGAGCGGGATATGAAAGTTCTGGATCAGTCGCTCGATATCCTCTCCGTAACCGAACTTGCCCTTGATGCTGTTGCTGGCTCTGTCGCGCAGCCCGAGTAATACACGTGAGCCTGCCAGCGCGCGATAGATGGTTTCCATGATCATCTGCAGAATCTGATTGATCGTATAGTCATCACCGGTCATGGTGTTGGTGATGTCCTGGATGCCATCGGTGAGTGCTTTTTCTGTATTCTGCAGGGTTTCCTGAGTGGTGTCTTCGAGCAGGATGTGTACGCTATCCGCCGGGCCGAAATCATTGGCTGGTTTTTTAGTATCGTGATTTTGTGCGCTATTGTCCGCAGTCAATTGCTGGTAAAAACTGCTTTTGGACAGATTGAAGTTGATCAGCTTGGCGAAACTGGTGAGTTCTTTCTGCGAGTCTTCAACCAGCCGCTCTATTTTCTTTTGATCCAGACTCAGCACCTTGTCGTACTGGCTGGTAATGTTTTTAATGGCGCTGGCCTGCAACGGTTCCGGCTGTTTCAGAATCTGGCTTAATGAATTACTGAAGTGCGAAATGGCGCGTAATTTATCGGCCGGGTTGAGTGCCTTGCTGAACATCTTTTTATCCACCGGCCTCATACTGTTGATGATCTGATCGGGAAAGCCCCAGTCTCGTGCAACTGCCATACCCAGAGCGTGGTAGGACGTGCCGAGTATCTTCAGCGCCGCTGTGTCTTCTTCCAGATTGTTCTGGGCCACCTGCTTGTCGATCGCCTGGCTTTCTTCGAGCAGGTAAAAACGTACCAGCAATTTACCCAGCTGCTGCAGCAGTGCGCACAGAAAGGCTTCTTCGTGATCCTTAACCTGGTTGGCAATCGCCAGTTCGTTCGCCATCAGGGCGCTGAACAGCGAAGTGACGGCGTCGTCCATCAGCTGGCTGGCCTGCATTTTATTCTGCAGGTGCTCAAACAGCATCAGCGATACGGCAAGACTTTTAACCGGGTCAATGCCGAGCATAATCACGGCGCGTGAAATGGTGCTGATTTTTCCACCTCCCCGATTGTAATAGGCAGAGTTAACGATGCGCAGTACCTTGTTGGTGAGCGAGATATCATTCAGGATCGCGTTGGAAACGGATGACAGGCTCTCGGTATCGCTGGTCGCGACTTTGTTGAGGATGCTGATGGTGCGTGAAAACGCCGGGAAATCTTTCTTGTGATTCATCCGTCGTAACAGGAACTGAACGGTCGAATCGGAGCTGTCAGTGTGCTGACTGGCTTCACTCAGAGCCAGTGTCTGTTCCAGCGCTACGAGCATTTCGGAGGCGGTTTGAAAACGATTTATCGGGTTTTTTTCGAGCGCCTGCATGATCAGCGCATCCATGCTTTCGTCGATAGTTTTGTTATACGTGGATGGTGGCCTGATCGGGGTATTCGCGATTGCATTCAGAATCTGATAAACGTCATCACCATTCACCGCACGCCGACCTGATAGCAGTTCATAAAAAATGAGGCCGAGTGAAAAGACATCCGATACGGTCTGGTGACGGCGCGTCTCGATGTACTCTGGAGCCATGTACTGCGGGGTGCCCGCCAGCATATCTTCATCATGGTGCTGAGTGTCCGCCAGCAGGGCCAGTCCAAAATCGGCAACCTTGGCCTGCCCCTGCTCAGTAATGATGATATTGGCCGGCTTCAGGTCACAATGAATAATACCCTGCTGGTGTGCAGCTGCGACCCCATTTAATACATCACGCATGATGCTGGTGGCGCGTGCTAGTGGGATTTGATTTTGCAGCAGGTTGTACAGGGTGTCCCCTTTAACATATTCAAGCACCAGATAGGGGTTGCTGCTGTCGTTGCCAACATCGTAGATAGTGACGATATTGGCATGCTGCAGCCTGCTCACGGTGCGTGCTTCCTTTAACAGGTTATCGGCATCGCTCTGGCGGAAATTGCCTCGCAGGAATACCGATTTAATCGCAACCTGGCGATCCAGATTTGGATCGGTGGCCAGGTAAACCACGCCCTGGGCTCCTTTACCGAGGATATCATTGATGATAAAGCGATCGATGTTGTGCGGGTATTCCAGTTCAGCCATGATGTTTTTGTATGCTCTTCTGTGAGTGGGTTTTAGCGCAGGTATTTAATCGCAACGACAGCCTGATTACGCAGAGTTTTTAACAGTATCAGCTGGTTTTCAGACAATGCGATATGTCTGGCATGCTCGCTATCGATATAGATCAATGCGATGGGACTTTTCTTCATCACTACGGGGTACAGCAGGAAGCTGTTGGCGTTGATGTTTTGCTGGTACCAGTCGGGTAGTTTGGACTGTATTTTAGGGTCGGAAGTCGCATCGATCTTAATATCTGCAGCGTTTTTAAGGGCGAGGTTGAAAAGATCCGGGTTATAGGCGAATGGCAGCACAAAGTTATTTTTAAGCGCTTCTATGTTATTGCCGTAGCCATATTTTCCGATATACGCATTGCTGGCGCGGTCGCGCAGGGCGAGTAACACACGGGTACCGGGCAGGGCTCGGTACATCGTTTCCATGATCATCTGCATGATTATACTGAGGCTGAAGTCTTCACCGGTGAGAGAATCGGTCACATCCTGTATGCCGCTGATCAGCGTTTTTATCGATTCAGTCTGGGACAGGGTAAGCGGCTTTTCAGGAGATTTAGCGGCTTTGGGCGGTGTGCTATCGGGGCTGGCGTTGTCTTCTTCGGTAGCGATGAGTTGCTGATAGAATCGACTGCTGGACAGTTTAATATTCAGCATGCGACCGAATTCGCTGAGTTCTCTGGTGGCGCTACTAACCAGTGCGTTGATGCGGTTCTGATCCAGTCCCAGGGTCGAAAAATAGAGTGCTATCAGTTTCGCAACCGGTTCGGCCTGCTGGGTTTTGGGTAGCTTTAACAGTGTGCTTAAGCTGTTACTGAAGTTGGCGATCAGACGTAAACTGGAGATCCGTTTACTCTGCGTCCTGAGCAGGATTTCGCTGATCGGTTCCATACTGTTCACGATCTGTTCGGGAAACTCCCAGTCCTTTGCCACCATCATGCCAATCGTGTGATAAGTGGCGCCCAGTACTTTCAGTGCAGCCGTGCTTTCTTCCAGATTATTCTGTTCGACCTGGGTATCGATGGCGACACTTTCCTGATGCAGATAAAAGCGTACCAGTAACTTCCCCAGTTGCTGTAGCAATGCGCATAAAAAGGCTTCTTCCGGATCCCGGATACGCTGATGTCTGGCCATGCCATTGGCCAGAATTGCGCAGAACAATGAGGTAATGGCGTCTTCCTGCAGTTGCTCAGTCTGCTTCTGGTTTTGCAGATGATCGAACAACAGCAGCGAAATGGCAAAGCTCTTGACCGTGTTGATACCCAGCATGACCACGGCGCGTGAAACCGTATTGACACTGCCACCCCGGTTATATTGTGCCGAGTTGACTACCCGCAACACCTTGTTGGTGAGTGAGATGTCTTTCAGGATCGCGTTGGAAGCGATGGCCAGGCTTTCTGTGGTGCTGTTGGAAGCCCGGTTGAGTATCGCAATGGTTTCTGAAAATGCCGGAAAATCTTTTTTATGACTCATCCGCCGCAGCAGAAATTTAACCGTCGAATTGGAGCTGTCGATATGATTAATGGCGTCGTTTAAGGCCAGATTATTTTCAAATGCCTGCTGCATTTCGGCGGCATTCTGATATCGATTGATCGGATCCTTTTCCAGCGCTTTCATGATCAGTGCGTCGAGTGTTTCATCGACGTGTTTGTTGTGGCGCGAGGGCGGCTGGATCGGTTTATTCGAAATCGCATACAGCAACTGGTAAACGTCCTTACCCTCAACCGCTTTTTTGCCAGCCAGTATTTCGTAAAAGATCAGCCCCAGTGAAAATACGTCGGACACCGTCTGGTGCTGATGTGTTTCGAGATATTCCGGTGCCATGTATTGTGGGGATCCCATCAACTGCTCGTTGTCATGCTGATGATCCGCCAGCAGTGCCAGCCCGAAGTCGGCAACCTTGGCCTGTCCCTGGCGGGTGATCAGGATGTTGGCGGGTTTCAGGTCGCAGTGGATGATGCCTTCGTTATGGGCAGCGGCAACGCCGGCGAGCACATCTCGCATAATCTTGAACGCGACCGGTAACCCGATCGGATTCTGTAACAGGGTTTGCAGCGACTGACCATCGATGTACTCGAGTACCAGATAGGGGCTTAGCGGGTCGTCACCCACATCATAGATACTGACGATATTGGTATGCTGTAACTGACTGACGGTACGTGCTTCCTTGAGCAGGTTGCTAACCGTATCGGGCTGTAATTGATTTCCTTTAATGATCACCGATTTGATCGCGACCTGACGATTCAGACTTGGATCGGTGGCTTTATATACGATACCCTGGGCACCTTTACCCAGTATGTCGCTGATTAGAAAACGGTCAATGTTGTGGGGTAGGTCGGAATTTGTCACGATCAGTTTTTATAAGTTTTTTAACAGTATAGCCGATAGGCTAAAGGTGCTGCTGAATAAATTGCTCGATAAAATGAGCTGGCCGGGCACTGCTGAATCGATCCTGCTCTGCGCCATTTTTAAACAGGATAATGGTTGGGAATCCCCTCACTCTGAATTGCCCTGCGAGCTTCATATTATGCCCTTCATCGACTTCCAGTTTGGCCAGTAGTACCTGACCGTTAAACGCTTCGACGACGCGTGTTAAAACCGGTGCGATGGCGATACAGGGGCTGCACCAGTCGGCCCAGAAATCCACCAGCACCGGGGTCTGATGGGAGGGTGTTAACACGGCCGATTCAAAATCTTCTAAATTAATGTTAAAAATACAGGGCTTGATTTCAGTCATTTATATATAAGAATGGGCTAATATTCGTTTTAAGAAAGGGGCATAATGTAGCAGTTATGCAGTCTGGTTGGTTGAACTATTTATAGCTTATACACATCATTTAAGGATTGAGAGTTACTATTATGAACGGGATGAAACAATTTTTAAGCGCGTTATTACTGTTCATGGGAGCGCTTGCCGGGCCGGCCTCTGCGGATGTGCTGCTGCAGGTGCACGGGTATCAGGGCAGCATCTATTCCTGGGAGCAGTCGGGAGTTAATAATGTATTGCAGCAGTTTGGCTGGAAGCGTGCCGCATTGCTGCTGGGATCGCCGGAAGGGTTGATCCCGGTGTCTCAACAGTGGCAGGATGCCGATAATAAGGTGGTCAATCTGCTGCTTAACTCAGAGGCACCGTTAAACGGTCAGGCGAATGTATTTTCTGCCGCGTTACGCTGGGTGAATGACCGCTATCCTGCCGATAAAATCATCATCGTCGGGCATTCACTCGGAGGTGTGGTTGCGCGACTGGCATTGATTCGGCATGGTGCACCGAATGTGAAGGCATTGATTACGATTGCCAGTCCGCATCTGGGTACGGCGCTCGCCTATCATGGACTGGATGAAGTCAGCGATCCGTTCCCGATTAACAAGATCAAGGAGTTTTTTGGTGGTTCTCGTTACGACACGCTGATCCGCTCAAAAGGAATGCTGCATGATATCCTGCCCGCTATTCCCGGGCGCTTATTACACTGGCTGAATACGCGGGCGCATCCTCCTATCCAGTATTTTTCGGTAGTCAGGTCGGGCTTTAACGGCGCACTGGGTGATCCGATCGTGCCGGGTTTTAGTCAGGATATGGCCAATGTTGAGGCGATCGGGAAAAGTTCGACCCGGCTGATTCAGGGCTTTAGTCATGAGTTGAGCGTGCTGGACGGCTATGCGCTGGTCAATATTCTGACCCAACTGGAAAAAAAATAACGCGATAGTCCACCTGTGCTTAAAAAGCAGATGCCGATAATCGACTAGTCGCTGTGCTGAAGCAGTACCCAGGGACTCACCACGCAGGCCCACAGGGTGGCATCATTGTTATACCATTCACGGGCCTGGTCATTGCGCACCTGATGGATCAGCTCGGCATTCAGCCAGAGTTCAATCTGCTGCGCATTATCCTGCTCAAATTGATAGGCCACATCGATCAGGTCCAGCTCCAGACTGACGAACAGGGTATAGCCGCTGGCGAAATGACGTTGTAACTCCTTCCACGGGATACGTGCGGTTTCGCTATTCAGTTTGCCGCGTATCAATTGCTGACTGGTGATTTCCTGTTCGCTCATGCTGGTTTTCCAGGATGGGTATGAGTGGTTGATGTTATCGGCAGGGTTCCGGTAAGCCGGCACTGCAAAATCGTGTCGATGACAATCTGAATGGCTTCGCGGCGCGGATAATGTTTACGCCAGGCCAGTGCAACCGTGCGGCTGGGAAGTGGTTTGGCAAAATTGCGAATATGAATCAGATCCTGATTGTGCTGACTGTAGAGCATACTGGTGCAGGGCAGGACGGTGATGCCGGTACCTGCAGCGACCATATGGCGGATGGTTTCGAGTGAGCTGCCTTCCAGTTTGCGCGTCAGTTCATTGCTTTCAGACATGCATTTGGGGCAGGCCTGTATCACCTGGTCGCGAAAGCAATGACCGGCTCCGAGCAGCATCAGATCCTGTCCTGCCAACTCATCCACCTGAATCTGCTGCTTGTTGATCCATTCATGTTGGGCATGAATCGCGACTACAAAAGGCTCTTCATAGAGTGGGATGGTTTCAATACCCGGCTCATCAAATGGATAAGAGATGATGATCGCGTCCAGATCACCCTGTTTCAACGAGCGTGAAAGATTAGCCGTGAAGCTTTCTTCGATAATGAGTTTAAAGCGCGGCGCATTTTTAGACAGACCGGGTATCAGTTCGGGTAACAGATAGGGCCCGATGGTATAAATAGCACCGAGTTTAAAAATCCCGGATAAAGGGTCCTTGCCCTGCTGTGAAATTTCATTGATGACCTGGGTTTCCTGTAAAACTTTCTGAGCCTGGCGGACGATTTGCTGGCCGATATCGGTGATACGTATTTCATTCTTGGAACTGCGCTCAAACAGTTTAACGTCGAGCTCCTGTTCCAGTTTTTTGATCGCAATGCTGAGGGTGGGCTGGCTGACAAAACAGGCCTGTGCGGCATGACCGAAGTGTTTTTTCTGGGCCACGGCAACAATGTAACGAAATTCAGTGAGTGTCATGATGCGGTCGATAATGAACGTTGTGTTAAGTGTGCAGACCGGGGCATGTAAAATCAATTAAAAAATGCTATTCAATCAATAAATGCTATTGAATTTATCATCCGGCCATTTAGAATGGGCGCATGATAAAACTTATCCAGAAATACTTTCAGCCCGCTTTTGAGCGGTTTAATCAGGTGCAGCCGTCGATGGCGATTGATCTGGCCACGGCGGTACTGATGATTGAAGTCAGCATGGCTGATTTTTCTCAGGATGAACAGGAGCTGGCCAGCATCCGCAAGTTATTGCTGGCGCATCTTTCTTTAGCTGAAGAAGAGGTGGATACCCTGTTGCAGAATGCCCATGAAGAAGCCGACCGGTTGGTATCGTTGCAGCATATTACGCGCATGATGAATGAGCAGCTGGATCAGGCTGCCAAGGTCCGGGTTATAGAACTGATGTGGCAGGTGGCGTATGCGGATGGTGAAAAGCACCATTATGAAGAACATCTACTCAGGCAGGTGGCAGACCTGCTGTACGTTTCGCACGCCGACTTTATTCAGGCCAGGCATCGGGCCGAACCGACCGTATGATGCCTGACATGAGAGATGGTGCTTTAGTTGGTGAAAAATTGCTGACGTAGTTTGATATTTCCAGTCTGGTTGTCGGCCGTTTTAACCTGGATAGAAAAGTCCAGCGTTTCACGGTCAGACACGGAGAATTCACTGATGTAATAGACCGCATTCTGTTCGACGATTTTACGCAGTTCAATATTACGTAGCTGTCCGGTCAGGTTGGTCGCACTGACATTAATGTCGGCCTCCACGCCCTGGAATCCTTCGCCTTTCTTAAGTACCGAGATATTTAGCAATCCTTTGTGTTTACTACGTGTAATGCCATACGCTTTGGCTACCGTTGGTGGCAGGGTTTCGGTAGACAGGGCATTGTAGTGCACGATGTAGTTGCCAATCGGTTGCGAACTTTCGCCGAAAGCAAGGGTTTGAAAGCCTATGAACAAGCTCAATAGGGCTAGTGTAATTATTTTTTTCATTATGTTCTCCGTTGATGATAAATGAGGTGGAAAGGATCTGATCAGTCTGTCTTTTTTGGCCCCATTAAATAATTATAGAATGATTTTTTTAAAAAAGATTCGATTATTTTTGTGCTAAATCGCTTAACGCACAGGGTAACTGACTAATGCCATCGATGGTAATAGTTTTTCTACGGTTGTTATGTCCACGTGTAATGCAAATGGATGTGCGGGGGCGTGCCAGCAGCTGCGCCAGGTAATCGATCAGGGCCTTATTCGCCTTGCCGTCTACTGGTGGAGCGGCCAGCTGAATTTTTATGCAGTTGTTGTACAGCCCGGCCAGCTGGCTCTGGCGTGCCCCCGGCTGGATGTGGCAGAACAGGGTTAACTGTTGATCGGATAATTGCCAGGGCTGGTGATTCATAACTGCAGGGCAATAAACACGATAGGTGGAATGATCAGCATTTTAACCACCATCAGACCGAGTGAAGCAAATAAAGGTGTCAGATCGAGTCCGCCAAGCGGCGGGATGAATTTGCGTATCGGTTTCATCACCGGTTCACTCAGGGTCTGGATCAGGCCAATCACCGGGTTATAGCCACCCGTGTTTACCCAGCTCAGGATCACCTGAATAATAATCGCAAACAGGAAGATGTTAATAAAGGTGGCGAGCACTTCGGCCAGTGCGATGATAATCAATCCCGCGATACTGGCACTCCCAATAGGCGCTGCCATATTGACGACTTCGATGATGCCGGCACCGAGCGAACGAATTAGCAGGTATTTGACCAGCAGCAGTAACAGTGCCAGCACTAGTGACGCCATGTCCTGTCCTGCAAAGCTGGGAATAATGCGGCGCAACAGTTTTAATGGAGGCGCCGTCGCGCGCACGATGAACTGAGACACCGGGTTATAGAAGTCGGCTCTTAACCATTGCAGTACAAAGCGCAACAGCACCAGCAGCACATAGATATCAAACAGGGTGTTGATGACCAGTAAAAGGGGTGAGGTAAGGTAACTTGATCCCATCGTGAATTCTCTAATGTATGGTTTTATGAATGGCTACTGGGTGTCGCTGGCAAGCTGGTTGGCCAGTTCCTGTGAGCGTTTTTCCGCAGCGCGGGTTGCTTCCAGCACGATTCCAGACAGATTGGCGGACTCAAAGCTGGCGATCGCCTGTGCGGTGGTGCCGCCTTTTGAGGTGACCTGCTGACGCAATCTGGCGACGTCCTGACCGAGCGCCATGGTGGCGGCACCGAGTGCGGTCTGGCGTGCCAGCAGGGCGGCGGTTTGTGGATTCAGGCCGAGTTCAATCGCCGCGTTTTGCAGCGCTTCGATAAACAGAAAAAAGTAGGCAGGGCCACTGCCGGAAATGGCGGTCACGGCATCCAGTTGAGATTCGGGGTTTACCCATACCGTAACCCCGGTGCTTTGCATGATCTGTTCGGCCTGCTGTTTTTGTAGGTCGCTAACCGCATCGTTCGCAAACAGCGCCGAGGCTCCGAGTCCGACCAGTGCGGGAGTGTTGGGCATGCAGCGAACCACGGCCAGATCACCACCCAGCCAGCGGTTGATATCCGTCGCGCGCACACCAGCGGCTATGCTGATGAACAGGGTTTTTGGTTTGTTGGCAGGCATGGCCAGTGCCAGTGCCCGGCACACCTGTTGCAATACCTGTGGTTTTACCGACAGGATGACGATATCGGCGTTGGCCACGGCAGCGTGCAGTTGGTTCTCGGTGCGTATCGAGAACTGCTGCTGCAGGGCATCCAGTTTTAGCGAATCGATATCATTGGCGATGATATTCTGTGCCGGGTACTGATTGGCGATCAGGCCACCGATCAGGCTGGTGGCCATGTTGCCGGCCCCGATAAAACAGAGTGTTGCTTGCATGTTTTGAGTCATTTCTCAGGTATAAATTATTTTGAATTAAAGTCGTGGGCCGAAAATGGCAGTGCCTATTCTAACCAGTGTGGAGCCTTCTGCAATGGCGGCCTGCATATCGTCGCTCATTCCCATCGACAGGGTGTCGCATTGAGGATGTCGTCGTTGCAGTTCAATGAATGCCTGCTGCATCTTTCGGTAGGGTTCACGCTGTTGCTGTGGATCCGTATGTATTGCTGGAATCGCCATCAGGCCGCGTAAGCGAACGCGTGGCAGCTGTTCTATCTTTTCTGCCAGAGTGCTGACTTCATGCACCGGAATGCCGGACTTGCTGGCTTCATTATCGATATTGACCTGTAACAGGATATTCAGCGGTGCTTTATGGAGCGGACGGTGCGCATCTAACTGGCGCGCAATTTTGAAGCGCTCAACGCTGTGTACCCAGTCAAAAAGCGCACTGATTTTTCGGGTTTTGTTGGACTGGATGGAGCCGATGTAATGCCACACAATCGGGTTGCCATCGAGTGCGCTTATTTTGTGTTCGGCTTCCTGTAGATAGCTTTCGCCGAAATCATGCTGGCCGCAGCGCAGGGCGGTCTGGATATCGGATACCGGTTTGGTTTTACTCACCGCGAGCAGGGTTATGGATTGCGGATCACGTTGGAACTGGCGGGCCGTGAGTTCAATCTTTTGTTGAATCAGCGCAAGATTTTTTTCGATGTTGTGCATAGGTTTTGCTATAGTCTCAGACTAAACGGGCCGAATAGAAGCTGATTTCAAGCCCTGTTGAATTTAGCTTTCAAATCATTATAAAAACGAATATAACACTAATCTGGCTAATAACTAATACTCACCGACCGAGAACATTATGGACATAGCTCAACTTCTTGCCTTTGGCGTTAAACAGGGTGCTTCAGATTTACATCTGTCCGCAGGACTGCCGCCGATGATTCGTGTAGACGGTGATATTCGCCGCATCAACGTGCCGGACATGGACCATAAACAGGTTCATGACATGCTCTACGACATCATGAGTGATAAGCAGCGCAAAGATTATGAAGAGTTTCTGGAAACCGACTTTTCGTTTGAGATTCCGGGTCTGGCCCGTTTCCGGGTAAATGCCTTCAACCATAATCGTGGCGCGGGCGGGGTATTTCGTACCATTCCCTCGAAGATACTGTCACTGGAGGATCTGGGAGCACCTTCCATATTCAAGGAGATTTCCGAGTACCCACGCGGCATCGTACTGGTGACCGGGCCGACCGGTTCTGGTAAGTCAACCACATTGGCAGCGATGGTCGATTACAAGAACGATTCCGAGTACGGGCATATCCTGACGGTGGAAGACCCCATCGAATTTGTGCACCAGAGCAAGAAATGCCTGGTTAACCAGCGTGAAGTGCATCGGGATACACTGGGCTTCAACGAAGCGCTGCGTTCAGCCCTGCGTGAAGATCCCGATACCATTCTGGTGGGCGAGATGCGTGACCTGGAAACCATCCGTCTGGCGCTGTCAGCGGCTGAAACAGGCCATCTGGTGTTTGGCACCCTGCACACCAGTTCGGCGGCCAAAACCATTGACCGTATCGTGGATGTGTTTCCGGCAGCAGAAAAATCGATGGTGCGCTCGATGTTATCCGAGTCCCTGAAAGCGGTTATTTCGCAGACCCTGCTGAAAAAAATCGGTGGCGGCCGTGTGGCTGCGCATGAAATCATGATCGGCACTCCGGCGATCCGTAACCTGATCCGTGAAGATAAGGTCGCGCAGATGTATTCAGCCATCCAGACCGGGCAGAATGTGGGTATGCAGACACTCGATCAAAATTTAAAAAAGCTGTTGGCTCAGGGGCTGGTGGCGAAAGAAGAAGCCAGGAGAAAAGCAGCAAACCCTGATGCACTTTAAAATAACTAATCACTCGGGCAATACTTTTAGGCAGAGAATAAATGGATAGAAATAAGGCAATTGGTTTTATGCATGACCTGTTACGTATGATGGTCAGCAAGGGTGGTTCGGATTTGTTCATCACCACCGGATCTCCACCGGCGATCAAGGTGGATGGCAAGATCAATACGGTCTCCAAGCAGGTGCTGGCACCCTCGCATACGCAGATGCTGGCGCGTTCGATCATGAACGACAAGCAGGTTTCCGAGTTTGAAAAAAGCCAGGAATGTAACTTCTCGATCGCGCTGCCCGGGGTGGCCCGTTTTCGTGTAAATGCCTTCGTTCAGCGCGGCAGTAGCGGACTGGTGCTGCGTATCATCAATTCCGATATTCCCAGTTTTGAAGAGCTCAATCTACCCGCTACGCTGAAGGACATTACCATGACCAAACGTGGTCTGGTCATCTTCGTCGGCGGTACCGGTTCCGGTAAATCGACTTCACTGGCGTCGATGGTGGATTATCGAAACCGTAACAGTTACGGACATATCATTACCATCGAAGATCCGGTCGAATTCGTGCATGAACACCGCAACTGTCTGGTCACCCAGCGCGAAGTCGGGGTGGATACCGACAGCTATGAAATCGCGCTCAAAAACACTCTGCGCCAGGCTCCCGATGTGATCCTGATCGGTGAGATCCGTGATCGTGAAGCGATGGATCATGCGATTGCGTTTGCCGAAACCGGACATCTGTGTCTTTCCACGCTGCATGCCAACAGCACCAACCAGGCGCTCGATCGTATCATCAACTTTTTTCCGGAAGAACGCCGCCAGCAATTGCTGATGGATCTGTCGCTGAACCTGAAGGCGCTGATCTCGCAACGTCTGATTCCTCGCATCGATGGTGTGGGACGAATCCCGGCGGTCGAAATAATGATCAATACCCCGCTCATGCAGGATCTGATTTTCAAGGGGGAAGTGCATGAAATGAAAACCCTGATCTCCAAGTCGAGGGAGCAGGGTATGCAGACCTTTGATCAGGCGCTGTTCGATCTGTATGAAACGCGCAAGATCACCTTTGAAGATGCACTGAGAAATGCGGATTCGGTCAATGACCTGCGCCTTAAAATCAAGCTGGAAAGTAATACCGCCCGTAAAACCGGTCTGGTTACCGATCACCGCGATGATTTTGAGCTGGAAGACAACGACGATGATAATTATAACGGACTCATTTAATGCTGCTGTACCTGTTAGCGTTCCACAGTGCAGGCCGACAAGCAGTGACTGATCCAGTGCGAGAAATATAATGAGCAGAGAGCCAACCACCAAGTTACTCGAACCCTATCTGAAAATCATGGTGGAAAAACAGGCGTCGGATCTGTTTTTTATTACCGGTGCGCCACCCAATATGAAGGTGAGCGGGCAAACCAGTGCGATTGCCAAAAACCCGCTCAAGCCCGGTCAGGTACAGAAACTGGCTTTCAGCCTGCTGACCGATGAACAGGTGATGGATTTCGAAGTTAACCGGGAGTTGAATCTGGGTTTTACCCTGCTCGACGTGGGGCGCTTCCGGGTCAATGTCTACGTGCAGCGTTCGGAAGTGTCGATGGTGATCCGATACATCAAATGGATCATTCCGGGGCTGGATGAACTCGGTCTGCCACAGGTTCTGAAAAAAATCATCATGGAAAAAAATGGTCTGGTACTGGTGGTCGGCTCTACCGGTTCGGGTAAATCGACCACCCTCGCGTCGATGATCAATTACCGTAACCAGATCCGGGGTGGGCATATCCTGACCATCGAAGACCCGATCGAATTTGTGTTTCGACACGGTAAATCGATCGTGTCTCAGCGTGAGGTCGGGATCGATACCCTGTCTTACGAAAATTCGCTGCGTGAAGCTTTACGTGAAGCGCCCGAAGTGATCATGATCGGGGAAGCGCGGGACCGTGAAACCATGCAGGCAGCGATCAACTTTGCGGATACCGGACATCTGTGCCTGACCACCCTGCATGCGGTCAACTCAAATCAGGCAATGGACCGTATTATGAATATGTTTCCGACCGACAATCGTGCACAGTTGCTGATGGATCTGTCGCTCAATCTGCGAGCAGTTATCTCGCAGCGACTGGTACCCGCGATGGGCGGCAAGCTGGCCTGTGTGGTCGAGGTCATGATCAATTCGCCGTATATTTCCGAATTGCTCAGAGACGGCAATTTCAATGAGATCAAGACGGTGATGGAAAAAGGTGACACGGTGGGTATGCAGACCTTCGATCAGTCGCTGTATGACCTGTATAAATCAGACCGGATTTCGATCAAGAATGCCTTAACCTATGCCGATTCGAGTAGCAATCTGGAGTGGAAAATCAATTTTGGCGGAGAGCAGAAAAAAGGTTCGCGCCATAATCTGGAAGAAAATTCTTTTGAGAATGATCTGAAGCTACCTTCCGAGGAATAAGCCCGTCACCCGTCTGCAACTGGAAGCGCTGACGGCTATCGAGCAATCTGTTCTGGATGCTGAAATTAACCATGTCTAAAAACTGGGCTTACCTGATGCTGTCCGGCTCGGCTCTGTTCTGGTCAGGCAACTATGTGATCGGGCGTGCCTTTGCGGGTGAGATTGCACCGATCACTATTTCCTATCTACGCTGGGTTACAGCACTGCTGCTGATCTTTCCGTTTATTATAAAACCTCTGCTGACACAATGGCCCATCATCCGAGTGAATCTTGTGCCACTGATATTTATGAGTGGCTTCGGGGTCGCCGGCTTCAATACCCTGTCTTATATTGGCTTGCAGCAAACCAGCGCCACCAATGGATTGCTGATCAACAGCTTTATCCCGATCCTGATTATTCTGTTATCGCGCATTATTCCAGGAACGCCAATCAGTGTACTCAAACTGCTGGGGATACTCATCTCCAGCGCGGGAGTATTGCTGCTGGTGAGTCGGGGAGAGCTGGATAAGCTACTGGCTCTGGAGCTAAACCAGGGTGACTTATGGATACTGCTGGCTGCTCTGGTGTGGGCGGTTTACTCGATCAGCCTGCGCTGGCGTCCCCCCGAACTAGGCTCGATGGCATTCCTCGGTTTTACCATGATTGTTGGGGTGCTGATGCTGAGCCCGTTGTACTGGTTTAACTGGTTCAACGAACCGGCCTTTGTGGTGAATAGCGCGAATCTGATGGCGATCGCCTACGTTGCGCTGTTTGCATCCATCTTTGCTTTTCTGTGCTGGAATCAGGGGGTGAATATCGTAGGTGCTGGAACCGCCGGGCAGTTTATCCATCTGATGCCAGTGTTCGGAACCGTGATGGCGATGCTGTTTCTCGGTGAGCAGCTGCACTGGTTTCATGTGGCGGGCGCCGTGGCGATCGGGAGTGGGATTAT
>JACNJF010000047.1 GCA_014382695.1 Gammaproteobacteria bacterium | reverse complement strand
CTAACTAGATCCAATTTCTATTAACACCACTTCCGCGTATAGTCTGCCAGTCAGAATCTGATTTTATAATTTTTCGTGGAGAAAAGAACGATGCAACTCGAACCAGGCACAGGCCTTCCCGTATGGAAAAAAAGACTGATATACCTGTTTTTCTTCGCTGCTCTGGTTGCCTTGATCGTAAGCCAACTGCCAAGTGTTTCATATTCCACCGACCTGACGCGTGTTGGCAATGGTCGACCCGCACTCGTGCTAGCTTATGATATCAATTCTACGGGTGGCATGGACGTCATGAAGATTATGGATGCCTTGCGTGATGACTATATTGATCGTGTCGAGTTTCTTATTGCTGATCTTGGCACTCCGCAAGGTAACCAGTTTGCTAAACGTCATAACTCTATCAATGGCACGGTGATGCTTTATTCGGCAAAAGGCACATACGTTCGCACCATACACCTGCCTCCAAATACCGAAACGCTTCGCTATGGCCTGGATGAAGCGCTGGCTGCCAGTAATTAAAACAGGCACTGGGCTGTCAATTGATGAATGTCCGCAACCTTAGTATTAGGGATCCTAAACGTTAACGACAGGGAGACGTCTATATATTTCCACTGTTTGACTAGTAAAGCATTCAACTGCTCAAACAATTGAATTTAATCCAGAAAAGCGTCAAAGTGATCGATATAAAAAGCAGTCATCAGCTGAATGGAATCACGTCCCTCTGCGGGCCTTTCCTGCAGCTTCGTTATGCATTGAATACGAGAGAAAATAATGATGAGCATACATAACCATTCTTTAGAGTGCCTGTTTGAGCAATTGGGACAAGATGGCTCAAACCTGGCTATTCAGGATTTCATTAAGCAAAACTCTCCATTGCCTACTAATGTTGAGTTGCATAAAGCAAGTTTCTGGAGCTCATCGCAATCATCTTTCTTGCAGCAATCAAAAGATGATGATTCTGACTGGGCTGAAATTGTGGATCACACTAGACACGATGTTGTGCTGACAGTATGCAGAACAAATCGATTAAGTTGTGACCTGCTCCTGGTTGCGACCACTTAACTCGAACTTTATGTACAATTAAGGAAAGGACATGAAAACCTATGTAGTGTTATTCAGGGGCATCAATGTGGGAGGGAAAAATATGCTCCCAATGAAACAACTCGCCGCTGTTCTTGCGGACAATAATTACGAGGATATAAAGACCTATATTCAAAGCGGTAATCTGGTACTTAACAGTCAAATTAACCCCGAAAATAATATAGGTACTTTAATTCATTGTAACTTTGGTTTTAAACCTGAAGTGCTTTCACTTGCAGTTAACGAATTTATTACCTCAGTCAAAAACAATCCATTTAGCTCTCAAGAAGGAAAAGCAATACATTTATTCTTTTGCAAATACACCCCAAAAATTGACAACGTAAAATTAAAAAAGTTAAAGTCAGATTCTGAAGAATATTTTATTAAAGGTAAGGTTTTCTACCTGCATGCACCAGACGGTATTGGTCGGTCAAAGTTAGTAGCAAATATTGAATCCTGTTTAGGTACACCAGCAACAGGAAGAAACCTCAATACGGTAAACAAACTTCAAAGCATGGTAACTAATGCATAACCAGCGACTGCGCTCGCGCGATGTAACAGACGTTAGCTCTCAGTCAGGCATCAACTAAAATTACCAGGGTTTGGCGAGGCAAAGGGTTGTTAAGCCCGAATAGAAGATAAACCCTGAACACAAACCAGAAATCAGCCTGAAGCGCTAATGCGACATCAATACCGGAACGATCATCGAGTTAAGCATGCTGCGACTCACGCCACCGAAAATTTTCTGTTTGAAGGTTGGCGTTCCATAGCCTCCGATCACCAGTAGATCGATAGCGTTCTCCGAAATTTGATTGAGGATAACGCCCGACACATCGTTAATACCGGGTCTTACCCGGGTAATACGTGCCTTCACATCGTGATTGGCAAGATGAGCCGCCAGCCCTTCTACCAGCACATCTTTCTTACTATGAATCTGCTTGATACTTTCAACCACCAGAATAACTACCTCTTTCAGGCTGGACAGTAGCGGTATGGCATCATGCACCGCGCGCGTGGCGGCCGGGGTGCCATCCCATGCAATGAGTGCTTTCTCAAACGGTAGTTTACGTGCGCCGATATACGGCATGAACAGAATCGGTCGACCACTCAGCAGCATCACCTTCTGTGAAAACATATTCAGACGGTCATAATGATCACGTGCCGGATTGGGCTGACGCAGGATGACCAGATCATAGTTACGTGCGTAGTGTGACATTTTCTGAGCGCTGGTGTGCGCATCGCCGAAGATGATCAGTGTGTTAACGCTCAGCCCCTGCAGTTGCGCATCGCGCTGGAAGTCTTCCACCAGCTTGTTCGACAGCTTTTCACCCATGCGTGCGATAGCCTTGTCATCACTCACTTTGGCATGCATCGGTTTCATCGATGCGAGGGTTGCGCCGGTCAATTTTGCGTTGTGCGTTTTTGCCAGACAGAAGGCCACCTGCACCCGTTCGACGTTGGAGACTCCATCATCCAGAAACACCAGAATATCTTTGATCGCCAACGGGACTCTCCTGACAATAGACGAATACCGTGGAAACCACGGCAATCGTCTACGTGGTAATAAAACGCTACAGCAGCAACCCGTAGCGTGGTTTCAGGAATAACTAGATCGCCAGATATTCGTGGCGTAGCTCTTCGTTATCCAGCACTTCCTGAGCGGTGCCATCGAATACGATATTGCCCATATCCAGAATCAGCGCTCGATCGGCCAGACGTAATGCTGCAACCGCATTCTGTTCCACGATGATAGTGGTGATGCCGTATTTTTTAATGCTATCGACGATATTCGCAATCTCCTGCACGATGACCGGAGCGAGTCCTTCATAGGGCTCATCCAGCAGCAGCAGTTTGATGTCGCGTGCCAGAGCACGCGCGACTGCCAGCATCTGCTGCTCACCACCGGACAGCGTGGTTCCCATCTGGTTACGACGTTCCGCCAGGCGTGGAAAATGCTCGTAGATACGCTCGATGGTCCAGCCGATGGGCGGCGCTATCTGTGCCAGTTGCAGGTTTTCTTCCACCGTCAGACCGGCAATGATGCGGCGGTCTTCCGGCACCAGAGCAACCCCGTTCATGGCTGCATCGTGTGCCGCCATCTTGTGCAACGGTTTGTGATCAAGCCAGATTTCACCATGTGTAACCTGGGGGCTATCGACCCGTGCAATGGAACGCAGGGTTGAGGTTTTACCGGCACCATTACGCCCCAGCAATGCAACCACTTCGCCTTCACGGATATCAAAGCTGACTCCTTGCACGATATAGCTTTCACCGTAATACGAGTGCATATCCCAGCACGAGAAAAAGGACGGTGATGAGCCCTGGTTGAGAACCGGTTTGACGCGGTCACGCACCTTTATTTCATCGATCAATCTATCACTCATCTTCGGATTCTCCCAGATAGGCTTCTTTTACTTTGGCACTGTTACGGATTTCATCCGGCGTACCGGTGGCGATGATACAGCCCTGCGCCAGTACACTGATTTTATCCGCCAGACTGAACACCACGTGCATATCATGCTCGATGATAACCTTGGTCATTCCGCGTTCCTTGATCTTCTTCAGCAGATCGATGGTCTTGTTGGTGTCATGCCGCGCCATACCTGCGGTCGGTTCATCCAGCAACAACAGGCTGGGTTGCTGAATCAGTCCCATCGCCAGTTCCAGTCGACGTTTGTCACCGCGTGAAATACTGCCAGCGTGCTGATCGTAGTATTTCTCCAGCCCGACATCGGCCAGAGCCGCCATCGCCTGGTCCTCCAGTTCGGTTTCTTTCGCCAGACTGCGGAACGGATTGAACTTGAAGGTACCATCGCGCTTGGCCAGTGCCGGAATAATTACATTCTGTAACAGCGTCAGCTCAGGAAAAATCTCCGGGGTCTGGAACACGCGCACCATGCCAGCATGATTGATATCATGCGGCTGCATACCGATCATATTGTGACCATTAAAGTTGACGGTTCCGCTATCCGGAATCAGACGACCGATACAGCAGTTGAGCAGGGTCGATTTTCCCGCACCGTTGGGGCCGATAATCGCATGCGTGGTGCCCTTTTCAATCTTTAGCTGAATGTCGGTCAACGCATGTAAGCCACCGAAGGTTTTATTCACCCCTTCGATATTCAGGATATAACTCATTTTCTATCTCCCCCTTCCGAAACATGATCTTCACTATCGACGCGGTTCAGGCCGAGTTTCTTTTTAATATAATTAAACAGTTTGGTGATACCCTCCATCACCCCGCCCGGCAGGAAGATAACCACCAGCATGAACATCGCACCCAGGGTTAGATGCCAGCCATCGCCGACGAAATGTCGGGTGATACCGACAACAATGTTCTCCAGCCATAATGGCAGGAAATTGAAGATTTCATGCAGCGCTGACGGGTTCATGGCGGAGAAGATATTTTCGAAATACTTGATGATACCCACACCCAGCAAAGGTCCGATCAGGGTACCGACACCACCCAGAATCGTCATCAGCACCACTTCACCGGAAGCCGTCCACTGCATGCGTTCGGCACCAGCCAGTGGGTCGGTGATCGACATCAGGGCACCGGCAAGACCGGCGTACATACCGGAGATCACAAACGCGGATAGCAGATAGGGACGGGTATTGAAGCCCGTGTATTTCATCCGCGTCTGATTCGATTTAATCGCGGTCAGCTTCAGGCCGAACGGTGAACGGAAGATCTTCAGCGACACATAGAAACCGATAATCAGGATCACCGCGCAGAAATAAAATCCGGAATAACCACTCATCACCTGTCCAAACAGATTGGTCGAAGGCAGACCGGCTTCGGCCTCAACACCGAACAGCGAATCGATAACACGTGCATCATTCATGGTCAGCTGCAGACCGGTTTCACCATTGGTAATCGGAGTCAGTACCGAATACGCCAGACTGTAGGACATCTGTGCAAACGCCAGGGTCAGGATAGAGAAGTAAATGCCCGAACGACGCAGACTGATATAGCCAATCGCGAGTGCAAACACACCGGCCATGATGGTGCCCAGGATAACCGCAGGCAGAACGTTCATGGTAAACAGTTTAAAACTCCACACCGCGGTGTAGGAACCGATCCCGAGGAACGCCGCATGCCCGAAAGACAGGTAACCGGTGAGGCCAAACAGAATATTGAAGCCAATGGCGAAGATGCCGAAGATGGCAAACTTCTGCAGTAGATCGGGGTAGTCAGCACCGATCGGAGCCAGCCACAGGGGTGCCGTTAAAACCACTGCTGAAAAAATCAGCATTACGACCGCATTGTTTTGTAAAGATATTTTCATCATCAATCCTCCATTACGCCTTCACGCCCCATCAAACCGCGCGGCCTGACCAGGAGAATTACCACGGCAACCAGATAGATAATGATCTGATCGATACCCGGAAAAATCGATTTTATTTCATTCATCGAGGCGAAGGATTGCAAAATACCGAGCAGGAAGCCTGCGGCTACAGCACCTCCCAGTGAACCCATGCCGCCAACCACGACGACCACGAACGAGAGCACCAGAAAATCCATGCCCATATGGTAATCCGGCGGCAGTATCGGCGCGTACATCACGCCTGCCAGTCCGGCCACCACGGTGGCAATACCGAACACGATGGTAAATCGTCGCTCCACATTGATGCCGAGCAGGCTGACCGTTTCACGGTCGGCCATACCGGCTCGCACCACCATGCCGAAGGTGGTGTACTTGAGGAACGCAAACACGGCAAAAATGACGACCCCCGCAAATAGCAGATAGATCAGACGCCACCAGGGGTAAACCAGAGATTCACTCAGCCCCAGCATCGCGCCGATCGCAGCGCTGCCGGAAACTATGTCCGGTGCAGGTGTCGGGATAGGGTTGGCGCCATAAAACGCCTTGATGATTTCCTGTACCACGATGGCAAAGCCAAAGGTAACCAGTATCTGTTCGGCGTGACTGCGCTTGTAAAAATGTTTGATCAGGCCGCGTTCCATTGCTACACCAATCAGCAGCATTATGGGAATCGCGAACAGTATTGAGATGGGGACGGCATAATCGATGATCGCGGTCCCGGTATCGCCCCACCAGATTTCCAGATAGGGCTGATCTTTATAGGCATCGAAGAAGGTAATGCTTTCATCTTTGACGCTCTTCGACAGGGTCAGCAACTGCTGCACCGAAACGGCACAGAAGGCACCCAGCATAAACAATGCACCATGAGCAAAATTTACTACTCCCAGGGTACCGAAAGTGAGTGTCAGGCCCAGTGCAATCAGGGCATAAGCGCCACCTTTATCCAGGCCGTTGAGTATTTGTATCAGGATTGCATCCATAATTATGTACTTCTCGTTAAATTAAGAATAATGAGTCCGCTTTTGCAGCGCCACTCGCTGTTATTCATTCCGTTTTGCGTTAACCAGAACGGAGCAAGGCAGGCCATACCACAGTGCTGTGATAGGGCCTGCCTGCACAACAGTTAGACTACATAAGGTCCTAATTCACCACCAAACATGGAGGCAGGATATTCCACCTGTGAACGCGGAACTTCCTGAACAATTTCCAGCAGGTCGAACTGGCTGGAGGGATTCTGGTTACCACGTACCACCAGCACATCCTTGAAGCACTGATGATCTTCTGCACGATACTCGGTAGGACCGTTACCCATGCCGTCAAAGTTGAAGCCTTCCAGCGCCTTGATCACCTGCGGAGGATAGAACGTTCCAGCCTGTTCACAGGCATTTGCATACAGCAGTGCCTGTACATAGCAGGTATGCGCAGCCTGTGAAGGTGGGAAGCCGTACTCAGCACCGAAGGATTTAACAAACGCCTGTGAGCCCTTGTCCTTAAGTGACCAGTTCCAGTTAGTGGTTCCCAGAATACCCTTGATATTATCGCCAGCACCCTGTGCCATCAGACGTGAGAACAGCGGCACCACGATTTCAAACTGCTTGCCATTCACCTGCTTGTCACGCAGACCAAACTGCACCGCCTGAGTCAGCGAGTTGATCATATCCTTACCGTAATGATTGAGGATCAGCACATCGGCACCGGAGTTCAGAATCGGTGTGATGTACTGGGAGAAGTCGCCCGCACCCACCGGGGTTTTAACCGCTGCGGTCGTCTGCCAGCCAAGTTCTTCGGTGGTGTTCTTGATCGACTCTTCCTGAGTCCAGCCCCAGGTATAGTCAGCCGTCAGGTGATAGGCTTTACGATCGGTTCCCATTTCTTTCTTCAGTACCGGGCCCAGCGCACGGCCAGACATGTAGGCATTAAAGAAATGACGGAAGCCATAACGACGCTTGTCCTTACCGGTCGTATCGTTAGAGTGGGTCAGACCAGCCATGAAGATAACGCCCATTTCCTGGCACAGGCCCTGTACCGCCACTGCAACACCGGAAGAAGAGCCGCCGGTAATCATCAGCACGCCGTCTTTCTCGATCATACGCTTGGCAGAAGCACGCGCAGCATCCGATTTGGTCTGGGTATCACCGGTTACGTATTCGACCTTCTTGCCAAGGATGCCATTGCCTTTCAGTGACATCGGCTTCATCGTGTTCATCATGCCGCCATCGCCTTCACCGTTGAGGTGTTTTACGGCCAGTTTATAGGCGCGTAATTCATCCGCACCCTCGTCCGCATAAGCGCCGGACTGAGGCACGTTAAAGCCGAATTTAACACTTTTCGCACTACCGGGATTATTCCGGAATGGCATGTTATGGGATCCGGCATACGCATCCTTAACAAAGAACATGGGGGAGCTGGCAGCAATACCAGTAGCCGCAGTTGCCTTTAAAAAGTCACGTCTACTTTCATCTTTCGATTTATCTTTTGTACTCATTTGAAACCTCAATGATTTATCTACAGCAACCGACACGCAATCGATAACAATCTACCGTTGCCAATCCGTCGTCTTCGCTATAGTTGTTTTTTAGAATGTAATAATTATGGTCACAGCTTATTAGTAGAGTTCTGTAACACTGTCTAAATAACAGCAAAATCACTGCCAGACCTTTTTTATACACTAACAATCATATACTTATAATTTAACAGTCGAATTTCATAAACCCCGGTGTTACCATGAGTAACACCCTGTGTGTCTTCCTGTAACAGTTATAACTAACCCTGAATGCAGCTAAACCAGACTTAAGCTTAATCATGTCCCGTCCACCGTTTAAATCGAGTAGCTCCGACAGTGAACTCACCGTACTCGCGGTGATCCTGCTGCTGTTACTGTTTTTATCGCCGCTGATCGATATCTGGGCAGATCTGGGGGCCCCGTGGTATAGCCCCTACATCATCTGGGCGATCGCTATTTTTCTCAGCTGGCGACTCCAGCGCCACGTCAGCAATCATGAGATTTGAAGTCTGGCAGCTGTTTCTGATCAGTGTGCTGTATCTCGGCGTACTGTTTATTATCGCTACCGCCGCAGAAAAAAAATGGCTACCGGAATCGGTCATCAATCACCCCTTGGTCTACACCCTGTCACTCGGAGTGTATGCCACTTCGTGGAGTTATTACGGTAGTGTCGGGCTGGCCGAACGTGAAGGCTACACCTTCCTGGCGGTCTATCTGGGCGTCACCATTGCCTTCCTCGCGTCGCCTGTTTTGCTGCGCCCGATCCTGAAGCTGATCAAGGAGTATCAACTGTCCTCGCTGGCGGATCTGCTCGCGTTCCGTTATCACAGTCCGTTAGCCGGAATACTGGTCACCCTGTTCATGCTGACCGGTGCGCTGCCCTATATGGCGCTGCAAATCCAGGCAGTGACGGACTCTTTACAGATACTCTCCGGTGACACGCAAACCCCGCTCCTGTCACTCGGCTTCTGTCTCACCATGATCCTGTTCGCGATCCTGTTCGGTGCGCGCCATATCACCCCGCGTGAAAAGCACGAAGGGCTGGTGGTGGCTATCGCGTTCGAATCGCTGGTCAAGCTGGTGGCCCTGCTGAGTGTCGGTCTGTATGCCGTATTCGGCATCTTCAATGGGGTAAGTGGATTCTCCAGCTGGCTCGACAACAATACCGAAGCTACCGCTGCGCTGATGGCGCCGATCCATGACGGCCCCTGGGCGATGATGCTGCTGCTGTCCTTTTCGGCCGCGTTTCTGCTGCCACGCCAGTTCCAGATGATCTTTGTGGAAAACATCAAATCCTCTCATCTGGGCTATGCCAGCTGGGGCTTTCCGCTGTTCCTGCTGCTGCTGAATATCTCCATTCCACCGATTCTGTGGGCCGGGCAATCGCTCGACCTGAGCTTTGGCCCGGACCTGTATGTGCTCGGCGTTTCGATGCAGAGCCAGTCGGTTATTCTGCCGATATTTATCTTCATCGGCGGCATCTCAGCGGCGAGCGCGATGATTATCGTGACTACCATCGCGCTATCCTCGATGTGCATGAATCATTTATTGCTGCCGATCAGCTTCCCGGGACGACAGCACAGCAGTATCGATCTTTACAGCCTGCTGATCTGGGGCAAGCGTGCGCTTATTTTCCTGATCATTCTGGCCGGTTATGCGTTTTATCTGTATCTGCAAACCCATCAGGAACTGACCGATCTGGGGCTGATTTCTTTTGTCGCGGTGGCCCAGTTTCTGCCCGGTATCGTGGGCCTGCTGTACTGGCGCAAGGCCAGTCGTCGAGGCTTTATCAGCGGGCTGATAGCCGGTGCACTGCTGTGGATTGTCACTCTGGTACTACCGCTGTTTGCGCGCGTGGGCTGGATCAATAACGCCCTGTTTGAAGCCATTATGTTTCCGCTGTCCTCGACCGACAGTGCGTTCTGGACCCTGTTGCTGAATTCAACCATTTTCGTCAGCGCCTCTCTGTTGTGGCCGCAATCCGAGGAAGAACGCAAGGTCGCGAATGCCTGTTGTAGCGATAACCTGTCCTCTTCTTACGCGATTCCCTATGCCTCCACGATTCAGCAATTTGAACTGAGTCTGGCGGAAACCATGGGAACCGATATTGCCACCAAGGAGATCGCTCTCGCCCTCAATGATCTCGGGCTCGATCAGGAGAATCTGGATCGCGCCGATTTCGCCCGTTTGCGTGTCCAGCTACGACATAACCTGTCCGGCCTGATCGGCCCGGTACTCGCCGGTATCGTGGTCAACGACCAGATCGAAGTCGATACCTCTGCACGCGTTGCGATCGCCGACACCATCCAGTTTGTCGAAAAAAGTCTGCAGGACTCGCGTCTGGAGCTGAAAGAAATGGCGGGGGAACTGGATTCACTACGGCGCTTCCATCGCCAGGTACTGCATGACCTGCCGCATGCCGTGGTCACCATCAGCCTGGAGCGCCAGATCGTCAGCTGGAACCGCGCAATGGAGAAGCTGTCCGGCTTTCACGAGCAGAGCGTACTGGGTAAGGATCTTTCTCAGCTCAGCCCACCCTGGTCTGCATTGCTACTCAATTTCATCCGTGGCGAGAATCCGATACTACGTTCCGCACGCATCAAGATTAACAACGAGTTCAGTATTCTGAACCTGTTCATGTCGGAGGTTAGCGGCAAATCGGACAACGATCATCACGGCTTCGTGGTGCTGCTGGAAGACCACTCTGAAATCTCCAAACTGGAGGCCGAACTGGCGCATAGTGAAAGACTCGCATCGATTGGTCGCCTTGCCACCGGGGTTGCCCATGAAATTGGCAATCCAGTCACCGGCATCGCCTGTCTGGCACAGGATATCCAGGCCATGCCGGATGATAAGGCGCTACACAAGGAAAGTATCCACGATATCCTGAAACTCACCGCGCGCATTTCAACCATTGTGCATTCACTGCTGAGCTATAGCCACGTGGGCGCAGAACCCGGTCACTCGCCAGAAAAGGTGAATATCAGAAAACTGGTTAGTGAATCACTGCGCCTGGTGTCGTTAAGCCACAAGGGCAAGCAGATCGAGTTTATTAACGACTGCAGCAAAAAACTAAGCGTGTATGCAGATAACCAGAAGCTGCTACAGGTACTGGTGATTGCACTGTCGAATGCCTGCGATGCTTCGAAGGTGGGTGCCCAGATCATCATCAGCAACAACAAAACCGAGCAGGCGATAGAGATAAAGGTGAGTGACAGTGGTCATGGCATCGACGACAGCATCATCGGCAAGATCTTTGATCCCTTCTTCACCACTAAACAGGCTGGCGAAGGCACCGGGCTCGGCCTCTCGCTGGCGTATAACATCATCAAGGAACACGGCGGACATATCGAAGTCGTGAGTCATGCGCAGCAGGGCACCGATTTCATTATCCACCTGCCTTTAACCAGTTGAAAAGCAACCCGAATACGGCCAGATTATGCATGAGATATTAATAGTAGAAGACGAAGTCATTATCCGTGACAGCCTGTCACGCCTGCTCAGGCGCAACGATTTTTCGGTGACTGCAGTCGGTTCTGTGGATGAAGCGATCAGGGAAGGGTTACAGGGGTTTGATCTGATCGTGGCCGATTTACGCCTGCCCGGCGCCGAAGGCACCAGCCTGATTCCACAGGCCAAATCGGTGCCGGTACTGATCATGACCAGCTATTCCTCGGTGCAATCGGCGGTCGATGCGATGAAACAGGGTGCCGCGGATTATATCGCCAAACCGTATAACCATGATGACATGGTGCTGACCATTCAACGCATCCTTAAGCGGCGTGACCTGGAACAGCAAAACTGCGTCATGAAACGTGAAATCGATAGCCGTTACCCGATTAAAAACCTGATGGGGGAGAGTAACTCGATACTACAGGTTAAAGACCGTATCCAGCGTGTGGCACAGACCCAGACTTCAGTGCTCATTCTGGGTGAAACCGGCACCGGCAAGGAATTAACCGCACGCGCGATCCACGCCCAGAGTACGCGCGCCAACAAGCCACTGATCAGCATCAACTGTGCGTCAATCCCGGAAAACCTGATCGAATCGGAACTGTTCGGGCATGAAAAAGGCGCGTTCACCGGTGCCCTGCAAAGCAGCAAGGGACTGATTGCCGCAGCCGATTCCGGCACCCTGTTTCTGGATGAAATCGGCGAACTGTCGCCGGAGGCACAGGCCCAGCTGTTACGCGTGTTACAGGAGGGCGAGATCAGACGTGTCGGCTCCAACAAGATGCAATACGTGGATATCCGCCTGATAGCGGCGACCCATCGTAATCTGATGGAGATGGTGAAACAGAAGCTATTCCGCGAGGATCTGTATTACCGTCTGAATGTGATGGAAATCACCCTGCCCCCATTACGCGAACGGGTAGCCGATATTCTGCCGCTGGCGGAACAGATACTGCATACGCTGTCGACCCGCTTACAGCGCGCGAATTACCGTTTCGACAAGGGTGCAATCAAACTGTTGCAGGAGTACCGCTGGCCGGGCAATGTGCGGGAACTGGAAAACATCATCGAACGCTCCATTATACTGAGCAATGACCAGCTGATCACGGCACAGGATCTGGGGCTGCAACAGGCTGCGAGTACCCCGACCAGTGCCATCGTTTCAGCCGAGTTATCACTCGATGAATACTTCGTGGAGTTTGTCAAAGAACATCAGCAACACCTGAATGAAACCGAGCTTTCGGCACGCCTGGGTATCAGCCGTAAAAACCTGTGGGAACGGCGTATGAAACTGGGCATACCCCGGCCCTGAGCCGGGGCATGCCCCAGATAACCCGGCTTAACGTGACTCGATACGGGTTACCGAGATTCTGCCATTCGGCATCACCTGGCCGCGGATACGTACCATATCTCCGACACTGACCCTTTTTTTGATGCGCACATCGTTAGCCAGCTCGAGTGGAAGTCCATCCAGCGCCCAAAGACCCGTGAGTCGACCCTGTAGTCGAACCGGCGCCCCCACCGGTATCGGTGCCGGCTGCCCGTCGCTATCACGCGCACCCTGTTTGATCCAGTCACCGATCACGCGGATTTCATCGTCACTCAGAAAAGGAGGCCCATCGAAAGGCATCGCTGGACGGGACTGTCCGGTAATGCGCCGCATCAACTCGCTCGATGCAGGGATTCCGGGTATCACCACGACGCGCTCACCACCTCGAATCAGCTGGGCATAATTTTGCAGGCGCAGGCCTTCCGGTGGCGCGCCGAGCAGGCCATTGTCTTTATGGCATTTGACACAGCGCTGCATAAAGATTGGTGCAACATCGCTATAGCTTAGCGTTGCACCCGGCGCCGGTAACACTGGCTTCTTCATAACAGGCAGCGTCGCCATCTCACTGGCCGTGGCCGGCTGCAGGCCTGCATCGATCCAGCTGGCAATCAGTGCCGTATCGGCATCACTCAGAAATGGCGGTCCGGTCATCGGCATGCGCGGCTGAATCGTGCCCTGAAGTCGCCCGATCAGCTTGCTATTTCGGCTATCGCCAGCGATCACCACCGCGCCATTGATACTGCCCTTACGAATCGCCTCATAGCTGTCCAGACGCAGTCCCAGAGGGGCCGCGTCTCCAGTATGGCAGAGCACGCAGTTTTTATTCAAGATCGGCGCCACATCCGCATAACCCGCGGCGGCCTGAACCTGTGTTGCCAGCAGCAGGCTGCCTGCCAGCAGCAACGGCGGTGTCAGTGCAGATAATTTCATACGATGATTGTTCACGCTGTTACCTCTCTTGTACTGTGGATATTGAGTAGTCATTGTTGATACTTACCCAAACTGGGTGATCATTATTGCTGCTTCAGGATAGTAATAAAATCGTCTTTTGACAATGGCCGGCTATACAGATAGCCCTGCACAAACTGACAGTTTTTAGATTTCAGGAAATCCGCCTGTGCGGTAGTCTCGACCCCCTCTGCGATAACTTTCAGATTGAGACTCTGCGCCATCGACAGGATTGCTGCAACCAGCAATCGGTCTTCTGGGTCCGTGGTGATATCCATCACAAACGAACGGTCGATTTTGAGGCAACTGAGCGGCAATTTTTTCAGATAGCTGAGCGACGAGTAGCCGGTGCCAAAGTCATCGATCGAGATTTCAATCCCCAGCTCACGCAAACCGTTAAGCTGGGCAACAATCTGAGAGGTGGTCGCCACCATCAGGCTTTCGGTGATTTCCAGCGTCAGGCGCTCAGCGGGTAACCCGGTCTGCTGCAATATTGACTGCACCACATCAACGATATTCTGGCGCTCAAACTGGCGCGAAGACAGGTTTACGGCAACCCGCGGCGCTGAGCTGGAGTACTCAGACCAGCTTGCCGCAAAGCGACAGGCTTCAACTAACACCCATTCACCGATGGGGCGGATCAGTCCTAGCTCTTCCGCCAGCGGGATAAATTCGGCGGGCGAAATCAGCCCTTTTTGAGGGTGTTGCCAGCGAATCAGGGCTTCTGCACTAACCATCCTGCCGCTCGACATTTCGATGATAGGCTGAAAGTTTAGATACAATTCATTCCGTTCCAGCGCATTACGCAGTGATTGCTCCATTTCACCATGCTTTTGCGACTGCTCCATGATCTCCTGGGTAAAAAACTGAAAATCATTACGCCCTTTCGCTTTGGCCTGATACATCGCACTATCAGCATTGCGCAACAGTATTTCCGGGGTATCGCCATCATCCGGGAACAGAGTGACACCGATACTGGCAGAGATAAAGGCTTCATGACCATCCAGTACATAGGTTTGCGACAGGTTGAGCAGTAATTTACCAATCAGCGCTTCCAACGTTTGCAGTTTGTACAGACCCGGCAGAATAACCGCAAATTCATCACCCCCGAGCCGCGCGGCGGTGTCGGTTTTGCGCAGATTCATCAGCAGTCGATTCGCCACTTCCTGTAGCAGTAAATCACCGAAGGAATGTCCACGCGTATCATTTACCTGTTTGAAACGGTCCAGATCAATAAACAGCAGCGCGACCCTGTCCTGTTCACGATCCGCTCGATCCAGTGCCCAGGTCAGCCGTTCGGTAAATAATTTACGATTGGCCAGCCCGGTGAGTACATCGTAATTGGCCTGATGAACGATATGTTCTTCGCTCTTTTTACGCTTACTGATGTCATGGAACAGTGCTACATAGCCTTCCAGCTTGCCAAATTCATCACGCATCGTCGATATCCTTAACCACTCGGGATAGATATCACCACTCTTACGTCGGTTCCAGATTTCGCCCTCCCAGCTGCCACTGCTGCTGAGCGTCTCGAACAGGAGGTCATAAAAATGTTTATCATGCTTGCCCGAACTCAGTACGGATGGATTTTTACCCACCACTTCACTCCGACTGAAACCGGTAATACGGCTGAAAGCCGGGTTGATGACCTGGATGCAGTTTTCGCTATCGGTCACCACAATCGCTTCTGCTGCAGTTTCAAACACCGCCGAGGCCAGACGCAACTGCTTTTCATCCTGTTTCAGCTGGGTAATATCTTCCTTGATCGCGATGTAGTTGATGATTTCACCCTGTTGATTTTTCACTCCGGCTATTCTTGCCCGCTCCCAGTACAGGGTGCCATTCTTGCGCCGGTTATGTAGATCGCCATACCAGATTCCACCGCCTGAAATTATGTCCCACAGATACTGATACTCCTGTGCAGAAGTTTCTCCGGTTTTCAACAGGCGCGGGTTACGCCCGATCACTTCCGCCATCGAATATCCCGAGCTGTCTTCGAACTGGTTATTGACATACGCAATATTACCCACTGAGTCGGTAATCACGACCGACACCGGAGACTGGTGCACCGCAGTAAACAGCAGGCTGATCTGCTCCTGTAACAGCGCCATTTTTATATAGTCCCGACGCAGCACCAGCGCCGAAAGAATGATCACCAGCGTGCCGCTCATCAGACCCAGGATGAGCAGTATATTTTTAGCCAGCCATTGATCAAAGCTACTCCGATGACTGACCGAGATCACGATAGCCAACGGGTATTTTTCGAGTAGCCAAATGACGGTATAGGTGACGGGTAGTAACCCCCATTGCTGGCTCAGCTCGGTCATATCCCGACCATCCATCAGTAACTGGCTGATACCCTGCTTAAACTGCCCGCGCTTATTCCACGGCGCAATCAGCTCACTGCCGTCATACTTATACAGTCCCGCATGATCCTGCTGCTGCAGATCCAGACTACGAAAAATATCCTCAAAATAAGCCGCATTAAGTGCCGCCAGCAGCACATAACTTTCTTCGGCCTGCTTATTATCCACTTCCAGCGCGAGCGGAATATGTGAGCGTTTGTCACTCAGCGATGGATTCTGATCCAGCCTTGGCAGGAAGCGGCTGGGAATTTGCTGACCGATGTTTATCCCGAAAGACAGCGAACTTCTAGACTGCGGGGATAATCCCAGCTTCTCAAAATCGATCGCAGCGCCGCCCAGGCTGGCGAGTGAATCAAGCAGTACCTGCTGCTGACTGGTGAGCACAATCTGGCGGATATGGGGGGCAAATCGTAAGATCTGATTGACTCGCTTTTGCAGCTCGGCAAAATTTATTTCATCTCTCGACCTGTTTTCAATTTCTTCAGCCAGCGACAGTAGACTGATCTCTACCGATTCAATCGTGCGAGAGATGCTGTTTTCAACCATGCGGACATACAGTCTCGCAGTATTTTCCCGGTCGACCACGGCCTGTCTGAAACCAGACCAGAGCATGATCCCCATCAGTGAAGTCACTCCGAGAGAAATGATCAGGCTCCATAACAGAATCGGAGCCCGTTTCGACTCAATATTAAAATCAGCTTGTTGCATCGTCTTTATGATTATTATTTAGAAACCAAGCCTGTATCTGTCAGCGTATAATTATTTTGTTGCCAGCATACTGGGTAACGGGCGTGAAATATAGCAGATCAAATTATTCAACCGTTTTTTTAAGATTTCATCCTGTGCTATTGTTTCAGACTCTGTCTATCAGACCGGAACAAACTGTGAACACCTTTCCCGCCACCATCCTTTACGCTTTTTGCGTGCTGTTATTCGCCACCACCGGCATTTCTGCATCATCTGTTTCGCGTCTCGACAGGATAAACCAAAGTGGCGAGATTAAAGTCTGTATCTGGCCCGACTACTTCGCCATCAGCTATCGTAATCCGCGCACCGGAGAACTCGAGGGTATCGATATCGATATGGCTCACGCACTGGCCTCCGAGCTCGCGGTTAAACTCACCTTTGTGGACAGCTCTTTTGCCGAACTGATTAAAAACATGAATAACGATGCCTGCGACATCGCGATGCATAGTGTTGCCATCCGTGAAGATCGTAGAGCGCATATGGACTTTTCCGCAGCGCATTTAATCAGCGGTATCTATGCCGTTAGCATGAAGACCAACCTCAACATCACACGCTGGAGTGAACTCGATCAGGAGGGCAATATCATTGTGGTGCAAAAGGGCACCTACATGGAACCGGTGATGAGAAACTATCTGAAAAAAGCCGATCTATCGGTGGTCAACAGCTTCAAGGCCAGGGAGCAGGAAATCCAGAGTGGTCGCGGCGATGCCTTTATGACGGACTACCCGTATGGCCGCCGCATGACCGCACTCACGCGCTGGGCGCGTCTGCTCGAACCCGAAACCCCGCTCGCACCCACCCCCTACGCCTACGCGGTCCCAAAGAACGATCCCCGATGGCTGCAGACAGTGAATAACTTCCTCAAAACAGTAAAAGCCGATGGCCGTCTTGCCGCATCCGCTGCACGTCACGGTCTTAGCCCTATCGTCGCCCCCTGAGCCCGTGTATATCGATCATCCTTTTTAACGCACAAATATGCTGCACTTTTTAATGCTTACTATTGGGATACAGTCAAATAAAATTTTTGTTATATGAGTATGATGTTTCTCAACATTCCGACTTATAACGCATAGCATTGGAGAACAATATGAGCCTAATCTCTCCTGGAAAGATCTTCCGAGACCTGGTCAAAACCGAAAAACCTTTACAGTGTGTAGGCGCGATCAATGCCTATCATGCAAGACTGGCCCAGGCCAGTGGATTCAAATCGCTGTATATCTCCGGCGGCGGAGTCGCGGCCGGCTCCTGCGGCATCCCCGATCTGGGCATTACCACGATGGAAGATGTACTCACCGATTTACGCCGTATCACCGACGTGACGACCCTGCCGGTACTGGTCGATATCGACACCGGCTGGGGTGGCGCTTTCAACATCGCGCGCTGCGTAAAAGCTATGACCAAGATAGGTGCCGCTGCAGTGCACATGGAAGATCAGGTGCAGCAGAAACGTTGCGGCCATCGTCCCAACAAGGCGATCGTATCGCTGAGTGAAATGGTCGACCGTATCAAGGCGGCAGTCGATGCCAAAACCGATCCTGACTTTGTGATCATGGCGCGCACCGATGCCCTCGCGGTCGAAGGCCTGCAATCGGCTATCGATAGAGCCTGCGCCTGTGCCGAAGCCGGTGCCGATATGATCTTCCCCGAAGCGATTACCGAGCTGGCAATGTATAAGCAGTTTAAGGAAGCCGTGAAGATCCCGATTCTGGCGAATATCACTGAGTTCGGTTCCACCCCGTTATTCACCACCGAACAACTCGCTTCCGCCAATGTGGATATCGCTCTGTATCCGTTATCTGCGTTTCGTGCTGCGAATGCCGCTGCATTGAACGTCTACCAGAAGCTGATCGCAGAAGGCACCCAGGCTAACGTGGTCAACACCATGCAGACCCGTGCCGATCTGTACGAATACCTTGATTATCACAGCTATGAACAGAAACTCGACAGCCTGTTCTCTGCAGAAACAAAATAGGGAGAAACTCACCATGACTGAAGTGCAAACCAAACCTAAAGCCAAAAAATCGGTGGCCCTGTCCGGCACTATTGCCGGCAATACCGCCCTGTGTACGGTCGGCATAACCGGCAATGACCTGCATTATCGTGGCTACGACATTCTGGATCTGGCGGAAACCTGTGAGTTTGAAGAGATCGCCCATCTACTGATCCACCGCACCCTGCCGACCGCAGGCGAACTGAGAATTTACAAGGCCAAACTGAAAGCCATGCGCGGCCTGCCGAATGCGATTCAGAAAGCGCTGGAACATATTCCCGCCTCCGCTCATCCGATGGATGTGTTACGCACCGGCTGTTCATTGATGGGTACCGTGTTACCGGAAAAAGACAATCATAATACGGCCGGTGCCAGAGATATCGCCGACCGCCTGATCGCCAGCTTTGCCTCCATGCTGCTGTACTGGTATCACTTCACGATTAATGGCAAGCGTATCGACACCGAAACCGACGATGACTCGATCGGCGGTCACTTTCTGCACCTGCTGCATGGTGAAAAACCGAGTGAGGAATGGGTCAAAGCGATGCATATATCACTTAACCTGTATGCCGAACATGAGTTCAATGCCTCTACCTTCGCCGCCCGCGTCATCGCCGGCACCGGTTCGGATATCTATTCCTGTATCACCGGTGCGATCGGTGCCCTGCGCGGCCCCAAGCATGGTGGTGCCAACGAGGTGGCTTTTGATATTCAGCAGCGCTATAACAACCCGGATGCGGCGGAGTCCAATATCCGTCAACGTGTCGCGAATAAGGAAGTCATCATCGGCTTTGGCCATCCGGTGTATACCGTATCCGATCCGCGCAATGTGGTGATTAAAAAAGTCGCCAAAAGCCTGGCCGAAAGCGCTAACAATATGAAAACCTATAACATCGCCGAGCGCCTGGAACAGGTCATGGCCGATGCCAAGAATATGTTTCCTAACCTGGACTGGTACTCTGCGGTTTCCTACTCGTTGATGGGTGTACCAACCGCGATGTTTACCCCGTTGTTCGTATTATCACGCTCTACCGGCTGGGCCGCACACGTGATAGAGCAGAGACTGGATGGCAAGATCATTCGTCCATCTGCGCACTATACCGGGCCCGACAACCAGGTCTTTAAACCGATACAGGAACGCGACTAAGGGTTAACTCATGAATACAGCAAACCGCAAGCCTTTACCCGGCAGCACGCTCGATTATTTCGATACCCGCGCTGCTGTCGATGCCATCCAGCCAGGCTCTTACGAGCGCCTGCCCTACACCTCGCGCATTCTGGCGGAGCAGTTGGTACGGCGCTGTGATCCGGCCGTACTGACCGATTCGCTGAAACAGCTGATCGAACGCAGGCGCGATCTGGATTTTCCGTGGTATCCGGCCCGCGTGGTTTGTCATGATATTCTGGGCCAGACCGCGCTGGTGGATCTGGCCGGCTTGCGCGATGCGATTGCAGATCAGGGTGGCGATCCGGCCAAGGTGAATCCGGTGGTACCGACCCAGCTTATCGTCGATCACTCGCTGTCTGTTGAATTTGCCGGTTTCGATCCCGAAGCCTTCGATAAGAATCGTGCGATAGAAGACCGCCGCAACGAAGACCGTTTTCACTTTATCGAGTGGACTAAAACGGCGTTCAAGAATGTCGATGTGATCCCTGCCGGAAACGGCATCATGCACCAGATCAATCTGGAAAAGATGTCGCCAGTGATCCAGGCGCGTGATGGTGTCGCCTATCCGGATACCTGTGTCGGTACCGACAGTCATACTCCGCATATCGATGCTCTGGGCGTTATCGCCATCGGCGTAGGTGGACTGGAAGCCGAAACCGTGATGCTCGGCAGACCCTCCATGATGCGCCTGCCCGACATCATCGGAGTGAAATTGATCGGCAGACGTCAGCCGGGTATTACTGCCACCGATATCGTACTCGCCATCACCGAGTTTCTGCGTAACCAGAAAGTGGTATCGGCCTACCTCGAATTCTTCGGCGCAGGTGCTGCCAATCTGACCATCGGTGACCGCGCTACCATTTCCAACATGACGCCGGAGTTCGGTGCCTCTGCGGGCATGTTCTATATCGATGAGCAAACCATCGATTATCTGAAACTGACCGGGCGTGAACCGGAGCAGGTTGCACTGGTCGAGCAATACGCCAAACTCACCGGGCTGTGGGCCGACGACCTGAAAAACGCCGAATACGAGCGTGTACTGGAATTCGACCTGTCCAGCGTATGCCGTAACATGGCAGGCCCCTCCAATCCACACCGGCGCCTGCCGACCGCGGATCTGGCCGCACGTGGCATCGCTGCAAAATGGGAACAGAACGCCAGTGAAATGCCGGATGGTGCGGTCATCATTGCCGCGATCACCAGCTGTACCAATACCAGTAACCCGCGTAACGTGGTGGCCGCCGGTCTGATCGCGCGCAAAGCCAACGAACTCGGACTGACCCGTAAACCCTGGGTCAAATCTTCGTTTGCACCAGGCTCCAAAGTTGCCAAACTGTATCTGGAAGAAGCCGGACTGCTGTCCGAAATGGAAAAACTCGGCTTCGGTATCGTGGCCTACGCCTGCACCACCTGTAACGGCATGAGTGGTGCACTCGATCCAAAGATCCAGCAGGAAGTGATCGAACGCGATCTGTATGCAACCGCCGTTCTTTCCGGCAATCGTAACTTTGATGGCCGTATCCATCCCTATGCCAAACAGGCCTTTCTGGCATCTCCACCACTGGTGGTCGCCTACGCCATTGCCGGAACCGTGCGCTTCGATATTGAACGGGATGCGCTCGGGATCGATAGCAACGGCAACCCGATTACCCTCAAAGACATCTGGCCCAGCGACGAAGAGATCGATGCTATCGTAGCGGCCTGTGTAAAGCCGGAAATGTTCCGCCAGATCTACAACCCGATGTTTGACCTCGGCCTGGTCGAGGAAGCGAAAAGCCCACTCTACGACTGGCGTCCACAGAGTACCTACATCCGCCGCCCGCCCTACTGGGAAGGGGCACTTGCCGGTGAACGTACGATGCAAGGGATGCGCCCACTCGCGGTACTCGGTGACAACATCACTACCGATCATCTATCGCCCTCGAATGCCATCATGCTGGATAGCGCAGCCGGAGCCTACCTGCACAAGATGGGACTGCCGGAAGAAGACTTTAACTCTTACGCCA
>JACNJF010000048.1 GCA_014382695.1 Gammaproteobacteria bacterium | reverse complement strand
CCAATCGTCCCTACGTTAACGTGGGGCTTGTTTCTTTGGAATTTTTCCTTTGACATAGGATTAAATCTCCGACTAGTAGTTAGGGCCGAATCACAGCCGATTTATAATAAACAATCTAGCTTTCGCTAATTTGGAGCCCATAACCAGATTTGAACTGGTGACCTCTTCCTTACCAAGGAAGTGCTCTACCGACTGAGCTATATGGGCAGATACCAATAGCCCTTAAACCGGGCCCTCATATTTGGAGCGGGTGGCGGGAATCGAACCCGCTTCATCAGCTTGGAAGGCTGAGGTAATACCAGTATACGACACCCGCAATGCTATTACGCATAAAACCACTTTCTATAGCCGCTCATCACTAGCTATATCCAGTGGTTTCTAATCTTCAGACCAGACGCACACCGCCTAACCTATAAAATATGGTGGAGGGGGGTGGATTCGAACCACCGAAGGCTGAGCCAGCAGATTTACAGTCTGCCCCCTTTGGCCGCTCGGGAACCCCTCCTAAAGTAAGGTGCGTATTCTCTACACCGTGTCTCTACCTGTCAATAGCAAGAACAGGATAAAACCGGATTAATTTATTATTTCTTTATCACTGCCCAATTCTGTCGTAATTTCAAGCCTTAATTAGCCTCAAACCACATTTCTGTGTCGGAACGCTTAAAGCATCCCCTGTTTTATGATGAAGTTGACGATGGCATCCAGGCCCGTTCCATCTTTCAGGTTACTGAATACATACGGCTTATCACCGCGCATACGACGGGTATCCGTCTCCATCACTTCCAGTGACGCCCCCACATACGGGGCCAGATCAATCTTATTGATCACCAGTAGATCGGAGCGCGTAATCCCCGGCCCCCCCTTACGCGGAATCTTTTCGCCTTCCGCCACATCGATCACATAGATCATCAGATCGGCCAGCTCCGGACTGAAGGTGGCGGACAGATTATCACCACCACTTTCGATAAAGACCACATCCAGATTACCAAACCGGGTGACCAGATCCTCCACCGCCGCCAGATTCATCGACGCATCCTCCCGGATCGCGGTATGCGGACAACCTCCGGTCTCAACCCCGACAATGCGCTCTGCATCGAGCGCCTGACTGCGCACCAGAAACTCGGCATCTTCGCGCGTATAGATATCGTTAGTGACGACCGCCAGTTGATAGCGTTCACGCATCGCCTTACACAGGCGATCCAGCAGTGCTGTTTTACCGGAGCCCACCGGGCCGCCGATCCCCACTCGAAGTGGCTGCTTGTCTGACATATTAAATTCCTATGATCTGAATAATCGGGTGTACTGGGTTTCGTGTCGACTGCTGGCAATCGCGAGCGCCATCGAAGATGCGCCGATATCGTCATCCTGCAAGGCGCACGCCTGAGCGATAATCTGCGGGAACTTTTCGCTTAGCTTAAAAATAATTTGTTGACCGGCGGTCTGCCCGAGCGGAATGATCTTGATCGCGGATAAGGTCAGATTCTCCAGCCAGCTCCACAGCAGGCCGTAACAGGCCTGCTCCTGGTTCACACCCCATTCGGTACAGGCGAAGCTGAAACAGGCATGCTGCGACTGGATCAGTTGCTGCCTGAACGGGGCCGCATTCGGTTGTAATGAGAGGATCACCTGGGTGAATGCGCGAGCCCGGTTTAGCTCTTCCTGGCGCAACTCAGCCGTTTCTCGACTGGCCAGCAGGTAGCTATTCCAGTGCGCCAGGGCATCCAGATCCTGCACTTGCCAGGCCTGCATCATGCGTATCAGTAACGGCAACTCAAAATACAACTGGGTGGTATCCAGTAAACCACCCAGCCACTCCTGCAGGTCATGTTCGGTTTTAATCCAGCCCTGCTCCACCGCCCACTCGATACCCTGTGAATAGGTATAACCCCCGATCGGTAGCGAGGGACTGATCAACTGAAACAGCCGGGTCATCGCAACCGGATTTTCAGTCATGCTGATGACTATGCGGGTGCTCATGTGCTGCCGGCTTGTGCTCACCATAGGCTCCCGCCTCCGGCTCGAACGCCTCTTTTTCCACCGTCACCTCCAGTCCCAGACCGCGTATCATGTCATCCAGTACGTGGTCATGCTGATAACGGATAAAGCCTTCCGCAATCTGTAACGGCACATGCCGGTTGCCAAGATGGTAACAACTGCGCGCTATCATCAGTGCGTCACTGACATACACACTACTGACCGCCTCCACCGCTGCCATAATCTCAACCAGTTGGCCCGTTTCAGCCTGAATTTTTTGCCCGTGCTGCAACACCGTTCCGCGCGGCAGGAATAGCCCGGCGATACGACCATTATCGAGCGCGATACGCTGGCGCGATTTTACGCGCTGATCAAACGTCAGGGTCAGGGTGGTGAAGCATTCAGCATCCGTTTTTACGATATGATTAAATCTCAGCATGGTATCAAAACAGAAAGTATTTTTGCGCCATCGGCAATTCCGACGCCGGTTCACACACCAGCAACTCGCCATCCGCGCGCACCTGATAGGTCTGCGCATCAACACTGATTTCAGGCAGGTAATCATTCAGCAGCATGGATGATTTGTTGATATTGCGGCAGTTTTTTACCGTGCCTATTTTTGACTGCAACTGTAATTGCGTATCGACGCCGGCCTCAATTGCCGCCTGCGACATGAAGGTCATACTAGTTCGATGGCGCGCCTTGCCGAGTGCGCCGAACATGCTGCGGTAATGCACCGGTTGCGGGGTAGGAATCGATGCATTCGGATCGCCCATCGGCGCTGCACTGATCATCCCGCCCTTGATGATCAGCGACGGTTTAACTCCAAAGAAGGCTGGTTTCCACAACACCAGGTCGGCCAGCTTGCCCGTCTCGACCGAGCCAACCTCGTGCGAGATGCCGTGCGCAATCGCCGGGTTAATCGTATATTTGGCGATATAGCGACGCACCCGGTTATTATCAGAACGCTCAGAGTCACCGGACAGCGACCCACGTTGAGTTTTCATCTTATGCGCGGTTTGCCAGCTACGGATGATCACTTCTCCGACGCGCCCCATCGCCTGGGAATCGGATGCGATCATCGAAAACGCGCCCAGATCGTGCAGGATATCTTCCGCCGCGATGGTTTCACGGCGGATGCGCGATTCGGCAAAGGAGACATCTTCGGCGATATTCGGGTCGAGGTGATGACACACCATCAACATGTCCAGATGCTCGTCCACCGTATTCACCGTATACGGACGGGTCGGGTTGGTGGAGGATGGCAGCACATGCTTAAACCCGGCAGCCTTGATGATATCCGGCGCATGCCCGCCACCCGCACCTTCGGTATGATAGGTATGAATAGTTCGACCTTTCATGGCTTTCAATGAATCCTCCACAAATCCGGATTCATTCAGGGTGTCGGTATGGATCGCGACCTGCACATCCATCGCTTCCGCTACCGACAGGCAGTTATCGATCGAAGCCGGTGTAGTGCCCCAGTCTTCATGCAACTTGAGACCAATCGCTCCAGCCCTGACCTGCTCTTCCAGAGCCCCCGGCAGACTCGCGTTGCCCTTACCCAGAAAACCCAGATTCATCGGCAGTTCATCGGCCGCTTCCAGCATCCGATGGATATTCCACGGCCCCGGTGTACAGGTGGTTGCATTGGTACCGGTCGCCGGCCCGGTTCCACCGCCCAGCATCGTGGTAACGCCTGACATCAGCGCTTCTTCCACCTGCTGCGGACAGATAAAGTGGATATGTGAATCGATACCACCAGCGGTCACAATCTGGCCTTCGGCGGCGATCGCTTCGGTTCCGGGTCCGACCACGATATTGACCCCGGCCTGGGTATCCGGATTACCGGCCTTACCGATGCCACTGATACGACCATCCTTGATGCCGATATCGGCCTTGATAATGCCCCAGTAATCGACGATCAGCACATTCGTAATGACGACGTCGACCACGTCTTTCGATTCACGCTGGCACTGCCCCATACCATCACGGATCACCTTACCGCCACCGAACTTAACCTCATCGCCGTACACGGTTTTATCGTCTTCGACCCGAATCCATAGCTCGGTATCACCGAGGCGAACCCGGTCACCGGTGGTTGGGCCATACATTTCCGCATACGCCTGTCGGCTGATCATCACCATCTCATTCCACCTTTCCCATAATCTGTGCATTGAAGCCGTAGATCAAACGATCACCGGCATACTTAACCAGCATCACAACGCGCGACTGGCCCGGCTCAAAACGCACTGCGGTACCGGCCGCAATATCGAGCCGGAAGCCGCGGGTTTTTTCTCGCTCAAACTGCAACGCACTGTTGGTTTCATAGAAATGGTAATGCGATCCGACCTGAATCGGTCGATCACCGGTATTAGCAACATCAACTTCAACTTTTTCACGCCCGGCATTGAGTTCGATATCACCCGGCTCGGTGATCACTTCACCGGCTTTCAGGCTGGCCGCTCTGGTGGCCACGATCGGCTCATGCACCGTCACCAGTTTGGTGCCATCGGGGAAAGTCGCCTCCACCTGTACATCGTGGATCATCTCCGCCACTCCATCCATCACATCATCCCCTGTTAGCAGGGTACGCCCATAGTCCATCAGTTCAGCAACCGTTCGACCGTCGCGCGCGCCTTCCATAATCTCTGCACTGATAAAGGCGATAGCCTCCGGATAGTTCAGTTTGAGGCCTCTGTTTTTGCGCCTTTCTGCCAGTAGCGCCGCCGTGAAAAGTAGCAGCTTATCTTTTTCTCTGGGTGATAATTCCATAGCAATGCCTGTTTATTGTATTGAGGTTGGGGGTGATTTTGCCGCCATCAGGTATTCCAGATGCGCGGGCGACAAAGTTTTCTATCCAGCAGTGCCGGACGCAACAGCTCCAGCAGGCGAATGAAATAAGTATTCAGATCCGCCGTACTGGAACCCATATATCGCACCACCAGCAAGCTGTCCAGCGGCTGGGTTAATCCACTGATCCCCTGCCGGGGCTCTACCGCTCTGAGGGCTTCCAGCAGAGGCTTGTTCAACGACTGGCTGTAAACCAGCAGGCTACCACTGACCGGATGATGGCGCAGGCCGCTGGCACGTCTTATTTCAGCCGCATCGATACGCTGCTTTTCGATAAACACCGGTTGCTCATCAATCCGCACTTCGAGTTCGGTAATCACCTGCCCCGACGCAAAAAACTCCTGGTTGGCGGGCCGCCCGAAACAGTGTTTTTCCCAGACGATTGCGCTGCTATTGGGAGCCAACGATAAGCTTGTTTTCGCCTTCACCAGCGCACCGGGAAAATAGATATTTTCCTGTGGCAGAAATTCGAGCTGAGCCTGATCCTGTAGCTTTATTTGCTGCTCGACCCGGGCGTACTCACCGGCACTCAGATAAAATTTGTTAGCGCCGGGGGTGGTAAACAGCGCTTTGGCCCGCGCCTCCAGCTCTATCTGCAGATCGAGTTGATCACCACCGACCACGCCACCGGGTGGATGCAGTAGATAGACATGACACACCTCCCGTTCCGGATAGAACGGGCGTTGTACCGACAGTGGCCCGTAGCGTCTGAGTGGAATCAGCCGGGTTTTATCCTCGGCGTAGCGCAGGCTTAACTGGAGCAGGGCCTGCCAGTTAGTGGTGCTGGGTATTGCGGCATTCATGCGTCTTGATTTTGCTACTATTTCCGGGTGAGTTTGTTCATCTCAAACCGTCAGGTACTGGCTGATCAGTTCATCGCTTAAGGCATCAATCTGGCCGGAAGCCACTTTGCGGCCACGATCGAGTATCGAGAAATTGTCTGCGATTCGGCGCACAATGGGTAGTTTTTGCTCTACCAGCAATACGGTCAGGCCGATATCATTACTCAACTGGCGGATGATATCACCTATTTCCTGCACAATATTCGGCTGTATGCCTTCGGTTGGCTCATCCAGTATCAATAAAGAGGGATCCACCACCAGCGCACGGCCTATCGCCAGCTGCTGTTGCTGGCCACCCGACAGGTCACCGCCACGACGATTCAGCATATCTTTCAATACCGGAAACAGATCATAGATGAAGCCCGGTATCTCTTTCGCCCTGTCGGCACGCGCACCCAGCCCGATCTGCAGATTTTCCTTTACACTCAGCAATGGAAAGATCTGACGCCCCTGCGGGACATAACCGATGCCCAGCGAGGCACGCTTTTCTGCATTGATCCGGGTCAGCTCCTGCCCCTTGAACACAATTGAGCCAGAGCGCACCGCCTGCAATCCCATAATACAGTTTAACAGGGTGGTTTTACCGACCCCGTTACGCCCCATCAGACAGTTGCAACGGGCTTCTTCCAGCTCCAGATCGATATCCCACAGAGTATGGCTTTCCGAGTAGTACTGGTTTAATTTTTCTATTTTCAACATCGCTTCATTCTCCCAGATAGACCGACACCACGTCAGGATTCGCCTGCACCTGATCCATGCTGCCCTCGGCCAGTACACTGCCCTGATGCAATACCGTGACATCCGTTGCAATAGAACGCACAAAGTCCATATCGTGCTCAACCACCACCACCGAGTGTTTACCCGTCAGCTGGTGTAACAGCTCTGCGGTTTTATCCATCTCCTGATGGGTCATCCCGGAAACCGGCTCGTCCACCAGTAGCAGGCGCGGTTCCTGCATCACCAGCATGGCGATTTCGAGCCACTGTTTCTGCCCGTGCGACAGCATCGATGCCGGCACCAGCTTTAGCTCGATCAGCCCGGCCTGCACCAGTATTTCATCGATACGGTCGATCTGTTCGGCCGTTAACACGGCGCTCAGGGTATACCAGACACGCTTGTTGGCAGCCATCGCCAGCTCCAGATTCTCAAACACAGTAAGCTGTTCAAAGACGGTCGGCTTCTGGAATTTACGCCCGATACCGATCTTCGCAATCTCCGGCTCGCTGAACTGCAGCAGATCGATATCCTGGCCGAAAAAAACGCTGCCTTTATCCGGTTTTGTCTTGCCGGTAATGATATCCATCAGGGTCGTCTTACCGGCACCGTTAGGGCCGATAATACAGCGCAACTCGCCTTCGCGGATATACAGATTCAGATCATTGATCGCCTTGAAACCATCGAAACTGACCGACAGATCCTCCACATACAGAATGTATCCCTTGGAGGTATCCGGCACCATTTCATCCGCATCCACCAGAAAATTGAACACCCGGTCACGACGGGTAAAATTTCTTAATCCATCCAGTCCGCTCATTTTACTTCAACCTCCAGCGTCTGATTTATATCGGTGCGCGCAGGCTTGTTAAGCTTACGCAGAGAGCCGATGATGCCTTTCGGCGCGAAGATGGTAACCAGGATAAACAGTGCTCCCAGCCCGAATAGCCAGACTTCCGGAAACGCCCCGGTGAAATAGGTTTTTGCATAGTTCACTACCAGTGCCCCGAGTACCGCACCGAACAGGGTCGCTCGACCACCGACCGCAACCCACACCACAATCTCGATCGAGTTGATTGGAGAGAATTCGGACGGATTAATAATTCCCACCTGTGGCACATACAACGCCCCGGCAATACCCGCCAGCACCGCGGAAAAGGTAAATACCCAGAGTTTGAAATAGTCCACCCGATAACCCATGAAACGTACCCGGTCTTCGCTGTCGCGGATCGCCACACTGACCCGACCCAGCTTCGAATTTACGATATAACGGCAGGACAGATAACCCAGCGCCAGCGCGATGGCCGAGGCAATAAACAGGCCGACCCGGACATTATCCGATTGCAGCGAAAAGCCCAACAATTCCTTAAAATCGGTTAAGCCATTATTGCCGCCGAAACCCATCTCATTACGGAAAAAGGCCAACAGCATGGCGTAGGTCATGGCCTGAGTGATGATCGACAGATACACCCCGGTAACGCGCGATTTGAATGCGAACCAGCCGAACACAAACGCCAGCAGCCCGGGTGCCAGCAACACCATGATCATGGCAAACCAGAACTGATCGAAGCCGAGCCAGAACCAGGGCAGTTCGTGCCAGTTGAGGAACACCATAAAGTCCGGTAAATCGGGATTGCCGTAGACCCCGCGATCGCCAATCTGACGCATCAGGTACATCCCCATCGCATACCCGCCCAGCGCAAAAAACGCACCATGGCCGAGGCTCAGGATACCCAGATAACCCCACACCAGATCGACCGATATTGCCAGTAGTGCATAGGTCAGATACTTGCCGAGCAGGGTCACCGTATAGGTAGGCACATACAGTACAGAATCCGGCGGCATCAGCAGATTGCCCAGCGCTATGGCTACGGTTGCCAGCACCAGCAACAATAGAAACACCTTGCCGCCGGTATCGCTTTGTAATAATTGTCTAATCATTGGTCTGCCGCCCTGCCCTTTTGAGGAAATAAGCCCCGGGGCCGTTTTTGAATAAACAGGATGATAAAGATCAGCACCAGAATCTTGGATAACACCGCACCTGTGACCGGCTCCAGAAACTTGCCGACCACACCGAGCGAAAGCCCGCTGATCAGGGTGCCGAACAGATTACCGACCCCGCCGAACACCACCACCATGAACGAATCGACGATGTAAGCCTGCCCCAGATTAGGGCCTACATTGGTGATCTGGCTGAGCGCCACACCGGCCACACCGGCGATCCCCGAGCCTAGCCCGAAGGTCATCGCATCGACCCATTGCGATCGTATCCCCATCGCGCGCGCCATCGCCCGGTTCTGCGAAACGGCGCGTACATGCAGACCCAGCGATGTCTTTTTCATCACCAGATACAGCAGACCGAACACGATCAGACAAAAGAAAAAGATATACAGGCGGTTATAGGTGATCGATAGCAGCGAATTGATCTGCATCGAGCCACTCATCCACTCCGGTGTTTCGACCGAGCGGTTGAGTGGTGAAAAAATACTGCGTACCGCCTGTTGCAGAACCAGGCTGATACCAAAGGTCGCGAGCAGGGTTTCCAGCGGACGCCCGTACAGAAAACGGATCACCCCGCGCTCGATCGCAATACCGACCAGAGCCGATACCATGAACGCCGTCGGTATGGAGACCAGGATCGATGCACCGATATGCTCCGGCATCAATAGTTGAACCACATAGGTGGTATAGGCACCGATCATGATCAGCTCGCCATGCGCCATATTGATCACCCCCATCACGCCGAAGGTAATCGCCAGCCCGATCGCTGCCAGTGCCAGAATAGAACCCAGACTGAGACCAAAAAACAGAGTTTCGATATAGCCGAAGATCGACACCCGCTGTTCGATTTTCAGTACTGCTTTGGCTGCCGCCACACGTACCTCCTTATCGGCGGCATCTTTACTCAGGGCTTTTAATTTATTCAGCACCAGCGGGCTTAGATGCCCGTCCAGTAAAGCTATCGACTGCAGTTGCTGCTCGACCGAATCGGCATCCAGAGCGGTCACCGCAATCACGATATCGATGGCTTCCTGCACTTTAGGATCGGTTTCGGTTTGTTGAATTCGGATCAGTAGATCGATCCCATCCTGATCCGCCTTACCGATCAGGCTTTCTACCGCAATCTGGCGGTTAGCGGGATCGGGATGTGACAGTTGCAGGGTTGAGATTTCGAGTTTCAGCTGCTTACGCAACTGATTATTAATGGTTACTTTCTTGACCTTACGTGAACTCTCTACACCGAGGTCTGCACCGGTCAGTGCATCAATCAGCTGCAGGCCAGAGCCCTGTTCCTGCACAAATACAATCGCTTTATTCTTTTTGTGATAATACAGATCACCGTCCAGTATCGCATTCAGCAGGCGTTCGGTTTCTGCATGCCCACTCTGCACCAGCAGTGAAATCGCCTGGGCCTTAGCATCGAAATCTGAAGAAGCCAGCTTATCAAAGGCGTCATCCAGCACATTCGATGCTGCCATTGCGGTACTCGACAGCAGACAACAGATTAAAAATAGTAATGAATTGATGTTACGCATAATCAGAGTTTTTTTATTCGGAAAGCTTTTCGCACCAAAACTAAATTGCTGAAATGACCATTCCGGTTAGAAAACAGGGCCGGCCAGAGCCGGCCCTGAACTGAGATGTTGTGACCGTTTAGAAGTTCTGGCCTGAGCACTTGGCCGTTTTGACATTGTAATTTCCGCAGCTGAGAGGGGCTCTCCAGTCAGCGATGAGATCTTTTGATCCCGGCAGGTAATCCGACCAGGCATCACCAGGAACCAGGCCGTTGGTTTTCCACACAACTTCGAACTGACCATCGTCCTGAATCTCACCAATCAGTACCGGCTTGGTGATGTGATGGTTCGGCATCATCGCAGACAGACCACCGGTCAGATTTGGCACCGCTACACCGATAATCGCATCCTGAACTGCGGCAGGATCGGTAGTCCCGGCTTTCTTAACCGCTTCGACCCACATTTTGAAACCAATGTAATGAGCTTCCATCGGATCGTTAGAAACGCGCTTGCTGTTTTTGGTGAATTTCTGCCATTGCTCGATGAAGGCATCGTTTTCCGGTGCATCCACACTCATGAAATAGTTCCATGCCGCCAGATGACCGACCAGAGGTTTGGTATCGATACCGGAAAGCTCTTCTTCGCCGACCGAGAACGCGACCACTGGAATATCTTCAGCCGTTACACTCTGGTTACCCAGTTCCTTGTAGAAAGGTACGTTAGCATCACCGTTAATGGTCGATACCACTGCGGTTTTCTTACCGGCCGAACCGAATTTCTTAATGTCAGAAACGATACTCTGCCAGTCAGAATGACCAAACGGGGTGTAGTTGATCATGATATCGGAGCCCTTGACACCTTTCGACTTCAGGTAGGCTTCCAGAATCTTGTTGGTGGTACGAGGGTAGACATAGTCGGTACCGGCCAGCACCCAGCGCTTAACACCGATATCATTCATCAGGTAATCAACCGCAGGAATCGCCTGCTGATTTGGCGCGGCACCGGTGTAGAACACATTTTTAGAGGATTCTTCACCTTCGTACTGCACCGGGTAGAACAGAATACTGTTCAGTTCTTCAAACACCGGTAATACCGACTTACGCGAAACCGAGGTCCAACAGCCAAAAGTCGCGGCTACCTTATCTTTGGAAATGAGCTCACGGGCTTTCTCTGCAAACAGTGGCCAGTTGGAAGCCGGGTCAACCACCACAGCCTCAAGCTGCTTTCCCAGCAAACCGCCCTTCTTATTCTGATCGTCGATCAGCATCAGCATGGTATCTTTCAGCGTGGTTTCACTGATCGCCATGGTGCCCGACAGGGAATGCAGGATACCGACCTTAATCGTCTCCGCAGCATACGCCGTGTTTAATGCGGCCGAACAGGCCAGCGCCAGTGCAGTGATTTTAAGGGTGTGAATTTTTGACATGGATTCTCTCCTGATAATTGAATGGACCTCCAATCCATATCAACTATCAGGCCAACATCCTGTTTCCACTTTAAAATTCAATCACTTAGTGTTTTAAGCGGAAACTGCAAGCACCAGAAACAGGCAGGCCTGAATCGCTCAGGCCTTGTTATGGTGCAGCATTGAAAGCAAATGCCTGTAAAAGGTGCAAGCCATCAACAAACTGCCGATGATGCTCACCAATCATGCTTATTCGCACGCTTCGGCGACATCCCTGACAGCAGAACATCTGACCGTCAGGGATACCTTCAAGAACCGACCTGATGACTGATGACCGTTTCTATTTTTTACTTTTTCCGCCTTTTTTGGCTTTTTTCTTTGCCTTTTTGACTTTTTTAACCTGCTTTACGATTTTCTTAGAGGCCTTCTTTTCGACCTTCTTCACTGCAGTCTTCTGCTTTTTCGCTTCTTTTTTGGCTGCCTTCTTGATCTTTTTTTCTTCCTTTCTGGCGGCCTTCTTTGCATCCTTCTCAGCTTTGTGCACCGCTTTCAATTCCTTTTTAATTTTCAGCGCTGCTTTCTTGGCTACCTTTTTGGCCGCTTTTTTTGCCTTTTTCTTTGCGTCTTTTTCAATACTTTGAAGCGATTTTTTGTCTTTCTTGATGTCTTCTTTGCTGGCTACCTTTTTTTCTTTTTTCATTGTTTTCTCCTGTTCCATTTTTGTTTGTGGTTTCGTTTTTGCTACTTTTTTTGTGGCTTCGCCTGATACAGGGCCTGCAGCCTTAACGACTACAGGCTCTGCAGACGATTTCTCAACCCTTTTCTTCGCACCAGCTAAAACCGGCAAGCCCTGTTTTCTAAATCTGGCAAGCCAGTATTTAACCTGAGTTTCCGACAACCCGGTTTGCTCCGACGCCTGTGCCGGGGTGCCCTGCTGATTGAGTATCAACAGCGCCCGAGCTCGTTGACTATGCGGAGCCTCGCCCTGTGCGATTTCTTCACAGGCTGCCTGCTCCTGTGTCGTTAACAGTTTGCCCGTTGCCGCAATCTGTTGGTTTTCCTGAAGTATGTTCATCACAGATCCTTTTTTTTACATAATAAATTGAGCGATTAATATACACGGATATTAATTCGACACCATTGTTTCATATCAAGTGAGTTTGGTTTAGCCACAGACCCGGTTTCTACCTTCCTTTTTGGCCCGGTACAGGGCATCATCAGCCTGTTTTATCAATTGATCAGGGTTGCTACATTGCAGGTTATTTTCTGCGACACCAATGCTGATGGTTACCGACAATGCATCCTCTAACCCTTCGACCTCAATCAGCAATTGCTCTACCCGTTTACGTAACAGCTCACCCAGCTGCAAGGCACCCTGCACCGATGTCTCTGCCAGTATTAGTAGAAATTCTTCGCCACCATAACGTCCTGCACAGTCAACACGGCGCGTCGAATCCAGTAAGCATTTTGCAATTCTTCGCAGCACCAGATCACCCACCAGGTGACCATAACTATCATTCACCTTCTTGAAGTAATCTATATCCACCATGCAGACTGATAGCGGTTTATTATAACGCTCAGACAGATCATATAATTCCTGCAGGCGCAACTCGCTAGCCCTGCGATTAGACAACCCGGTCAGTGGGTCATGTGTGGCCAGATGGATCAACTGTTCCTTCGCCTTTTTCTGCTCGGTAATATCCTGAAAGGTCAGAATAAGGCCGGACTGTCGATCGTCTATCAGCATCGGCGCTGCGCTATAGGCGAGTGCCCGCGAACTGCCATCACGACAAAAAAACACCGCATCATCATCCGTCTGAATCATCCCTCTGTTTGCCGCCAGTAACAGAGCACAATCCTGTTTCGATTTACAGGCTCTGAGCGGATGAACCTGCTGATGAAAATCTTTTCCGACCAACTCGTCTTCGCTCCAGCCCAGCAGGCGCTGAGCTTCCCGGTTCATCATTCTTAAACGGCCTTTTGCGTCCAGCACGATCAGCCCCTCGGCAAGTTCTGAGGTGATAATATTGAGCAGGCGCTCACTCGACGCCAGTTCACTCTGATTCAGCTGCTCACGTAGGCGTGACTTTGCCAGTAAAAGGTTCCCAAACAGGGCTAACACTGAAATCATTAAAAAAAGTGACAACGCAGAATACACTTCCTGCTCGCGCCACTTGCGCACGATTCGCGAAGTGACGTGGGTACCAACCTTCCAGAAATACTGATGATCCAGAATAACTTGATTGCTCTGCCCAATGGGCTCGATCGAGCCACTACTTGAAATGGCATGACTGGACAGGGGGTATACGGTTTTCCACGAAAAGATATGCTCGCCAGTTGAAACCTGACCCACGCTGTTATTCAGAAACTGTTGCCAGATTTCAGGAAAAAGCAGGGAAAAGCGTTTATTGCGATCCAGCATGAAGCCCCATTCCAGTGCAGAATCACCAGCCACAATCCAGTAACCCTCCGCATTAATCACAAAGGCCTGAGCTTCAGCACTGGACGTTAATAGCTCAAAACGCTGCAGTATTTCACTGCCAGATAATTCACCAGTACAACGCCTCTTTTGCGCCCATCCCGATCAAACACTGGCGTACCGATCCGGATCATCGGTTTATAAGGCCGTTGAATAGTGTTTTTTTCGATATTCAGGTCAAGCGGGGAGATATACAGTTGACCTCGTTCCAGCCGGAAAGCATCCTTAAAGTAGTAACGCCCATGCTTTTGCTGAAGTTTGTCCCTGGCGACTATCAGTGCCCGACCCGATTCATAGTTGACACGCACCACTTCCATACCGCTTTCATCAAAAAAACGTATCTGGTCGTAGATACCCTTATAGCGGCTGAAGGCTTCAAACTCCTGCGCCAGGTCGGCTGTATTTTGCGCAGAAGGGTTCTGTAGCATGCGCTGCAGGGTAACCGACTCCGCCAGGATGCGGACATCGGCGGTAATCTTTTGAATAAACTGTTCTATCGCGCGATGGCCCAGCTCTGTTTTGGCAATTTCATAGGCTTTGGTTTTATCCAGCTGATCCAGATAATTAATATAGAAATACCCACCCACCATCAGGGCCAGGACCACTAAGGTCGGGACAAACGACTGCAAAAACACCAGTAAAAAACTGCGCGGTGTGTTGGAAATCAGGAAAGGTTTAACCGAAAAGCTCATCATTATCACGCATGGAGACACCGATTAATTATAGTTGAATACCGTTCGTTAAAAAGCATCAGGTCGATTTGAATATCAGCAACATGCAAATAGTGTCTATCTGAAAAACCTTAGCATTGCGCTGGAAGTGAATAACGGATAACAAACGAATACGGTAAATTTTGGCTTACAACCAGGGAATGGATTATGCTCATGACTTCGGGCATTGTCCCTGACACCCTGGTTGTTCTTTATTAGTCCAGCATGAAACAGCACATCTCTTCAGTTATTCGCTTGCTGACACAGACGCCACACCGCTTTACAGTTCGGTGGAGTTCTTTATGGCGTTAATGCTAGCCGGTATCAGCATGCTGGCGGTAATTCTGGCCCTGTTCTGGTTGATGGATCGAATACAAAGTCCGCTATTGTACCGCATAGCCTATTCCGGACTAATCGCCCGTCTGGCGGTGCTGGGTGCGGCATTTGTGATTCTGGGATTATTACTGGTGGTGGCAGGGTTTATCGATCGCTGGTCATAACGGACTGCCTTAATCGGGCAGGGGTCTCTACTCTTTAAACCATCAGCCCGCAGAGCTAACTGCAGGCCAATGTCCTCAAGTTTATTTTATCTCGTGATTCGCCATAATCTCCAGCGCACGCACCATGGCGGAATGGTCTTGATCTCCAAGGCCATGTCCCTGACAGGCATTAAACAGTTCCTGTGCATTTGCGGTATTGGGCAGACTGATTCCCAACGCACGCGCTCCACTCAAGGCTATATTCAGGTCTTTCTGGTGCAATCCAATACGAAAACCTGGGTCGAAGGTGCGTTTGATCATGCGCTCACCATGCACTTCGAGTATTTTGGAGTTGGCAAATCCACCCATCAGCGCTTCACGTACGCGCGCCGGATCGACCCCGGCTTTGGATGCGAATAACAGCGCTTCACCGACCGCTTCGATATTAAGTGCGACAATAATCTGATTCGCCACCTTACAGGTTTGCCCGGCACCATTGCTTTCGCCAACCAACGTTATATTCTTCCCCATCAGCTGAAACAGGGGTTTGGCGCGATCAAAAGCCGTTTGTGGGCCCCCCACCATGATGGTCAGGGTGGCCGCTTTGGCACCGACTTCACCTCCGGAAACCGGTGCATCCAGATATTCACAGCCGAGCGCATTCATGCGCGCGGCAAACGCTTTGGTTTCGATTGGAGAGATCGAGCTCATATCGATAAACAGCTTGCCGCTGCTGACCCCTGCCGCCACGCCGTCGGCGCCAAACAGTACCTGCTCCACCTGTGGCGTATCCGGTACGATGGCGATGATGATGTCCGCCTTCTGGGCCACTTCTTTAGCACTGGTGCAGGTCACCGCTCCGCCATCCAGCAATTCCTGTGGTAATGCGGAGCGGTGTTTGAGTACAAACAGTTGATGCCCGCCAGCCTGTAGATGCTGAGCCATCGGGCACCCCATAATGCCTAAACCTATAAAACCAATTTTGCTCATTGTTAGTCCTCAAGTTGTTCTGTTGTTTTTGTTTTTGCTCTGACTTATTTCATGGTTGGCATATGGAAATCTGCACCCGCACGGATGCCGGTCGGCCAACGTGATGTAACAGTCTTCAATTTGGTATAGAAATGCACCCCTTCCACCCCATGCATATGGATATCGCCAAACAATGAGCGCTTCCATCCACCGAAGCTGTGGAATGCCATCGGAACCGGGATCGGTACATTGACTCCCACCATACCCACCTGGACCTGTGACGAATAGGCCCGGGCGGTATCTCCATCGCGCGTAAATATCGCGGTGCCATTGCCGTATTCGTGATCATTCACCAGTTGCAGAGCCGTATCGAAATCGGGCACCCGCACCACGCATAACACTGGGCCGAAGATTTCTTCCTGATAGATACGCATCGAACGGGTGACTTTATCGAACAGGCAGCCGCCCAGATAAAACCCCTGTTGATGCCCTTTGATTGTCAGGCCACGACCATCGACCACCAGCTCGGCACCTTCTTCCACCCCCAGATCGACATAACCACGGACCTTCTTTAGATGTTCAGCACTGATCAGTGGACCCATCTCAGCAGCTGGATCATTACCCGGCCCAACCCTGAGCGCCTGCACGCGCGGGGTCAGGCGTTGAATAATCGCATCGGCCGTTTCTTCCCCGACCGCCACCGCCACCGAGATCGCCATGCAGCGCTCTCCGGCAGAGCCGTAAGCCGCGCCCATCAATGCATCGGCGACCTGTTCCATATCCGCGTCTGGCATCACCACCATATGATTTTTAGCCCCGCCCAGCGCCTGGCAGCGTTTGCCATGCCGGGTTGCAGTCTGGTAGATGTATTCCGCCACCGGGGTGGAACCGACAAAACTCACCGCTGCCACCTGCGCGTGGGTCAACAGCGTATCCACGGCTTCTTTGTCACCATTCACTACATTAAATACACCATCCGGCAGGCCGGCTTCGGTCAGCAATTCGGCAATACGTAACGCAGTGGAAGGGACTTTTTCAGAGGTTTTCAGAATAAAGGTATTGCCGCAGGCCAGTGCCATCGGAAACATCCACATCGGCACCATGGCGGGGAAATTAAACGGGGTGATCCCGGCGCAAACGCCAAGGGGCTGACGCACCGAATGACTATCCACGTTGCGCCCGACATTCTCCGAGAAATAACCTTTCAACAGATGCGGCGCGCCGGTGGAAAATTCGGCCACTTCAATGCCGCGAATCACCGAACCACGTGCATCGCTGAGCACCTTGCCATGCTCCGCGGATACCAGCGCGGCGAGTTCGTCCAGATGCGCATCCAGCAACTCCTTGAAGCGGAACAGGATACGTGCACGACTCAGCGGCGGTGTATCGCGCCAGCCGGGAAAAGCTTTTGCGGCCACTTCAATCGCGGCAGCCGTTTCAGCGCTGGAGGCAAGTGGTACCCGGGCCGATACGGCTCCGGTTGCGGGATTATAGATATCACCAAAACGGCCGCTGCTACCGGTTACCTTTTGGCCGTTGATGTAGTGATGGAGTTCTTTGCTCATGTTTATCTCCCCTCTGCAGAGCTTTATTAAAGCTCCATTATTGTCATTCGTTAGGTACAGCAATCATCATACTCGCCAGATCCGCTTTGTATACCCGCGAACATTCGAACGCCACACGACCCCGCTGTTAACTACTTTTGCAGTGTCTTCAGTTCACCGAAGCCCTGCTGCACCGCCTCAGTCAGCTTGTCGCGACTCTCCTCCGGCGCAAGCACAAAGATAAAGATCCAGATAATCAATAGCAGGATGGCTGCGCCCTGTAACACCGAAGCTACTTTTTTATTCGATAAAAGCATTCCCAGACGTTGACGATTACTACGGTAATTACGCATAAAAAAATCGAGGACCGCGAAAATCGGGCCATACAGGAACTGAAATATTTTTTGCCAGGGCTTTTGCACAGAGGTTTCCGGAGTATTTTTTTATGCCCCTGGAGCACAGGCTTAAAGGGCATGATGAACAATCGGTCAGCGCAGTATAAGCATGCTTAGAGTAAGCAACAAGCACACAGTTCGTAGCGCAATACGGCATCCAGTTCAGGTTTTCCGGTACTTTTCCAGCGCCAGAATCAACGCGCTATGATCCAGCTCGTCCTGACCCTGCGCAATCAGCTCACTGTAGAGTGCCCGATTTAACTCGCTGGCCGGTAACTGCTGCCGATACTCGGCAGCCAGCTCAATCGCCTGAGTCAGGTCCTTGTGCTGAGTGGTTACCTTACCTCCCGGCTGGAAAGTTGCATCGATCATTCGCTGGCCATGTACCTCCAGAATGCGTGAAGCCGCGAAGCCACCCATCAGCGCCTCGCGCACCTTGACCAGGTCGGCACCGGCCAGTCTGGCCAACGTGAGTGCTTCTGCAACCGCACCAATATTAAGCCCCACAATGATCTGATTGGCCGCCTTGGTGATCTGACCACATCCGACCTCACCGATATGGATGGTGGCCTTACCAAGCACATCGAATATCGGTTGCGCGCGCGCGATGGCATCGGCTGATCCACCCGCCATGATACTCAGACTCCCATTGATCGCGCCAATCTCTCCACCGGAAACCGGGGCATCGATAAAATCAATGTGTTTGGCACATAAGCGATCGGCAAACTGGCGCGTGGCGGTCACCGCCGTCGTACCCATATCAATCACCAGCGACCCCGGTCTGAGCGTACTGGACAAACCATGCGGGCCAAACAGAATGGATTCAACCGCTGCCGTATCTGCCACCATCAGGATCACGATATTGACCCGTTGCGCCAGCTCAGCGGCTGACGCCACCGCCGTTAAATGTGGCTGCTGCATCGCTTCAGCTACAGAATGCGTCCGGTTATAAACCGTCAGTTCGGCTCCCGCATGCAGTAGATTGAGACACATCGGACGCCCCATCAGACCTAGCCCGATAAACCCTGTCTGCCAGTTCTCCAGAGCTGCACTCATGATCGTAACCCTGATGCATGAATACCCGCCATCACACATTCTTCATCGTCACTCGACACCCCGCCAGCCGCACCAACCGCAGCGATAATGTCGCCTTCCGCAGAACGTACCAGTACCCCACCTGGCAATGGAATCAACTGCCCCCCACTCATGCTATTCAGGGCCGTGATAAATCCACGCTGAAGTTCATCCTGGGTATAGCGTTCGGCGATCTGCGCTGAATTTATACCCAACCCAAGCGCCCCCCAGGCCTTGGCCTGTGCAATCTGTACGCGCAAAAAGGAAACACCATCTTCACGCTGCAGCGCTTTCAGATGAGCCCCCGTATCCAGCACCGCGACCGCGATGGGCGGCATTTTTTTTGCACGCGCTCTTTTCAGCACGGCTTCGATCAGCGTATTCGCCTGTTGTAATGTCAGTTCAGCCAAGAGACCTCCGAATGGTGTTGATTTATAAAATGGATTATAGGCAGCTTTTATAACAGATTACACTCCAGCGGCCGCTAAGGACTTGTATTGGTACAACGCCTGTATATGCTGCTAGTATTGGTCGACGGCATGAATGGTGATCATTAGACCGCTTACCACCTCTTTCCAGCAGCGCAGTTTCGCGCATAAATTAAGGTAAACAACCATGATTAAAAAACCCGTTGTACTGGTCACCCGCAAGTTACCCGACACTGTCGAGCAAAAACTAAAACAACATTTTGAAGTCATTCTTAATCCGCATGACCAGTTGTACACGCCGGATGAAATCCTGCAAATGGCAGAGCATGTGGATGCGATTCTACCCTGTCATACCGAAAAATTTTTTGCCGACACGATTGCTCGCTTACCGGCCAGAGTAAAGGCCATCACCAATTTTTCGGTTGGTGTCGATCATGTTGATCTGCAGGCGGCGGCACAGAAAAAAGTCATCGTGACCAATACCCCCGATGTACTGTCCGATGCCACCGCTGAAATTGCCATGCTGCTGATGCTGGGAGCTGCACGCCGCGCCAGCGAAGGTGAGCGACTGGTGCGCAGCCAGCAATGGAAAGACTGGAGCCCCGCCTTCATGGTTGGCAAACAGATTACCGGAAAACGCCTCGGCATACTCGGCATGGGCAGGGTTGGGCAGGTCGTTGCCCAGCGTGCACGCGGTTTTAACATGACGATTCATTATCACAATCGACACCCTCTGGCTGAAGATAGTGCGCACGGAGCGATATTCCATGCCAGCGTCGAAAGCATGCTGCCGGAGATAGACGTGTTATCGATTCATTGTCCGTCAACGCCAGAAACCCGTGGCCTGCTGAATAAGCAGCGTATTGCACTATTGCATCCAGACGCCATCGTGGTGAACACTTCCAGAGGCGTAGTGATCGATGATGAAGCACTGGTGGAAGCCTTAAAGAATCGAAAAATTGCCGCCGCCGGTCTGGATGTCTTCAACGGTGAACCGGATGGTATTCACCCTGAATATCGCAAACTGGAGAATACTTTTCTGCTACCGCATATAGGCAGCGCCACCGAAGAAACCAGAGAAGCGATGGGGTTTCGGGTCATCGACAATCTGATCGCCATTTTCAACAATCAACAACCAGGCGACAGGGTGGCCTGATACCGACGCTGCTCACGCCCAGGTTTAAGCATAAAGCGTACCATTTATAGCTCATCGCAACCCGTCTGATTATTCAATCAGGGCTAAAAAAAGTCGTCATCGGCATACGCGCTTTGTTCTACAGGTTTATTTTATTTTTTGTTTTAAAAACAAAACCTTTCAACAAAAGGCTTATAAAATTTGATGGAATATGCAGGCCTAAATCTGCCGTCACAGCTGTATAAACACCCCCATCTCACAGGCTTTATTCTTTATTAGCTGAATTACTCAGGTTTTTGATTGTAAATATTACGACCTCTCATGTAGACTTCGTACAGGAAAAGCTTTGAGTCTATGAATCGTTTATTCAAAAACGCTTTAACTGAAATCCATAATAAATACAGTGGTAGCAATTCGTTAACCACGAAAATCATCAATATCTGAGGAAAAAATAATGAGTGAAAACAAAACATCCCGTCGTAAGTTTCTAACCACCGGCGCAGCTGCTATTGCCGGGGGTGCTGCCGCTATGGCCGCTCCATCCGCAACCTTTGCTGCCTCACATTCAAAAAAGCCCGTCGTGCTTAAAGTACAGGCGGCCTGGGGCGGCGGTATTTTCCTCGAGTTCGCAGAGGATTACGTGCGACGCGTGAATGAAATGTCCGGCGGCTCCCTGAAGATTGACCTGCTCGGCGTTGGTGCCGTGGTTAAAACTGCAGAGATGCAAACGGCGGTTCACAAAGGCGTTCTGGATGGCGCTCATCTGGTTACCGCCTACTGGTATTCTAAAAGTCCGGTTGCCTCCTTATTTGGAACTGGCCCCTGCTTTGGCTGGTCGGCTAACGAATTGATGGGCTGGATTCAATACGGTGGCGGTAAAGCACTGTACTACGAACTGATGCATGAAAAGCTCAGACTGGATCTGGTCGGATTCTTCTCCGGCCCCATGCCAGCGCAACCACTGGGCTGGTTCCAGAAGCATATTACCGATAGCTCCCAGCTGAAAGGCCTGAAATATCGCACAGTGGGACTGGCAGCCGATGTTCTGCAGGAAATGGGCATGTCAGTAGTCCAGTTACCCGGTGGCGAAATCCAGCCGGCCATGAAAAGCGGTTTGATCGACGCAGCCGAATTCAACAATCCGACTTCGGATAAAGATTTTGGTATGCAGGATGTCTCCAAGCATTACCACCTGGCCAGTTTCCACCAGTCTCAGGAAAGCTTTGAAATTATTTTCAACAAGCGTCGTTTTGACTCTCTGGCGAAAGAACATCAGGCCATTCTGGAATATGCCGCTGAAGCAGCATCTTCAGATATGGCGTGGAAAGCCATGGAACGCTACTCACAGGATCTGGTTTCACTCAAAAAAGATCATGGCGTCAACGTTTACCGCACCCCCGATAGTGTTATGAGTGAACAGCTGAAGGCCTGGGATATCGTGGTTAAACGCTTTACTGATTCTGATCCTTTCTTCAAAAAGGTTGTCGAGTCTCAAATGGCATGGGCCGAAAGACATGGCGCCTATGCATTGAACAACGCTC